>DAIOEN010000136.1:0-19342 GCA_036746235.1 Vulcanimicrobiota bacterium | reverse complement strand
TGAAATATTTTAAGGAAGGGATTTTTACGAAAGCAGGTCAGGAATTTCAACAGGCTATAAGGCTTGATACAAGGAATTCGAGAGCTAATTTTATGATGGGCCGTGTCTATTTTGAACTGGCAGATTATCCTCAGGCTCTTAATTTTTTCCATAGAGCCCTTGAACTTGAACCGAATAATCACGAGTTTATTATGTATATAGGGAGAGCAAATCTGGAAAGAAAAGATTACACAGGCGCAGAAAGAACGTTCCTTAAAATTATACAGCTCAATCCTGCTTCCGATGAGGCCTGTAGATGGCTTGGAAAAACTTATCTTGCAAGAAAAGATGGTAAATCGGCAATTGAACAGTTTGAAAAAGCAATAGCATTAAATCCTATGAATATACTTGCTTATTTTGATCTTTTTTATGCCTGTCGTGAATTGACCTATTACCACAAGGGTATGGAAGTATGTAAAAGAGCAGTAAGTATAGATCCCGGTAACCCTGAAGTTTATGTCTGTCTCGGTATTGCCTGCTGTGATATAACAGATTATAAAGATTCATTAAAATATTTGAAGAAAGCTCTCACTATGAATCCGAATCACTGGAAGGCATGTTATCATACAGGTATAGTTTACAGGTATCTCGGTAAAGACAGTGATTCCATAACAGAATTTAAGAAAGCCCTGACATTACACCCTGACGATCCTCTTATCTATAGAGAACTTGCCGTAAGTTACGGTAAACTTGGAAGCATTTCTAAAGCAAAAGATGTACTGAAGGAAGCTATGAGGCTTGATCCTCACAATCCTGAAAACAGGCAAATAATGGATAGTCTCAGAGGAAGTTAGAACGTGAGATTTGTGAGAGGTTCTCCTGTAAATGTCTGTACTGATACTTCAGCAGATATCACTTCAGGCAGGTCTATAAGGAAAATTCTTGTAATCAGAATCGACAGAATTGGAGATCTTGTATGTACTGTACCGGCGATAAAGACTGTTAAAGAGCATTATCAGGGTGCGGAAATTACAGCGCTTCTTTCCTCCTGTAACGCTTCTCTTCTGGCAGATACGGGACTTGTAGACGAAATAATTGTATGGTGTAAAGGAAAAAGAGATATTATAAAAAAACTGAAAGACAGGCATTTTGATATTGTTCTTGTTTTTTCACCCGTTACGGAAGCCTATACAATAGCTTTTAAGACAGGCTCTCCTGTAAGAATTGGAACAGTTATAAAAAGCAGGATTCTGACAGGATTTTTTGCTTCCTTCTGTCTTACCGGCATGTTTCTTCTCAATCAGGAAGAAAGATTGTTGAAAAAAGAAGAAATCATTCATGAAGTAGAAAAGGGATTTAAGCTGCTGGAAATACTTGGCATAAAGGATTTTAACAGGGATATTTCAATACCTCTTCCAGAGTCTGTCATAGCAGAGGGAAGAGAATATCTAAAATCTATTTCTTTTAAAGACCAGAAAGGTATAATAACTTTACCTTTATGTTGCAGATATAACAGTGCAGGCTGGGATGCAGATAATTTTACTATCCTTGCCCGGAAATTGAGAGAAAAATTTCCTGATTATTTATTATTTATTACCTTCGGTGAAAAAGAAGAAAAGGATGGTAAGGCATTACAGAAAATATTTAATGATATAGAAGGAGTGACAGTAAAAGGAGATATACCTCTTCAGATGTGGATGTCATATATGAAATACATGTCTGCTGTGATTTCGATTGACAGCGGTGCTGTCCATCTTGCTTCTTCCTGGAAGGTACCTTCCGTAGTGCTTTATCCGAAAGATATTTATGAACTGTGCCGCCAGGAATGGACGCCCTGGGATGTATCATACAGGCAGCTTATAATAAAGGATTTTAAAGAAACGTCCGATGAAATTATTGCTGCCCTGGGAGAATTGTTGTAAATCATTACTCACGATATAAAAATATTTAACACTGGTCACTGGTCACTGGTCACTGATCACTGTAATAAGGAGTGTATTATGAATTTATTAGAAAATTTAAATCCCCAGCAAAAGGAAGCTGTGTTACATTTAGACGGCCCTGTTCTTGTCATAGCGGGAGCAGGGAGCGGAAAAACCAGGGTGCTGAGTCACAGGGTTGCCTATTTGATTAAAGAAAAAAGGGTTGAACCTTATAATATCCTTGCCGTTACTTTTACCAATAAAGCAGCAAGGGAGATGAGGGAAAGAATTGTTTCTCTTCTCGGCTTTGATAATCAAGCTCTCTGGATAAGTACTTTTCATTCGTCATGTGTTAGAATACTCAGACGGGAAATAGAAAAGCTGAATCTCACATCTAATTTTGTTATTTTCGATACTTCAGAACAGAAGACGTTAATAAGAGAAACTATGAAGGAAATGAATATAAATGAGAAGATTCTGCCCTATCAGGTTGTCATGAGTAAAATAAGCAAAGCAAAAAATGATCTTGTTACACCTGAAAATTATGTAAATCATTACTGTCCCCAGTATTCAGACAGAGTTGCCGATATTTATACCATATATCAGAAAAAGCTGAAACAGAACAATGCTCTTGACTTTGACGATCTTATATTTTTTGTAGTAACCCTTTTTGAAAAACACCCGGAAGTCCTTGAGAAATATCAGAGACTGTTCCACTATATCCTTATAGATGAATATCAGGATATAAACAATGCCCAGTATCGCCTCATAAAAAACCTTGCAGCTAAAAGGAGAAATCTTTTTGTAGTTGGAGACGAAGATCAGAGTATTTATGCCTTCAGAGGGGCGAATATGGATATAATACTTAATTTCGAGAAAGATTTTCATGAAGCCCGTGTTATAAAACTCCAGCAGAATTACCGTTCCACCCAGAGTATTCTTGATGCGGCAAATGAGCTTGTGAAAAAAAATCAGAGAAGAAGAGACAAAGAATTATGGACCAGAAAAGACGAAGGTAAAAAACCTTTCTGTCAGGAAGCTGTAGATGAGAGAGACGAAGCTCTTTTTGTAATAGATAAGATAAAAGAATTATCTACAAAAGAACACAGAAAATTCTCCGATTTTGTTATCCTCTACAGAACAAATGCCCAGTCCAGAGTCTTAGAAGAAGCCCTTATGGCAGAAGGCCTTCCTTATCAGATTGTAGGAGGACTTAAATTTTATGACAGAAAGGAAATAAAAGATATACTCGCCTATGTGAGAGTTCTATGGAACCCTTCTGACTCCATATCTTTAAAGAGAATAATAAATGTCCCGCCGAGAGGTATAGGTGATAAAAGTCTGGATAAAATTGAGGAATTTGCAGTGGAAAAAGAGATAAGCCTCTTTGAAATTTTAAAAGACAGAGAGATTTTAAAAGAGAGAAAAATTCCTCCTAAAGCTTTGAATGCAATAAGTGACTTTATGGATTTTATGACAGACCTTCATAAAATAATGGAAGAAGAGAGTATTTCCAGGCTCGTAGAAGAGGTTATGAAGCGGTCAGGTTACATAAAGAGTTTACAGGACCAGAACAGTGTGGAAGCAATAACAAGAATAGAAAATCTTGAAGAACTCCTGAAGGTTTCCCAGGAATTTGAATATAATTATCCCGGCTCCGGTATTGATGAATTCCTTGCAACAACTTCTCTTGCTTCTGATGTAGATATGATGGAAGATACAAAAGAGAGTATAACTCTTATGACGGTCCACAGTGCAAAAGGCCTTGAATACCCTGTAGTCTTTGTTACAGGACTTGAAGAAGGTATTTTCCCTCATGGAAGATCGATAAATACAGGGGCAGAGAAAGATATAGAAGAAGAAAGGCGTCTTGCCTATGTGGCTCTTACAAGGGCAATGGAAGATCTTTATCTTTCCTATGCCTGGCGGAGAACTGTCTATGGTACAGGTGCGGAATACAATGAGCCTTCGAGATTTTTAAATGACATAGCAGGTTATGTAGAAAGAAAAGTAGAAGATAAAGATCTTTTTGTGTCAAAACCTTCCAGAAGGGAGTTTTCTGAAGTGAAAACGGTAAAACCGGAGGTGCTGACAAAAAATCAGAAAGCTTCTTCTAAATTAACCTTTTACAGAAAAGGTGATATGGTAAAACATAAAGAATTCGGAAAAGGAAATGTGATGAATATAATAGGCCCGCCGGGGCCTGAACAGATACTTCTGGTTTCCTTCCAGGCAGCAGGCATGAAGAAGGTTGAGGCAAAGAGTCTGGTGAGCAAATAAGCAGTGACCAGTGACCAGTGACCAGTGACCAGTGAATAGTGAGGTAGGGGCGTTTAACTAAACGCCCTGGGATTAGATACGCATCACGCATCACGCATCACGCATTACTCATCACGCAACAAAAAGGAGTAAATTTTTATGGATAAAAAAATAACAGAAAGACTGGAAGAATTAAAAAAACAGTTGAGATATCACAATTATCGCTATTATGTTCTGGATGATCCTCATATTTCCGACAGGGAATATGATAATCTCATGAGAGAACTTCTTGAAATTGAAAGTGCCTATCCGGAGCTTGTAACAGAAGATTCTCCCTCTCAAAGAGTAGGAGATAAACCTCTCGAAGAGTTCGGAACCGTAGAACATGCCACTCCCATGTTGAGTATTGCAAATGCATTTGATGAAGGAGATTTACTTGCCTTCGATCAGAGGGTGAGAAAACTACTTGGTAAAGATAATATAGAATATGCAGTGGAACCCAAGGTTGACGGATTATCTGCTTCTATTATATATGAACATGGCCGATTCATAAGAGGTGCCACCAGGGGGGACGGACTGCGGGGAGAGGATATAACACAGAATTTAAAAACCATAAAGTCCATACCTCTTATAATAGACAGTGAAGATTGTCCCGAATACCTGGAGGTCAGGGGAGAGGTTTTGATATGTTTGGAAGATTTCAGTGAACTGAATAAAAAACGTCTGGAAAAAGGGGAACAGCCTTTTGCCAATCCCAGGAACGCAGCGGCAGGCTCTTTAAGACAGTTAGATCCGAAGGTTACCGCCGGACGGCCCCTGGATATATTTATTTATGCCGGCATAATAACTCCTCCTTCTCCTTCTATAAAATCCCATTATGAGATGATTTCATTTTTAAAACATCTTGGCTTTAAAGTAGTGCAATACTGCAAACTCTGCCATGGTATTGAAGAAGTAATAAAATATTGCTTTGAATGGAGAGACAGAAAAAATGAGTTTCCCTATGAAGCAGACGGTATGGTAGTAAAAGTTTCCTCTTATTCGGAACAGGAAACACTGGGTGCCGTGAGCAGAAGCCCCCGGTGGGCCATAGCATATAAATTTCCTGCCATAGAAGCTACCACTGTAATAAATGATATTCAGGTTTATATCGGCAGAACAGGTGCTCTGACTCCTGTGGCACACCTTGAGCCCGTAGAAATAGACGGCTCTGTTGTGAGCAGAGCTACCCTTCACAATGAAGATGAAATAAGAAGAAAAGATATTCTCATAGGTGACAGAGTTGTTGTGCACAAGGCAGGAAAGATTATTCCCGAAGTGGTGAAGGTCATTAAAGAAGAAAGAACGGGAAAAGAAAAAGAATTTGTTATGCCTTCAATATGCCCCAGATGTTCAGCACCTGTAGAAAAACCTGCAGGAGAATCAGTGGCAAGGTGTACAAACAGTAACTGTTTTGCGAGACTTGAGAGAAATATATGTCATTATGCGTCCCGTGATGCCATGGATATTGAAGGTCTCGGCAAATCGAGAGTAGAACAGTTAATAGAAGAAGGTCTTATAAAAAAAGATGTTTCCGACCTTTATTCATTGAAGATGGAAGAACTTTCTTCTCTTGAAGGTATGGGAGAAAAATCTGCCCGAAACCTTTTAAATGCTATAGAATCTTCAAAAGACAGACCTCTGAAAAGACTCATATACGCCCTTGGCATAAGACATGCCGGTGAACATGTGGCACAGATCCTTGCAGAACATTATTCTTCCCTTGAAGAATTGTCTGAAGTAACAGTGGAAGAACTTTTGAATATTCATGAAATAGGCCCGAAAGTGGCAGGCACTGTTGTGGAATTTTTCTCCCGGAAGGAAAACCTTCTTCTAATAGACACTCTTAAAAGAGCCGGTGTAAAGGTTTATGAAGAGAAACAGGAAAAGCCTGAAAGGGGCAATCAAATATGGTCAGGGAAGCAGTTTGTTATTACAGGAACCCTTCCCACTATGTCACGTAATGAGGCCAAAGCCATAATAGAAGAAAGAGGAGGCAAAGTCGGCTCATCTGTAAGCAAGAAAACAGATTTCCTTCTAGTAGGCGAAGACCCCGGAAGTAAACTGGATAAAGCAATATCACTCGGCGTGAAGATAATAAAGGGCGAAGAGTTTGAAGATACGCTCAGGGAAAGTAAACCGGAACAGGGAACATTGTTTTAATCTTCAATAATCTGGCCTGTATGAGTTAAATCTCTTTCGTGAAGTATTTCTCCGTCTTTTATGGTAATGATTCTATTCATCTGTTTTGCCAGATTTTGATCATGAGTTACGAGAAGAAAGGTTATATTATATTTCAGGTTTAAATCACGGAGAATGTTGAAAATCATCTGTGTATTCTGGGTATCCAGATTTCCCGTAGGTTCGTCTGCAAGAACAATCTTTGGAGAATTGGAAAGAGCTCTTGCTATGGCCACTCTCTGCTGTTCTCCTCCCGAAAGTTCCGTAGGCCTGTTGTTCAGTCTTTTCCCCAGTCCCATGTCTGTTAGAATCTGCGCCATTTTTTCTCTGTCTTCTTTTATAATCTTACCCCTGCTTATCATGGAAGGGAAAAGGGCATTCTCAAGGGCAGAAAACTCTGCCAGAAGGTAATGAAATTGAAATACGAAACCTATTGTTTTATTCCTCAGGTGGGCCACATCATTATTGTTTAATGTGCTTATATCTGTGCCGTCTATAAAAATTTTTCCTTCAGTAGGCCTGTCGAGCGCTCCGAGCATATTCAATAAAGTACTTTTTCCTGACCCTGATGCACCTACTATGGCAGCAAGTTCCCCTGCTTTTACTGTCAGGTCAATTCCTTTCAGGACTGTGACGGGAACTATTCCCGGATAAGTTTTTGTAAGATTTACTGTTTCTATTACATGGCTACTCATATCAAAAAATTCCTTTCCCTTTAAGCCAGTTTACCCTATAAGCTTCAGACACACTACAACATCCATCTTCGATGCTCTTCTTGCAGGGAATATGGCTCCGAGTAAACCTGTCATAATGGAAGTAACCATGGCGGTGATTATATCGTAAAAACTGAATTCCATGGGGTAAGAACTGTAAGTAGAGCCTTCGAATTCTATTTCCGTGGAACATTGTTTCAGACCGTAGGCCATACAGAGCCCTATTGATGTTCCTACAATGGCACCAATAAGGCCTACAATAAGCCCTTCTATGAGAAAAATTCTGACTATGCTTCTATTGGTGGCTCCCATGGCTTTAAGTATGCCTATATCTTTTGATTTTTCAATGACAGATACGACAAGTACACTGGCTATTGCCAGAGCAACTATGACCATGGAGAAATATTTAATCAAATACCCGGTGTTATCCTGTGCTTTTATTGCCTGCATGAGGCCCGAGTTTGTACTCATCCAGCTTTCTGCCTTATATTCTGTCTGAGCTTTGATTTTTTTTGCCACTTCATCGGCAGAATATATATCTTTCAGATGTATTTCAAGACTTATTATATCATTATCCAGTTTAAAGATCTGCTGCGCACTGTCCAGTGTAGTAATAGCATAACCTTCGTCCATACTTCCTGCACCCATAGAAAATATTCCGCTTACCTGACAGGTTCTCCCTATACCTTCAGGAGATAAAATACGAACCCTGTCTTTTAACGTTACTCCCAGATCTTTTGCAAGTTTTTTGCCTATAACTATCTGATCATTACCGAGAGAAAGGAATGAACCTTCTTTTACTTTTGACGAGATATTTACAACTTTGTCTGCCATGTCGGGTATTACTCCGTCAAGGAGAATACTCATTGTCTTTTCTCCTCTCGATATAAAACACTGACCGCTTGCTTTCGGAGAGAGGAAGTCTATGTTTTTATCTATTTTGAATAACTGTTCTTTAAGCAGCGGCCATGAAGATATCTTTGCTTTTCTCTGGGAAACCTTTTCCTGATCCGTAAAAAGTAAAGTCCCTGATTTTATTTTGTTTAAGTTTATTTCTTCCAGTGTTTTAGGTTCTCTGTCCTCTTCTTTTATAATTATATGGGCCCCTGTGCCTGTGACTTTTTTTATTATCTCTGCCTTTGAGCCGTTTAATAAAGCAGAAATTACAATAAACATGGCAACACCTATAGTGGCTCCTCCTATTATAAGAATAGTCTGAAGGCCGCCGGAACGTAAATGTCTTATGGCAATAAGAATTTCGTATGGCATTATGGCGTGACGCGTAACGCGTGACGCGTCACGCGTAAGAGAGCTACTCATTACGCGTCACGCATTACTCATTACGATTTTACATCCTATCTTTAATTATAATTTGATCCGTTACCTTTATACCTTCCCTGATTTCTATATAATCACTGCCTGTGGCACCTGTTATTACTTCTCTTTTTTCCTGTTTCCCTCTGTTCAGAATAAAAACATATTTTTTATTATTTTCTTTGAATACACAGCTTCTGGGAACGGTAAGACATCTATCTTTTTTATAGATTATAATATTTGTGTCTGCCGTCATATCAGGTTTTATATATTCAGGTATGGTAAGAAATTTTATTTTTATTTCTACTGTCCCTGTCGTTGAATTGACAGAAGGGGCAATTTCATAGATTTTTCCTTCAAGTGTTGTATCCGGGTAGGCATCCAGGTTAATACAGGCAGTCTGTCCTGTTTTTATGGAAGCAAGTTTTTTTTCGTCAAAATTCACCCTTACTTCCAGTTCTTTCTTACTGGCAATTCTCAGAAGTGGAGTTCCGGGCGTTATTCCCTGGCCGGGATTGACATTTTTTTCCAGAATTACTCCGTCTATAGGGGAGGTAAGGACTGTAAATTTCATACGGGCTTTTGCCCCTCTGAGAGCTGCTCTTGCTTCTTTTACCTTTCCTTCCGCCAGTTTTATATCTTCGGAAAGAGGCTGATTTATCAATCTCTGAAGTTCTTTTTCTCCTGCTTTTTTATTTTGCAGTGCTACATCATAGCCGGTTTTTGAATTATTTAACTGCTCTATAGCCTTGAGATTATCTTTACAGGCCTGTTCCGTAATATTAAGATTTTCTTCCGCACCTTTAAGAATGAATTTCCCTTCCTGCAGTGCAGCTTCCGCTTCTTCTTTTTCTTCTTTAGTAGGACTGTTCAAAAGGAGGTCTAATGTTGCTTCCATTTCTTCAAGGCTTTTCTGTGAATTTTTATAATTTGTTCCGGCTATTTCAAGCTGCTGTTCTGGTATTACTCCGTCATTATAAAGTCTTTCCGCTCTGTCAAGATCGGATTTGCTCTGTAATAGATTTGCCTTTGCTTTTTCTACCGATGCTCTGACTCTTTCTATTTCTTCTTTCCTCGGACCGTTGAGCAGATCTTCATATTTTGCCTCTAAAAGTTTAACTCTTGCCAGGGCGGAATCTCTGTTTGAAATGGCTGAAGAAAGTTTTTCCTGAAGTTCTGTATTTCTTTTATTATAAGTTTCCGAAATGGTAAGATCGTTTTTTGCCCCTGACAGTTTCGCTTCTGTTGCAGCAAGATTTGCTCTTGAAGTCTCTATGATTTCTTTTTCCGTCCCTCTCAGGATTTTCTCCAGATTTGCTTCTGCCGATGAGAGATTTCCTTCCGCCTGTTCAACTTCTGCTCTGTACTGTTCATCTTTAAGAGTTAAGACTATTTCTCCTTTTGATACTGTGGCTCCTTTATCTTTTGGTATTTCTCTTATTATTCCTGTTATTTCGCTGCTTATAATTGTTTCTTTTACAGGATAAACTTTTCCTGTGGCAGCAATACTCTGAAGTATATCTTTTTCCTCCGGGTATACTGTAGTAAGAGGTTTTGATGTTAATTTTATTACAGAAAAGATTATTACTGTTAAAATTATAATGGTTATTGTAATTATTTTATTTTTTTTATTCATTAACAGGGATTTACAGGATTTTGAGAGGATTTACAGGCTTTTTTATCAATACCTGCAGTTACTTTATATTATAAAATAACACTCAGAATCGCTCCAGATTTATATAATAAACCAAGAAACTGAATAGGTCAATATGTAACAATTAAAAAAATCCTGCCCATCCCCAGAATCCCCCAATCCCTGTCTAAATGTTAACAAAATTGTTACACAATTATGATTGCTTTTTGATGAGAAATCTACTATTATTAACAATAGATTATAATATCTTTCAAAAGAAAGGACGTATATTATGAAATCGATTGATACAAGTCATATGCAGACTCAGTTCAGTCCTCAGGGTAAAAGTAAGGTTGCCCGTAAATCTGCCATTCATACAGGACAGGCAGGCCATACAAAACTTGCAGGACAGAAGAAAGAACTGGTTGATACAGGAGAAAAATCAGACATAAGCAGTGCGGCACTACTGGCAAGCCAGACAGTAGAGGAAGAAACTCCGGCAGACGAGACTCCTTCAGGAACAAGGACTGAAAAACACAGGAAACATCTTGCTGAAAACTATGGTGAACCGAAATCTTCGGAAAGTGTAAAAGAACATACAGGTCAGTCTGTCATGAGGGATGACAGCGGAAAGAAGGAAAATCTTGAAAGCAATTATGGTGCAGTAAGTCTGAACAGTCTGAGTGATGCACAGAAGTCTGCAGTGTTACAGCAGGTTCTGGGCCTCTCTTCGGATCAGGTAGCCGCACTGTTACAGGGTGCCAGGGAGAAATCGGAGGCAAGTAAATGTGGCGGCCATAAGCCCGATGAAAATAATATCGGTGCCGGTATTCTGGCAACGTTGCATGAAAATGAACCGGTAAGTTCCAATACAAGTCAGGCTACTTATAAAAATCGTCTTCTTACCGATGCGGAGGTAATTCAACTTAACGCTAAATTTAAATATGGTCTCACTGCTCCATGTCATATGTATGAAGATGACAGAGGTGTTACTATTCTTGTAGATAATATGGCGCAACCCACAACTTCAGAGATACCTGAAGGAAGTCTTTTTGACGGAAGCAATCATAAAGTGCTGTCTATCAGTCAGGAGGACAACGGGTTCCATTCTGTTTATTCTTATAATTCCTCCCCTGTAGATGACAACTGTATTTCCATAACAGGCGGCGGAGGCCCTGTGGGATCTTACTGGATGGGTAAGATTGAAAGATTTAAAGGTGAAGATGCAGATGTATACAAAACAGTTATGTATCCTCCTCCTGATGAAAATGGATTTACCAAAATATGGCATATAAATGATACTGTTATAGGAAACGATGTGACTTCTACTGTAGAAGTTTATTCAAAACAGGTAGCAATGCCGTCTCATCATAATCCATACGGAAAAGACGATGATTGTCCGTGGCAGAATAATCCATGGTGGTATCCGCCTGCTCCGCCTGCTCCGCCCCCTGCTCCTGGCCCTCCGCCGCCTCTTGGCACTGACGGTGTGGCATGGATGGAAAAGTTTCTGAACGAAAGATCTTCCTGGAGGAACGGTTATGTATTTGGTTTCGGCGAAGGAACTCTGCCGACTCATGCGCCATTTAATAATCTTCCTGCTGACGAACAGTGGCAGAAAGCCTATAGTGCAGGACTTGGAGACGGGAAGAATGCAGTAACTGTTTTCCCGCATATAGGAACACCTGAATATCCTGTATATGTTCCCAAGCCTGTGCCTATGCCACAGCAGATTCCAAATTACGGCCAGAATCAGGGAGGCGTTGTACAGCCCCCCCCTTTTGAGAATAAACCCAGGAAGTCCTTTTTAAGTGCGCCGCCGGAAGGTTCTACTCCTTCCATACCAACTGCGGAACTTATGAAGACTCTTGGGAAAAATGATAAGATTTATGCATATAAAACAAAAGATGGAAGTATATTTAATGATATAGAAAGAGGAGACGGAACGAGAAACCAGGTAATTTATGATAAATCGGGAAATCTCCTGAGCGGCGTAACGGTAGATAAAGAAGGTAATGAGGCAAAAACTACCTTTATGGACGACGGAACAAGTAAAGTGGAGACTTCTGACGGTTCTGTCATGATCTTTAAAGGAGAACAGCTTATAGAGAAATACCAGGAAAATCCTCAGGAGCAGGAAGTGAAAGAAAGTTTCTGGCGCGATATCCCTTCCGGAGCCAGACAGATAACGGCTGATCCTGTGATTTCAGCTAATTTAAAACCTGCCGATACAATTAATACGTATGAACTTCCCGGCGGAGATAAATTAAGTGAAGTCTATACTGCAGGAGACGGGAAAAGACATCAGATTGTATCCGGAAAAGACGGAAGTAATAAACAGGTTGTATCGGAAGATTTACGTACCGGTGAACAGATAAAATCAGTTTATAACGGTGACGGAACTGTAAATTCTTATTCTTCCAGTGGTTCCAGCATGTTTTTAGATAAACAGGGAAATGTGGCTATGGCAGGCACTGACGGAAGATCTGTTACAGGAAATAATTACGCAACACAGGCTCAAACAGTCAATCAGCAAAAACCTCCTTATATGAGGTCAGGTTCAACCTATCTTACTCCTGACAGATCCCTTGCCTATACTCCATTTGCCAATGATTGTCCTAATCTTACGGTAGGTGGCATGGCGCCTGACTACAGTTCTAATGGATATTCCTATGCAACTCAATACAGTCCGGCCCTTATGACTCCGCAATTTTCCTACAATGGAATGAGTCCTGCTGCTTATACTCTCAGTAGCTTCCTCGGTGCAGGTATGATGGCCGGAGGCCTGGGTTATGGTATGGGTTATCCGATGATGGGTTATGGTATGGGTTATCCGATGATGGGCTATGGTATGGGTCTCGGTATGGGTTATGGTATGATGGGTATGGGACTCGGTATGGGGTATGGTATGGGTTATGGTATGATGGGTATGGGACTCGGTATGGGCGCCCTTACGATGGGTGCCGGTATGCTTGGTACAGCTATAGGTTATAATTTATTTTAGTCGTTACGCGTGACGCGTAACGCGTGTTGTCTAATCAGGGGTACGGTTCAGGGAAACCGTACCCCTGATTAGTTTAGATATTTTTATTATAATCACCGGTAACGGGTGGTTCGTGATGGATGATGCGTAATGAGTATTTAGAGCCTATCCGAAAAGTAATATTTTTTTCACATCCTTTCCGCTGCCAGGTTCTGGAGAAAAATATATACCGTATTAACAGCCAGTTGTAAATTAAACAGAGGCAAGATAGTAAATGTCTGTAAAAATAGATTTCCTTTCAGGAGGATTATAGATTTTTCGGAAGAGCCTGGCAGTGGAAAGGTATGGAGCGACTTTTCGGATAGGTTCTTAATCCCAGGGCATTTAGTTAAACTTCCCCTACATTACTTTTCATGACTCACTCTCCAAAGATTAGAAAAAAATAATAATTTTTTAATTTTAATTTAATATCTTTTGTGTTAATATCTTCATAGTAAAGATTATAAAAGAAAGGTAGTTGTCTTAATGAGCACAGAAACAAAGCCTGTTACTGACATTAATGCTCTTAATGAGGAAATTGCCGGGAAGAGTAAATTTGTAGATTCACTCTTTGAAGAGATTGGCCATGTTATTGTCGGGCAAAATTATATGGTAGAAAGACTTCTTATAGGTCTTCTGACAAATGGCCATGTTCTTCTTGAAGGTGTTCCGGGGCTTGCCAAAACCTTAACGGTAAAAACCATGGCAGATACCGTGAAGGCTGATTTTCAGAGAGTTCAGTTTACACCTGATTTGCTTCCTGCCGATTTGATAGGCACTATGATTTATAATCCTAAAAGTGGTGAATTTTCTCCTCATAAAGGGCCTATTTTTACAAATATAGTTCTTGCAGATGAAATTAACAGGGCACCGCCTAAAGTGCAGAGTGCTCTTCTTGAAGCCATGCAGGAAAGACAGGTTACAATAGGTACTGAAACATACAGACTGCAGGATCCATTCCTTGTTCTTGCCACTCAAAACCCTATAGAACAGGAAGGCACCTATCCGTTACCTGAAGCACAGGTAGACAGATTTATGTTGAAGTTACATATTGATTATCCTGATAGAAATGAAGAACGAAAAATTATGGATCGTATGGTAGAAGGTAATAATCTTTCTGTTAAACAGATAATTACACCTGAAGATATTATAAGAGCCAGGGACATTGTGTCCCGTGTATATATGGATGAAAAGATAAAGGATTATATAGTGGATATAGTTATAGCCACAAGAGATCCTGAAAGATATGGTCTTAAGATAAAGGAACTCGTTGAATACGGTGCATCACCGCGTGCCACTATTAATCTTGCCCTTGCGTCAAAAGCCTATGCATTTATTAAAAGAAGGGGCTATGTTACCCCTGCAGATGTAAAGGCTGTCGGATTTGATGTAATGCGTCATAGAATTATTCTTACCTATGAAGCAGAAGCAGAGGATATTACCTCTGAAGAAATAGTAAAGAAGATTTTTGATACGATAGAGGTGCCTTAAATAATACAGGGGGATATTTCCCCCTGTATTATCGAATTATGATACCAAAAGAATTAATAAAGAAAATAAAAAGGCTGGAAATAAAAACTAAGAACCTTGTAAATACACTTTTCTGCGGTGAATATAAGAGCGTATTTAAAGGCCGTGGTATGGAATTTTCTGATGTTAGAGAATATACCTACGGAGATGATATGCGTTTTATTGACTGGAATGTTACTGCCAGGCTTCAGACTCCCTATGTAAAGAAATTTATGGAAGAGAGAGAACTGACAGTTATATTTCTTGTAGATGCCAGTAATTCAGGTTCTTTCGGCTCTGTTGACAGAATGAAAGGCGAACTGGCAATAGAAATATGTTCTGTTCTTGCTTTTTCCGCAATTAAAAACAGTGACAGAGTTGGTCTTATAATCTTTACAGATAAGATTGAAAAATATATAGCTCCTAAAAAAGGGAGAACTCATGTACTGAGGGTTATAAGAGAATTATTTTATTTCAAACCTGAAAGCAGGGGAACCAATCTCTCTGTAGCTCTGGATTTTCTCTCGAAAGTTACAAAGAGAAGTTCTGTAGTGTTCCTGGTTTCAGATTTTATTGCAAAAGGTTATGAACCATCGTTAAGGGTTGCAGGAAGACGGCATGATGTTATTGCCATTGATATAACAGATCCCAGGGAAGGAGAACTTCCTTCCATAGGTTTTATAGAACTTGAAGATGCTGAAACAGGAGAAACTCTTCTGGTTGATACTTATTCTTCCCATATTATAGAGAAATTTAAAAGAATGAGTGAAAAAGCAGAACTTGAAAAAGAGAATATTTTTGCAGATAACAGAATAGATGCAATAGAAATAAGGACAGATGAGCCATATATTAAGTCACTGGTGAATTTTTTCAGAAAAAGGGCCAGGAAACAGTGAGCAGTGATCAGTGACCAGTGACCAGTGACCAGTGACCAGTGAGATATTCAAATATATCATAATATAACGTATTACTATTAAAGGTGAGTGGTGAGCAGTGACCAGTGTGTGGACTTACGCGTCACGCGTTACGCGTTACGCGTCAAGATTATACATTATATTCATTCTCTTTATTTATATCACATTACTTCCCTCTGTGGCTTCCGGTGTAGATATAAGTGCTAAAGTAGACAAACCGGAGATTACTGCAGGTGATGTAATAGAATATACCATTACAGTTAAATCCGATAAAAATATAAAACCTGTTTTCCCTGAAAAAGGCCTTAAAGTAGCCCCTTTTGAGTTACTTGAATATTCAAAAGCAGAATCTGAAGAAGAGGGAATGATTATAAGGAATTATATCTATAAAATTTCTATTTATGAAACAGGAGATTTTGAACTTGCACCTGTCATATTTAAGTATGTTATCAACGGGAAGGAAGAAAGCAGGAATACTGAAAAAGCTATAAAAATCAAAGTAAAAAGTGTTTTACCTGAAGATGCAAATGATATAAGGCCTATAAAAGCTCCCCAGGTATTTAAAACACCTGTGCCTTACCGTTTTTTATATACAGCAGGATTAATAATGTTGATTTTGCTTGTACTGATTGTAATATCTTACTTCCTTTACAGAAAATATGTCGTGAAAAAATCTCATAAAGAGGAATCTCTTCCACTGCTTCCTCCTGAAGAAGAAGCTCATAAATCTATTGATGAACTTATTAAATTAAATTTATTGCACGAAGGAAAGATAAAAGATTTTTATATAGCACTTTCCGATATAGTTCGCCGTTATGTAGAAAGACGATTTACCATTATGACCTTTGAAAAAACTACAGATGAGATTATTTATCAGATGAGACAGAAAGATATAACCTGTGTTAATAACCTGAAGGCTCTTCTCTCTGATTTCGATCTTGTTAAATTTGCAAAGTTAATACCTTCGAATGCAGAGTGTAACGGCCATGTTCTTAAATCCAGGAATTTTATAGATGAAACAACGTCAAAAGAAGAGGTTTCGTCTTCAAAAGAAGACGTTTCTTCTGAACCGGTGGAGGTAAAATAATGACAGTACGTTTTGCCAGTCCTGAATATTTATTATTGTTATTAATAGTGCCTTTCCTTATATTTTACTATTTTACGAGAAGCAAAAGGGGCACTGTCAGATATTCGAGTCTTTCCATTTTAAAACAGATAGGCCCTTCACCATGGCAGCATGCCCGTCATTCCATGTTTGTATTGCGTATGATAGCACTTGTACTGATTATTATAGCAATTGCGAGACCTCAGTTCGGCAGAACCTATGAAGACATACTGACTCAGGGTATAGATATTGAACTTGCTGTAGACGTATCAGGCAGTATGTATGCAGAAGATATACATCCGAACAGAATTGAAGCAGCCAGGCAGGTAGTAAAGGATTTTATCAGAGGGAGAGCAAATGATCGTATAGGCCTGGTAGTTTTTGCAGGATATGCCTATTCTCTCTGCCCTCCAACACTGGATTACAATATACTTTATGATTTTATGGATAAACTGGAAATAGGAATGGCCGATGACGGTACTGCCATAGGTATGGGTATTGTGTCTGCCGTTAATAGATTAAAAGACAGCACTGCCAGAACAAGAATTATAATATTACTCACAGACGGTGAGAATAACAGGGGACAGGTTGATCCCATAACTGCCGCAAAGATAGCTCAGGCTCTCGGTATAAAGATTTATACCATAGGTGTCGGACAGGAAGGTGGAGCACCCATCCCGATAGACAATGGTATGTTCGGCAGACAATATGCCCGTAATCCCGATGGATCTATTATGCTTACAAGGCTCGATGAAGAGAGTTTAAGAAAGATTGCAGATATAACAGGAGGCAAATTTTTCCGTGCCACAGATGAAGAAAAATTAAGAGAAATATATAAAATAATAGGAGATATGGAAAAAAGTGATTTTAAATCAAAACAATATACCAGGTACAGGGAACTTTTTACGAAACCTGTTGTTATAGCTTTTTTCCTTATCTTACTTGAAGTATTGCTTGCAAATACAAGATTTATGAAAATTCCGTGAGTGGTAACTGGTAACTGGTAACTGCTAACTGGTAACTGGTCACCGGTCACTGTATAAGAAAGGAGAACTCTCTAATGCGGTGGGCAGCTTTTAACTATTTTGAACTGTTGCTTTTTATGCCGGTAGTCATGATTTTTTTCCTTTTTGCTTTTGCCAGGAAAAAGAAAGCCCTTTATGAGTTTGCCAGAAAGGGTATAATAGAAAAGCTCACTTATTCTGTGAGTTTTCGCAGGCAATATATAAAGGCTTCAATTATAATTCTCGGTATGGTGTGTCTTATCATAGCCCTTGCAAGACCTCAGTACGGTATAAAAGAAGAGCTTGTTACTCAGAAGGGTATTGATATCATACTTGCTATTGATGTCTCTAACAGCATGAATGCAGAAGATATAAAACCGTCCAGACTGGATAGAGTTAAACTTGCTATAAAAGATTTAATATTAAAACTCCAGGGTGATAGAGTCGGTATTGTAGCTTTTTCCGGTGAAGCTTTTCTCCAGTGCCCTCTTACCATAGATTATTCTGCAGTAGATATGCTGACTGATATGTTAAATACATCTGTTGTACCCAGGCCGGGAACAAATATAGAGAAAGCTATAAGTGTAGCAAGACAGGCTTTTAAAGCCAGAGAAAGACAGTATAAATTACTTGTAATCATGACGGACGGAGAAGAAACTGACGGTAATGCTCTTGAAGCGGCAAAGAAAGCGGCAGAGGAAGGTATTGTTATTTATACCATAGGACTGGGTTCTCCTGAAGGTGCTCCCATACCGGTTTATGATAAATCCGGAAAAGTTGTTGATGTGAAAAAGGATAGAAATGGGAAAGAAGTAATATCCAGACTGGATGATAAATTATTAAAAGAAATAGCAAAAAGCGCGGGAGGAAAATACTTTTCCGATAGAGGGTCAGGGAAAGAAGTAGAAGAAATATGCAAGCAAATACTGACTATGGAAAAAAGAGATCTTCAATCTAATTTATATTCTAACTTTGAAGAACGTTTTCAATATCCCCTTATTGCCGGTTTGTTATTACTGGTAGCGGAATTTCTTATCTCTGAAAGGGCAAGGCCTAAAAAGAAATGGAGCGGTCGATTTGAATAAGAACTTGACGCGTAATGCGTGATGCGTAAAGCGTAATGCGTGATGCGAGACTGGAGGAGTTATTATATGAAAAAATTAGCTGTAATTTCTGTTATAATATTGAGTTTTTTCCTCTGTACAGGATGGACCTGGTTTAATCCTTTTAAGAGCAAAGCCCAGGAAGGAAATGAATTGTATAAAGCAGGAAGATATGATGAAGCTCTGAAAAAATATATGGATGCACAGGTAGAAGATCCCAATTCTGTTTCTCTTTATTATAATATGGGAAATGCTCTTTATCAGAAAAAAGAGTATGATAAATCTATTGAATTATATAAGAAATCATCTGACAATGCTGATAAGGACCTGATGGAAAATTCTCTTTATAACACCGGCAATTCCTGTTTCAGAATGAATAAATTTGAAGATGCAATAAAATATTATATTAATGCTTTAAAATTGAATCCTGATGATCAGGATGCAAAATATAATCTGGAAATGGCAAGAAAGAAAATGAAAGAACAGCAGAAACAGGATAAGCAGAACCAGAACAGTGATGGACAGGATAAACAGAACCAGAACAGTGATGAACAGGATAAACAGAACAGGGATAAACAGGATAAGCAGAACCAGCAGGATAAACAGGATAAGCAGAACCAGCAGGATAAACAGGATAAGCAGAAC
>DAIOEN010000135.1:0-19553 GCA_036746235.1 Vulcanimicrobiota bacterium | reverse complement strand
CCTGCCAGGCAGAAGCTTTTTACGGGTACCCTTTTACCTGTTACGGTACTTAGGACTGCAAGAAAAACAAGTCCGGCAAATTGTTAGAAAATTTAATATCCTCGCGTCACGGGTTACGCGTTACGCGTCATGATACAAACTGTAACTATGATGTAGTTATTTCCTGACAGATCCTTAGTATCGAAACAGGTAAAATAGTGCCCAAAAAGTTTCTAATATTGGACACCAATTTATTTGAAGCGGTAATTAGTAACCATCTTACCTGTTGCCGTATTAACAGACATGTCCGGGTGGGCACAACAAAGAATGAGAAAGTATTCCTCTCTCTTCATCCTTCATCCTTCACGATTCCCATATAAATATCACCGATTGTCACTTAAATTTATAAAAAAATCATAATATTAAGAAAAAACTCTTGCTTTATCAATTTAAATATAGTATAATGTTCCACATTACGGGCTCCGTTGAGCGGAGGTGGCGGAATTGGTAGACGCACTAGGTTGAGGGCCTAGCGGACATTGCGTCCATAAGGGTTCAAGTCCCTTCCTCCGCATTAAAAAAAACTCTTGACAGAAGAGAGTTTTTGTTATAAGATAGTATTTCTGGAAAGGGCGAATAGCTCAGCTGGCAGAGCGCCTGCTTCACATGTAGGAGGCCACAGGTTCAAGTCCTGTTTCGCCCACGAAAATTAAATAAATCCGGGGTGGTAGTGCAGCTGGCCTAACACATCTGACTGTCACTCAGAAGACCGCGGGTTCGAATCCCGTCCACCCCGCCAGCATATTAGCCGAGATAGCTCAGCAGGTAGAGCAACGGACTGAAAATCCGTGTGTCCCCAGTTCAATTCTGGGTCTCGGCATTTTTTAAATGGTTTTAATTTCCTGCGGGAGTAGCTCAGCTGGTAGAGCATCGGCTTCCCAAGCCGAGTGTCGCGGGTTCGAATCCCGTTTCCCGCTTGACTCTATCAGAAGATAGGGCATATGGCGACATAGCCAAGCGGTAAGGCAGAGGTCTGCAAAATCTCCATCCCCGGTTCAAATCCGGGTGTCGCCTTGAGCATCGGGCGCTTAGCTCAGGGGAAGAGCACTACCTTGACACGGTAGGGGTCAGTGGTTCAAATCCACTAGCGCCCATTATTTATAACAGTCAGATTGTCAACATTCAGAAAAGATATATATACCATCAGGACAGACCGTGTCTGTCCTGATTTATTTTGTGAGAAAAATTTTCTTGCAAAAGAAGAAATATGAAACTATAATAGCAGGTAATTATAGTGAAAGCTATATTCGAAAGGAGAGAGATTAATTGGAACAAATAGAATTAACACTGGATGAAGGAACAAAGAAGCAATTCCCTAAAGGTATAAAAGGAACAGACCTTTTAAAAGAACTGGACAAAAAAATTACAAAAGGAGCCATTGCTATAAAATTGAATGATAAATTGCTCGATCTCGGCAGTTCCATAGAAGAGGATGGTAATATAAAACTTATCACCGCAGAAGATCCGGAAGGCCTTGACATATGCAGACATTCTACTGCCCATATAATGGCCCAGGCAGTAAAAGATATTTATCCCGATGTAAAAATAACCATAGGCCCTACCGTAGAAAACGGATTTTATTACGATTTTGACAAAAAAGTTCCTTTTGTTCCCGAAGATCTGGAAAAAATAGAAAAGAGAATGAAGGAAATAATAAAAGAAAATATCCCGATAAAGAGAAAAGTTCTGACTTCCGAAGAAGCTATAAAATTTTATGCTTCCACAGGTGAAACATATAAAGTAGAAGTCATACAGGATCTGGGAGAAGGCCATGTAAGTCTTTACGAACAGGGAAATTTTACAGATCTCTGCAGAGGCCCTCATTTACCTTCTACAGGGAAGGTAAAAGCCTTTAAACTGTTAAAAATTGCCGGCGCCTACTGGAGAGGTGACGAGAAGAACCAGATGCTCCAGAGAATTTACGGCACTGCTTTCCCTTCAAAGGAAAAACTCGGCGAATATTTAAAAAAGCTGGAAGAAGCAGCAAAACGTGACCATAGAAAACTCGGCCCCGCCCTCGGACTTTACAATACATTTGATGAAGCAGGCCCGGGAGTCATATTCTACCCTCCTAAAGGTGCAATACTCAGGACTATCCTTGAAGATTTCATGAAAAAAGAACATTATAAAAGAGGTTATGACATGGTCATGACACCACATCTTCTCAGAGGAGAACTGTGGGAAACATCAGGCCATAAAGGATTTTACAGAGAAAATATGTATTTTGTTCCCCTTGATGAACAGGAATATGTATTAAAACCAATGAACTGTCCCGGCCATGTATTGATCTATCGCAGTAAAGTAAGGAGTTTCCGCGATCTCCCTGTAAAATTTTTCGAACTCGGCACAGTCTACAGATATGAGAAATCAGGTGCCCTCCACGGACTTCTCAGGGTAAGAGGCTTTACTCAGGATGATGCCCATATATTCTGCCGGGAAGATCAGTTAGATGAAGAAATTTTAAAAGCCTTCAGATTTGCCATTGATATTAATCGTATCTTCGGCTTCCATGATTTCTATGTAAAGCTCAGCACAAAACCTGAGAAATATATCGGAAGTGATGAAATATGGGAGAAAGCAACAGGTTCTATTAGAAAAGCCCTCGAAACAGAAAAAGTTAACTATGCCATAGATGAAGGAGAAGGTGTTTTTTACGGTCCCAAAATAGACATAAAACTCAGAGACAGCCTTGGAAGAGAATGGCAGAGTTCAACTATTCAGGTTGATTTCAACCTCCCTGAAAGATTCGATCTGAAATATGCAGGGTCAGACGGTAAATTACCGAGACCAATTATGATTCACAGGGCTCTCCTCGGTTCCTTTGAAAGATTTACAGGATGTCTTATAGAACATTACGGAGGAGCCTTCCCTATCTGGCTGTCACCGGAACAGGTAAGAATACTTCCCATTACTGATAAACATATTGCCTATGCAGAAAAAGTCGCTGAAAAACTTCTGTCTGGAGACATAAGAGTTGAAGTAGATAAAAGGAATGAAAAAACAGGGTATAAAATCAGGGAAGCACAGCTTGAGAAAATACCTTATATGTTAATAGTGGGAGACAGGGAAATGGAGACTGAAACACTTTCAATAAGGTCGAGAGACAAAGGTGATGAAGGCACCATGAGTATTGAACAATTTATGGAGAAAGTCTTTGAAGAAATAAGAAAGAAAATTTAGTGTCGTAACAGATAACGCATGACGGGAGAAACTTCAAATTTAAAACCATGAAAACTCTTATAACAAATAACCCGGAAGAAACGCGCCTTCTGGGAGAAAAGATAGCCTGTCTGTTAAAAAGCGGTGATACAGTGGCTTTTACCGGGGAACTCGGTGCGGGGAAAACATGCCTCATCAAGGCTATATGTGCAGGTCTCGGTATAAAAGAAAATGTATCCAGCCCTACCTTTACACTCATACAGGAATATAAAGGCATATTACCTGTTTATCATTTCGATCTGTACAGACTTAAAGAACATGATCTTTATGATCTGGGTTACTGGGAATATTTCGAAAGAGACGGTATATGTCTCATAGAATGGGCAGATAGAGCTCCGGAATTACTTCCGGAAAAATCTATCAGAATAAATATAGACTATATAGATGATATTACACCTGATAATTTTTCCAGAAGAACAATAACTGTTAATGGTAGAGATGATTTTTTAGAAAAGTTTATATGAAAATCGTAAAGAGTGAAGGGTGAAGAGAGGAGTAATTTCTCATTCTTCGTTGTGAACACCCGGTCAATGAAAAGTGAGTAGGGGCGAACCCCTGTGTTCGACCGGTGAAACCACGCATTACGCATCACAAAACCACCTGTCACGCGTTACCCGTTACCCGTCACGATAAAAAGGATTATATAATCTATGAAAATACTTGGTTTTGATACGGCAACAAACTGGTGCAGTATAGGGCTTATAGACGGGGAATCCCTCATAGGAGAATGGACTGTACGATGCAAAATGACCCAGCTTACACGGCTTGTACCCGGCATAAAAATGCTCCTTGAAGCAAAAGATATTAAAATGTCGGACCTTGCCTGTATAGCAGTTACAAAAGGGCCTGGTTCCTTTACAGGTGTTCGCCTGGGCCTTGTTACAGCCAGAACCATGTCACAGGTTACAGCTATAGATTTAGCCGGCGTCAATTCCCTTGAAGCACTTGTATATCAACTGTCTCTAAAGGATGGCATAACGGTCCCTCTTTTAGATGCCCGTAAAGGCGAAATTTATGCAGGTTTTTACAGATGGAAAGATAATAAAATAATACAGATAAAGGAAAGCAGTCTTTATAAACCGGCTGACCTGGCATCAGAAATAAACACTCTGAACGAACCATGTAATTTCACAGGTCATGATACAGGTCATTACAGAGATGATATTACCGGAAATCTGCAAGTTCCTTTCAGATGGGCTCCGGACATTCATGGCATAATAAGAGGAAGTTCTGTAGCTTTTTTAGGAAGGGAACAATTAATGGCCGGTCAGAAGGATTCGTGCCTGAATCTTGAACCTGTATATATAAGGCCTCCTGATGCAAAAATTAAAAAGGAGAAACTGTAAACAGTGACCTGTGACGGGCGAAAAAATCACGCGTCACGGGTCACGCGTTACGCGTTACGCCTATGGACTGGACAATAGAGCCAATGGAAACTTCCCACCTGTCTGAAGTTATGGAACTTGAAAAAAGAACCTATCCGGATTCCATATGGCCTGCCTCTCTTTTCTTCTGCGAAGTAAATCTGAACCCTTCCGGCATATACTTCGTTGCCCTTAAAGATGGTAAAGTCATAGGTTATGCAGGCATGTGGTTAAAGATGCGGCAGTCTCATATTACTACTGTAGTTGTAGATGAAAACCATAGAGGTAAAGGGACAGGTATGTCTCTTGTTATAAAACTCCTCAGAGAAGCTATTAAACATAAAGCAAGTCATTCAATACTGGAAGTAAAACAATCCAACGGTCCGGCAATAAAACTATATAAAAAACTCGGTTATAAGGAAATAGGCATAAGAAAAAATTATTATATGGAAGATAACGAAGATGCTGTCGTTATGTTTCTGGAAAATCTCAAAGGAAAAAGCGTAAAAGAAAGACTTGAACAGTTATCAGTTAACAGTGATCAGTGACCGGTATAGCTGGTTTGTAGTTTCAAGCAATTCGTCTATCGTTACGTGTAACGCGTGACGTTAGGAAAAACTTCATGTCTGCATACATAGTTTTTTGGGATACTCTTTTACCAGTTGCGGTAATAATCCTTGATTGGTCACTGGTCACTGGTCACCGGTCACTGACATGAACGGAGGTAAATTATGTATATACTCGGTATAGAAACATCCTGTGACGAAACATCTGTAGCAGTAATGGAAGACGGAAAACATATAAAATCCCATATAATTGCTTCACAGATAGAATTTCATCAAAAGTACGGAGGTGTTGTTCCTGAGATAGCTTCCAGAAAACATCTGGAATTTATAAATCCTGCAATAGAACAGGCTGTTAACGAGGCAAATATAACATGGAATGACCTGTCTCTCGTATGTGTAACAAACGGCCCCGGTCTTGTCGGGGCTCTCCTTGTCGGAGTATCTGCTGCCAAAGCCATCTCTTACAGCCTCAACATCCCCCTTGTAGGAGTAAATCACCTGGAAGGTCATATAGCAGCAAATCTTTTAGCAGAAAATGTACCGCCATTTCCATGGATATGTCTCATTGTTTCAGGAGGACATGTAAACCTGATAGAAATAAAGGATTTCGGCAATTATATATCACTTGGTACTACAAGAGATGATGCAGCAGGAGAAGCTTTTGATAAAATAGCTACAGTACTCGGATTACCCTATCCCGGCGGGCCACAGATAGAAAAACTGGCTCTGACAGGAAATCCGAAGGCAATAAATTTTCCAAGGGCTTATCTGGAAAAAGATTCCTTTGATTTCAGCTTCAGCGGACTGAAAACTGCTGTTATATATTATATAAAAGAATTAAAAAAAGACTCTAAAGAAATCCCTCTGGCAGATATAGCTGCAGGTTTTCAGTATGCTATAGTTGATATTCTATCGACTAAAGCCATCAGAGCTGCAGAAAAAAAAGGATGTAAAACCCTGGCGCTTGCCGGTGGTGTGGCATGTAACGGAGCCCTCCGGGATTTGGTCCGAAAAAAAGCAGAAAAAAAAGGAACTAATCTGATCTATCCGCCTCCCATACTATGTACAGACAATGCCGCCATGATAGCCTGTGCCGGATACTATAAGTATTTAAAAGGAGAAATAAGTAATCTGGAACTGGATGTTTTCCCGAATATGGAACTTTAAACTGATAATAAAGGATAAATTTATACTCATCAAGAATATTATATGCATAAATTTGAGAATCGAATCGTGAAGAGTGAAGAGTGAAGAGAATATAAACTCTCATTTTTCCTTGTGACCATCCGGTCATGACTGTTATAAAGTAATTTCTGAAAATATGTAAACAGTGGGCAGTGAACAGCGAGCTATGAGTAAAAATATTTTACTCACTACTTATTACTCACTACTCACTAAATAAAGGTGAGGTGTACAAGCACGTGATAACAAATCCCCTGCCTATAAAAAAAATTGTATTTTACAAGCATGGAATTGGTTTTTTCGAAAGAAACGGTAAACTGTCGGGACAGAAAAAAGTAACATTAAGCTTTAAAAAGAAAGATATGAACGATATACTTAAGAGTCTTGTAGTAATAAACAAAAATCCGGAAGGTAATGTACTCGGTATCTCCTATGATACACAGGAAGATGCGGAACTGATAGTAAAAGAAAAAACCATTAACCTCAGTAAAGAAAAAACTTTAAGGGATTTACTATGTGCTTTACGGGGCTATGATGTAACGCTTAATCTTAAAGGCGAAAAAGTATCGGGTAATGTAACAGGAATAGATTACTATGAAGAAAGAACCAGTTTATCCCTCTATATAAGTGATAAAAAACAGGTTCTTACATATCCTCTGTCAGAAATTATAGATTTCCAGATAAATGACCCTGTAGCGGCAAGAGATCTTACTTTTTTTCTTGAAAAGAGTATAGGCGAGAGAAAAAAAGATGAAAAATTTGTCACAGTACTCCTTGACGGAGAAGAACATGACCTTTCAATAAGTTACATAGCATCCACCCCTATATGGAGAGTAAGCTACAGGCTTATACATAATTCAAAAGCAAACAAAGGATATATAATGGGATGGGGTATAATAAACAATACAATGGAAGAAGATCTTGAAGACGTTGAAATTGTATTAACTACAGGATTACCTGTATCCTTTACCTATGATCTCTACAGTCCCAAAATACTTGATAGACCTCAGATAAAAGATGAAGCAAGACAGATGACAGCAGTTATTGAACATGATATAAAAAAGAAAGATCAGGCAGGGACGATGAAAATACCTGTTTCTAAAGTGGTCGCTGATACAGGTGAACTATGCTCCATTCATGATCAGAAGCATGATTTATCTGATACTCCTAAAAAAACTACTACTCTTACAAAAGGAGAAAAAGAATGCCAATTTTTTAAATATACTGTTTCCGAGCCTGTCACGATAAAAAGAGGACAGTCTGCTATGGTACCAATATTAACCTATAGCTTTGATTGTTTAAAAGAACATATCTACACAGCCAGAAAAATGGAAAAAAACCCCTACCTTACACTGAGTTTTAAAAATAAAAGTCCTTATGTATTCGGTCGAGGCCCTGTTACAATATTAGAAGATTCTTCCTATATAGGAGAAGCTATAATACCATTCATATCAAAAGATCAGTATGTAAGACTTCCCTATGCTGTAGATGTAGAAGTAACGTTAAAGGAAGAATTCAGCGAATACGATACCTTTAATAACTTTGTTTTCATAGAGAACAGTGCCGGTAATTATCTGTTTTACAAAGAAGTATATCACACTTCAGAAACACTTTATTCAGCCAATAACAGCAGTTCTGAAGAAGTAAGCCTTATAATAGAACATCCTCCTTACGGACATGGTTATGAACTTTATGAAACCCTGGAACCGGTAGAAAGAACTGATAATTACATAAGATGGAAAATTATTCTTCCTCCGAAAAATTTCCAGATTTTAAAAATAAGAGAAAGAAAAAAAATACATAGAAACGAATATTATAACAATCTTTCTATGGAAAAATTATCCCAGTGGTTTAAAAACCATTGTATGGATGAAATAATTTACAATAGACTGAGTGATATATATGTATTTTTTGAACAAATAAGAGAGATAGAGAAATGGAGAGAAAAACTGGAACAGGACAGAAAGCAGATCCTTGAGAAACAGACTTCTTTTCGAGATCAGCTCCAGGTTCTCGGAGACAGAGGGGATGAAGGTACATTAAGAAAAAGATATATAAAAAACATGGAAAACCAGGAAGACAGGCTGGATGAAATAAATAATGAAAAAGAAAATCTGGCAAAAAAACTTTTTGAATTAAAGAAAAAAATAGATCAGGCTGTAGCGGAGTTAGCAAGAGAACAAAAGCAGTGATCAGTTATCAGTTATCAGTATATGAACGTATGACTATTCACTGTTCACTGGTCACTGGTCACTGGTCACTGGTCACTGCTCACTGGTCACTGCTCACTGACATGGGGAGTTTAACAAATGACTTTATCAGAAGGAACAATCCTGAAAAGCCGATATAACATAATAAAGAAGATAGGCGGTGGAGGCTACGGACAGGTATATCTTGCTGAAGATACTCTCAAAGAGTCTTTATGGGCAATAAAAGAAATGGATGTTGAAGATCTTTCTGACAAAGACAGAGCCGAAATAAGAGAACAGTTCTGGTTTGAAGCAAAAATACTTGTCAAATTATCTCATCCCCAGTTACCCAAAATAGAAGATTTTTTTGAAGATAATGAAAAATATTATATTGTAATGGAGTATATAAAAGGTAAAGATTTATTCGATATAATAAAACTTTCTTCTGAGCCATTCCCTGTTGAAGAGGTAACGGGATGGGTAATAAAGGTATGTAATGTTTTGTCCTATCTGCACAAACAGAAACCTCACGCAATAATCTTCAGAGATTTAAAACCGGAAAATGTTATGTTGTCAGACAATGGAGAAATAAAATTGATAGATTTCGGCATATCAAAATTATTTGATGTAAACAGACATACCAGAAGCTACGCAAAAGCAGCATCTCCTTATTTCTCATCTCCTGAACAGTACGGAGGAAAAACAACTGATACAAGAAGTGATATATTTTCTCTCGGAGCTACAATGTATTACGTTTATACCGGTAATTTTCCCATAGATGCAATAGAAAGAGCCATCAATGAAATTCCTATGCCGGTTCCGAGCAATTTTAACAGTAAAATTCCTGAGAAACTGGATAATGTAATATTAAAGGCTATGGAATTAAATAAAGAGAATCGTTATCAAACAGTGGAAGAGCTTACAGAAGATTTACTGGCCTGTGTACCGCCCGGTGAGAAGCCTAAAGAAGAGAAAAAAACCTGTCCGAAATGTCAGAGAGAAAATCCTTACATGTCCAGGTTCTGCGGCAGATGTGGTCTGCCTCTAATAGAAATGGCAGAAGAACCGAAAATTACCACTGAACTGGAAGAAAAAATCGAATCAGTACCGGAAAAAAATACTGTCTATTCAGGAAATAAATTTATTTTTATTAACGGGTCAAACGAAACACCTGTAAGGATACTCAAAAAAACGCGTAAGGCAGAAGAATACAATGAACAGCTGATTACCACCACTGCCATAATATCCAGTTACCATTATTCTGTAAAGACGTCACAGTTTATTTCGAAAGAAAGTCATATTATACCTTTAAAGCAATTTTTTATAATTTCTGATAAAAAAATATACATGTCCTGTGAGGAAATAAAATTGTTTTCCTTCAGTCCGGGATTAAAAGGGGAAAAACTTAAGATTATCTTACAGGGAAGAGATAGAAAAAAAATATTTTATGAAGACATAATGGAACTTGATGAGGAAGGAATAACTTATAAAGTTCTGCCTCCTCAGAAAGAGGGACAGTATATTCTCAACATAACAGGAGAAGATATCGTTCTGGACGAAATAATATTAAATATTTACGATGTACCGCCTCAGTTACTGGATATAGACATTAAATATTACAGATTTGATACAAACACGGAGGAAGGCAATTCCCTCACAATAGATTTATATGTATCAAAGGACGGTTCACCTTTCAACGGATTATTAAAAATTCTTCTTTTATGTAATAATACTCTCATAGCAACCGTAAGACCTGATATAGAAGAAGGAAGATTTAATTTTAAATTTAACACAAATAATGATACAGGGCCATTTATTTTAAAAGGTGAAGGGGCCGGAACTTTTCAGATGTTTATACCTGCTATAAAAGAAAGAGAAGAAAAACGTATAAATATCGGAAATTCCTTTGAAATTGCTCCTGCAGAATTACCGGGCAGGACAGACAGAGGAATTTTCTATAAAAAGCTTGCAAACACAGGAAGCATTATAGAATTCCAGGAGATCGAAGGAGAAACTGGGAGGATAAAAGTTCTGGATGACCTGAATATCATGCAGATTGCAGTAATCAATCCTGTTGACGGAGAAAGTAAAATATATGATTTTAATAACATATCGAAAAATTCTCTTTTAGAATTTCAGAGTTACTCGCCTTATAGCCTTGTACATATAGGGACATGGACAAATCAGCCATTGGAAACTGTCGGAATAATTATAAGCCCCATGACATTAACTCCTTCTATGAATGTTAATCAGAAAGCAATTCCGGGAGAAGAAGTGGAAGTTATAATTGAAACAGAAGGAATTTCTCGATGTCTCCTTATAGCAACAGATTTAGAAATCCAGGGTTCTCCGATGTTGCGTAAGATTTCCCATGATCTCTATTATAATATTAAGAACAATATAAATCCGGAAGCAGAAGAATCCGGTAAAGATAACATGGATAAATATCATGTAGAACCTCTTATTAAAGACAGAGAAGGAGAAATTATATATTCAGATTTATTCACTATTGACAGAATAGCAAAAAAAGTAATAAAAATGCCTGACAAATCCGGTTTATGTCATATTTACTCTTATATTTTTAAAGGCCTGGATTATAAGATCTTACACAGAACATTGATTATTGAAGAGAATATATTTATAGAATTTGATCTGCCGAAAACTATGAACAGAGACGATAAGATTACAGGTAAAATTTATTTTTCCTATCCCGGAAATGCAGAACTCCTCATCAGCACAGCCAGTGATTATTTTGAAGGTACAGTTTCCGGCACCGGTTCTACGGATTTTGAAGTGGCTCATCCCGGAGAAATAACAGGAGAACTCTCGTCAGGCAACAGACACTGGAAGGTTACCCACAGGATTTCGCCGGGACCTATTGAAAACATTACATATTCAGAGATAACTTTACTGAAAAAAGGAGAAGTAATTGAAGGAGATAATATAACAATATATCCCGGAAATCAATTGCTGCTCAGTTCCATAAAAGCTATCCAGAATTTTTCACTGGAATCATCGGAAGTATTGAGCAGCAAACTTGCTGCAATGGCCATAAAGTATAAACTCCTGTCACACAATGACATAACCGGAGATTTAAAAGAACTGGAAAGAGAAATCAATTCCGGTCTCGATCTACTGAATATATACCTCCATGACGGACTTTTCTCATTGTGGGAAGAAAGTAAGCCTTCAATAGATGTTTCCATAAAGATAATGAGCAATATGAAAAATTTTCTGACCATTCCCTTTCCTCTGGCTCACAGATTAATAGAAAACTGTACAGAAGTTCTTTTAAATAAAGGGGTAAGAAAATATTCTCTCTCCGGTATAAATACCAGATTTATGCCCATGTCAGGTAAAATAGAGACGCCTATATTAAACTATCTCTATGGCCCTCAGTCCGTCAAAGGACAGATGGCAGAAATCATTAAACTCCTTGCGTTAAAAGACGGAGACGGCTATTACTGGAAAGGAGATGACTTCTGGGGAGGTAATCTGGAAGCTACATGTTATGCCATTAAAGTTATGTATCTCTGCAGGGAAGAAGAATTTTTCAATAGAGGTTTAACATTTATTCTGAAACACTTAAAGAATGAAACCCTTAATTCTACATCTGACACCCTTTCATTCATAGAATTATTATCGGAAACTAATCTTACCGGAAGTTACAGGTATCTGGTAAACGGGAAATTAACAACCGATACAGCCATAGTTCATGGTAAAATAGAAGCTCTTGAGAATAGAGTTATAGTAAAAAAAGACAGAGAAAAACAGATAAATTACATGGAAAAAGCAAAAAAGATTCCCTTATCTATTGACGTTGTATCTGACGCTATTGTTGGAGAAGCAATTTCAATAATCATAAAACCCAGGATCAAAACCCTGTGTCCCGTAGCAAAAATATTCCTTCCCGGCAATATGGATCTTCTGGAAATCACACCCGGTATTCAATCCGTTACATTACCGGTAATAACTGACAGCCTGGAAATAAAAGCTCTGGCTGTCAGAAAAGGGACAGGGAAAATACATGTTATGATAGAAGATTTTTATAAACCAGACTATTGTGGATATGGTGAAAGTGTTGATGTTATAACAGGTGAAGAGTGAGTCGTAAAAATGGAAGGGAGAATATTATGAACTTATCACAGAAGACTTCTTTATTTGAGCAATTAGAAAAAACATGTTTAAAATTTCTCTCCAGACAGCTAACAGAAGAAGAATTCAGGCAACAGGTAGAAAATCTAAAGCCATCCTTAATAGAAAGAGAGAAAAAAAATCTTGATTACCTGGCCACACAGGAAAATAATATAGGGAAAGAACAGACAGGAGAACTCCGTTTAATTTTTGTTGAAGGTATACAGGAATACAAACAGGCAATAGAAACACTGGAAACATATTTTACAGACAAAAATAAGGAACATGTTGAAAAGGGACTGGCTATCGCTACTAAAGCAGATAAAAAAATTGTTTATTATCAGCAGAAATTGCAACAACATGATATAGACTCCACAGAAGAAGATTTCGATATGCAACAGAAACCAAAAAATATTTTTAGAAACCTTACCCATAATATATACATACAGACCCATATTCAATCACCTTTTATGCTTGTAACTCCGGCGAAAGCACCTGCTCCTGCAATAAAAGCTGCTGTTCAGAAAAAGATTACTGCAGATCAATTGTCACAGATAGCAATTTTTGAGGGAGTAACAGTGAAAGAGTTAGAAGACATAGCCACATCGGTAGAATATAAAAAACTTCCTGAAAATTCTGTCTTATTTAAAGAAAATGATATAGGAAGAGAAATCTATATAATAAATTCCGGCAGGGTATCAATAAGAAAATTCATCCAGATGGAAGATAAGAAAGAAGAAGAACTGGTAATACTCGGCAAAGGTTCAATAATAGGGGAAATGGCTGCACTGGATGGCAGCCCCCGTTCAGCGTCAGCCATTGCAGTACTTGGAGATGTAGAATTATTCAAAATTTCTATCCAGAATTTCATGAAACTTATGATGAAATATCCTGTAATAAGTATTAATTTAAATAGAATCTTCTGTAAAAGGCTCAGAGAAATCAACGGGAAATTAATGGAACATCTGGTAGACAGTGGACAGTGAACAGTGAACAGTGACCGGTAGGGACGTTTAAATAAACGCCCATCACGTCTCACGTCTCACGTCTCACGATTACCTTAATTTCTTCATAGACGCCACCATTACTAAAATTATTATGGTAAGCACATAAGGCAGTGCAAGTAATAATTCATGGGGGAAATTATAGCCGAGAGCCTGCAATCTTAGCTGAAAAGCATCGGCGAAACCAAATATTAAAGCACCTGCCATGACATAAAAAGGTTTCCACCGGCCGAATATAACACAGGCAAGTGCAACAAAGCCTCTTCCTGCTGTCATATTATCTACAAATACGCCCAGGTCAAGGATAAGAAATGTTCCGCCCAGTCCGGCCAGCATACCTCCCAGCGTAACACAGATATATCTTGTAAAATGAACATTTATGCCCAGTGAAGATGCAGCAGCAGGATATTCTCCTGCTGCCCTGATTTTCAATCCGTAATTTGTCCGATATATAATAAGAGAAGAGAACATTACAAGAAAAAATGTTATATAAACAAGCAGATTTTGATCAAATAAAACAGGGCCCAGTAAAGGAATTTTATGTAAAAAAGGAAGAGGCACACGGGGTAATGTTTTTATCACGGGAGGCATCATGGTAATGCCAAGAATTATCCTGAAGGAAAAAGCTGTCAGTCCCATAGAAAATAAATTTAATATAATGCCGCATGCAATCTGATTTGCTTCGAGTGTTATACAGAGAAAAGCCATTATAAATCCCATAACAGTTCCTGCAACCATACCGGAAATTATTCCCAGAAAGATATTTCCTGTATAATAGGTGCCAATAAATCCTGCAAGACATCCTGTCAACATAATACCTTCCAGTCCTATGTTAATAACACCTGAAAGCTCGGAATATATCTCCCCTATTGCAGCAAGAACCACAGGTGCAGCCATTCTGACTGATGCCGAAAGTAAACCTGTTATAAATACTATTGTAAAAATCTGTTCTGCCATAATCTGATTAACTTCTTTTCTAAAATCTCACTTCCGAGTATAAAAATTACCATCATAGATTCTATAACACTTACAAGAGAAGAAGGAATACCTGTTGTTCTCTGCATAAAACCTGCTCCTATTTCAAGAGATGCAAAAGCTATTGCGGAAATAACAACCCCTGCAGGATGAAGTCTGCCGAGAAGTGCAATAATAATAGCAGTATATCCGTATCCGGGAGATATACCGTCAAGTAATCTGTGATGAACTCCGCATATTTCTCCCATACCGGCAAGTCCGCACAGACCGCCGCTTATACATGCAGTTATCAGTAATGTACCGGATACATTTATTCCTCCGTAAAAAGCAGCCCTGGGACTGGATCCTGCGACTCTGATATTATACCCGGCAACAGTTTTGATGAATAAAAAATAAATTATTATGGAACATAGTACTGCAATTATTATACCGCCATGTAATCGAGTTTTTTCAATAATAACAGGCAACATTGCTCCCGGAGAAATTTCCTGTGTCTGAGGAAGATATCCGTGAGTATCTCTGAAAGGGCCGTGGCAGACAAAACTGGCAATATATATAGCAATATAATTCATCATCATTGTAAGGATAACTTCGTTGATATTCAGGACAGCTTTAAGTAATCCCGGAATAAAAGCCCAGAAAGCACCTGCAATAAAACTGATTACAATAACAATAAAAAGTAAAGCAGGAGAATTCCACTGAATGAGAATACCTGTTACTGCCGCCGCCGCCGCACCTGCATAGATCTGGCCTTCTGCTCCTATATTCCAGAAACCTCCCCTGAATGCAACAGAAACACCCAGACCTGCAAGGATAAGAGGTATAGCTTTAACAAATATCTCGGCAATCCTTTCATAACCGGTCCATGTTCCTTTAAATATTGTAATAAAAACATTCAAAGGACTGGCACCTGCTATGATTATAAGAATAGAGGAAAAAATAAAGGTAAAGCATATAGATAAAAAGATATTAAATATTGTTATAAATACAGTTATGTCAAATTGTTTCAAAATTCGTTTAATCATTATTTATTTGTAATGCTTGATGCGTAATATATAATACGTGACAGATTGGGCATTTACCCCCCCCTACCGATCACTGCTCACTGCTCACTGAAAAAACTCCTGCCATAAGTAGTCCTACATTCTCTACAGTTGCTTCACTCTGCGGGAACTGTCCGACTATTTTCCCTTTATACATAACACCTATAGTATCACTCAACGAAAATATTTCATTTAAATCGGTAGAAATGAGGAGTATAACTGTTCCTTTACTGCGCTCCTCTATCAATACTTTATGGACATATTCTATAGCGCCTGGATCAAGTCCTCTTGTAGGATGAACTGCCACTATAAAAAGGGGATTTTTAGATAATTCCCTGGCTATGATAAGTTTTTGCAAATTTCCTCCTGACAATGAATCTGCAAAAACTTTTGTATTACCTGCCTTTATATCATATTTTACAATAAGATTTTCTGTAAAACTATTGACTTTATTCCAGTCTAACAGTCTGTCCTTATAAAAAGAGGGGCAACCCAGGATGGCATTGTCTTCCAGATTAAAGTTTATCACTGTACCTGTTAATCTCCTGTCTTCAGGTATATGAGACACCCTGAGTTCATTTATCTGTGCCGGAGAAAAACCTGTTATTTCAATGTTATTTATAAATATCTTACCTTTTTTTATTTTTCTCATACCGGTAAGAACTTCTGAAAGTTCCTTCTGCCCGTTACCGTCAACACCTGCAATACCAAATATCTCTCCCTGTCTTACAACAAAACTTACATTTTCAATTGCCGGAAGTTTCCTGTCATCTATGGCAGAAATACTTTCCACTCTGACAACAGGTGGTGCTTTTTTATTCAAAGGTGATTTTTCCACATGTAAAGATATGTCACGACCAATCATCATTCTGGCGAGAGAATTTTCATTCACTTCACAGGTATCTACCGTATCAATCTTTTTACCATCTCTTAAAACTGTTACCCTGTGAGTCACTTCCATTACTTCCTTTAATTTATGCGTTATAAATATTACGGAATGGCCATTTTTAATTAACATTTTCAGTATAGAAAAAAAATCTTCACATTCTTTCGGGGTAAGAACTGCTGTCGGCTCGTCCAGAATGAGTATTTTTGCTCCGTAATAAAGGGTTTTTAATATCTCCACTCTCTGCTGTTCTCCTACTGAAAGCTGCCATATATAAGCATCAGGGTCTATATTAAAGCCGTACAAATCTGACATATCCTGCAAACTCTTCTTAATAGACTTCAATTTAAAGAAAGATAAAAACGATGATTTCAAACCTGTAAGAATATTTTCAATTACAGTAAATGAAGGTATAAGCATAAAATGTTGATGAACCATTCCGATGCCAAGATTTATAGCATTACATGGAGATTTTATTCTTACAGGTTTATCCTTAACATATATATCACCTTCATCTAATTCATACATACCGTAAAGTATTTTCATAAGAGTACTTTTCCCTGCACCATTTTCACCGAGGAGACCATGAATCTCCTCTTCTCTCAGAGAAAAATCTATCCTGTCATTTGCAAGAACATTAAAAAAACGTTTTGTAATATGCTTCATATCTAAAATATTATCCATATTGTATTATATTCCATACTCACCAATAATAGACCTGTCAATTTAGTATATTTCATAAGTTATTAGAATTTAATTAAAGTGAAAAGTGAAAAGTGAAAAGTAATTAATGTCCCGTTCTATTCACTATCCGCCGATAGCTGAAAAGAAGGATTTTCAGGGATTTTGTAGAATAAAGATATAAATTTTTATGGAGGTTAAGAAGAATTTTATGCAACAAGGTGACAGACTCTGGTTTAAACAGAAAAAGATTTCCGGTACATTATACAATAACGGCATATTAACAGCCTGTAATCCGGATGATACAATGGATATAGATATAGGTATAACAGTACTTGTAGTTAAGGCAGATGATTTATTACAATCTGAAGGGCTGGAAGATTTAAACGGCATGAAGGTTATTTCAAACAGGAAACAGCGCCGCTCCCTCCTTCCTTCTGCAGCTTGATTTTATGAAAATACAATCTTATTTTATCATTCTTAATGAAATATTCAGACAGACATTTCTTACAAAATCGGATTATGATTTCATATGTACTTTTACAAGCAGCACCCATAAAAATTTTAAAACAATAAAAAAAGATCTCTATGAAGATACAGATTTTATCTCTTCTATTGAAAAGAAATATTATCAGATAAGAGGCAAAAAATTATCGCTTCTCAAATATGAAGAGTGGAATCGTTTATTATATTATCTTATAAGGCTTATGAAACCGGAGATAATTGTAGAGACAGGGGTGTTTGACGGTATTACAACATCTTTTCTCCTTAAAGCTCTGAAAGAAAATAATACAGGCCATCTCTATTCTATTGATCTGCCTGCTTACGAGACTATAAAAGGAAGTACCCATAAAATGAGATTTACTACTCTACCACGGGCCTGTGACGTCGGGTGGGTCATCCCACCGGAATTAAAAGACAGATGGACTCTGTACAAAGGTTCAAGTAGTGATCATTTGAAACCGCTCCTTGATAAACTCGGACATACTGATTTTTTCCTTCATGACAGTCTTCATACTTATGAAAATATGCTTTATGAATATGAAACTGCATGGCCCTATATAAATGAAGGAGGAATACTTGCCAGTGATGATATACTCTGGAACAGTGCCTTCTATGAATTTGCCGGGAAAATAAAAAGAGATTATCTGAGTAAGTATCATTTCGGTATGATGAAAAAATAGTGAACAGTAAAAAAACACTATTAAAAAACTTGCTTTTTCATAAAAAACATGATATAATTTATCTGTTTCTTTCAAGAAGAAGCCGTCAGCTTCTCTCCTTATAGCTATTGCTCTTAAGGAACAATATGTTAGTTTTAATATTTTATATGGAGAGATAAACGGCTTGAGCCGTTTTTTTTATTGATTAAATAGTCGAAGGGAGGTGTCAACCTGGTTCTATACAGGGTTAATTCTAACCCTGTAATAATATAACCAGGGGAGACCATAGCTAAAAAATTAAGAATAAACGATCGAATTAGAACGAAAGATGTTCGTCTCATTTCTGACACAGGAGAACAACTTGGAATAGTTTCTGTAGATGATGCAAAGCGTATTGCCGAAGAGAAATCACTTGATCTTGTAGAGGTTTCTCCAACTGCAAAACCTCCTGTATGTCGTCTTATGGATTACGGAAAATTCAAATATCTCCAGAGTAAAAAAGACAGGGATGCCAGAAAAAAGACCAAAACAGTAGAAATGAAAGAAGTAAAAATGAGGCCAAAAATCGGTCTTCATGATTTACAGGTAAAAATAAAAATGGTAGGCAGACTGTTAGAAGAAGGGGATAAAGTAAAAGTTACCGTAATATTTCGCGGAAGAGAAGTTGCCTATACAAATACTGCAACAGAACTTCTGGACAATATAGCTAAAGAAGTTGAGTCTTCAGGGGTTGTTGAGTCAAAACCGAAATTAGAAGGTAAAAATATGGTTATGATTATGGCCCCTCAGGTAAAGAAATAAGTTTCTGCAATTCGATCATAAAGAAACATATAGAGAAAGTTTTCAGTCATAAATACTGAATAATATATAAAGATTATCAACAATAATGATAGATCTGTTATAATTCATTTGATTAAAAAAAGAAAGGCAGGTGTGAAGGGTTTTTAGAAACTCTGTGAAATGCCGAAAATGAAAACCAAAAAAAGTGTATCTAAAAGGGTTAAATCTTCAGGTAGCGGGAAATTAGTGAGAACCAGAGCATTCAGTGGATGTCACCATATACTTACCAAAAAAACTTCAAAAAGAAAAAGAAAATTCAGAAAAGCTG
>DAIOEN010000134.1:0-20077 GCA_036746235.1 Vulcanimicrobiota bacterium | reverse complement strand
TCTTCGGAACTCCCGGATGGTTGATTTTAGCCATAAATTCCGCTTCTCTGTGGAAGATTTCTTTTGCAGTGGAAATATCAAGGCCCGCTTCCTGTGAAAAATTCAGTTCCTTTACGACAAATTTTTTATCGTATTTAATTCTTTCCACAAGATAAACATTCCCCATAGAGCCTTTGCCGAGCAGTTTTACCACTCTGTAGATGTTGTTGAGAATTGTTCCTGTTTCCAGTATCATATGTTTCACCTCTTAGATATTATATCATGTGTTTTCAAATAGAGGTTCATGGAAAGGGTTTATGCATGAAAAACCCTTTAATAAGTAGAAGAGTTCATTGAAGTGTTTATCTGTAAAAAATTCATTGCTCCATATTTTTTCTGAGAAATAGAACCTTAACTTCCGAATATGATATAATGATTAATAGAATTTTTTTGTGGAAAATCTCAAATGCAGGATATTTTGACAGACTGGAGGCAATAGACGTGTCTCTTGAAAAGGGCACTGTCCTTAATAATATATACAGAGTAGATAAATTACTTGGCAGCGGCGCCATGGGAAATGTTTATCTTGTAGAAAGACTCACAGATACGGGCAGATTTGTTGTTAAAGAGATTTTTCCTCCGGAAGCCATGTCTTTAGAACCTGATAATGCAAGGGAAATATTTTTTAGAGAAGCAGAAATTATGGCCAGATTCAGCCATCCGGGACTTCCCGGAATGTATGGAGCCTTCAGCCATGAAGGCCGTGATTATATTACAATGGACTACATAGAAGGCAAAACCCTTGAAGAAATAATGAATTCTTCTAAAGAACTCATGCCTGTTAATAAAGCTGTATCACTGATTATAGAAATTGCAGATATTATGGAATATCTTCATAATTCTTTTGAAACCCCTCTTGTTTACAGAGATCTGAAACCTTCCAATATTATTATAACCCCCCGGGGAAATGTAAAGCTCATAGATTTCGGAATAGCCCGCTATTATACACCGGGAAAAAATACCGATACCTTCAGATTCGGAACTCCCGGCTATGCAGCACCGGAACAGCATAAACACAGGGGACAGTCGGGCCCTCAAACAGACATATTCGGCCTGGGAGTCATACTCTATCAGATGGTTACAAAATATGATCCTACTGTTACACCTTTTATATTTCCTCCCATGAAACCTTTAAACCCTCACGTCGACGGTGAACTGGAATTTATTATAAGAAAAGCCATTCATATGGATCATACGAAACGTTATTCAAATATGGAAGATTTCAGGCTGGAACTGGAGAGATATCTGTCCGATTCAGGTTGTTCAGTTCCCTCTGTAAGGCACATGCCGGTAAATATCGGCTATGATCCTGTTCTGAGAAGTGAACAGAATACTAAAATCCTTGCCAGAGTGGCTATTATAGGAACAGGTATTTTATTTTCATTTATTATAGTTATAGCTATGTTTATCCAGAGCGCCTCCAATAATTCCAGTAATTTTTATCACAGAGGAAAAGAATTCTATGATGCTAAAAAATATGAAAATGCTATAAAATATTTTGATGATTCTCTGAGAGCCAACCCGTCTAACATCGATGCATTACTGAGAAAAGGAATAGCTTTATACGAATTAAAAAGATTTTCTGAGGCCATGACATGTTTTGATAAGGTAGTGAAATATGATCCTCATAATATTAATGGCTGGAGTTACATGGGCCTTGTCTTTAATGCCACAGGGAAATATTATGAAGGTCTGAAATGTTTCAATAAATGCCTGTACATTAATCCGAATGACGTGTTTGCTATGTCATATAAAGGAGTGTCTCTGGAATCAGACGGAAAAAGTGAAGAAGCCCTTCAGAGCTGCTTGAAAGCTGTTTCTATTAAGCCGAATGATATTATCTGCTTGAATAATCTTGGCTGGGTTTATCTTCACCAGAAAAAATACGATAAGGCAGATCTGTATTTTAATAAAGTACTGGCACTGGATCCGAATAATGATTATGCCAGGAAATATGTATCTTCTTCCGTAAAGCCTCCTGCTACGGACCTGGCAGACCTTGCAGCAGAAGGTTCTCTTTTAGTCGAACAATACAGATATGAAGAGGCTATACCTGTTTTCGATAAAGCTCTGGAAATCAATCCTTATTATACAAGAGTATTGAATGATAAAGCCTATTGTTTATATAAACTTAAAAGATATGATGAAGCAACAGACCTGATAAATCAGGCCATACAATCTGAACCGGGTGCCCATCTCCCGTGGGATACAAAGGGAGAAATACTGGAAGCACAGGGAAAATACAGTGATGCACTTGAATGTTATGAAAAATGCCTCCGGCTGGCCCCTTCTTATTACCATGCCAGGGTCAGAAAAGAAGCGATTTTAACGATTCAGCCAGAAAAGAAATAATTTATTATGAATGAAAAACTTGCTTTTATTATTTTTGTTTCTCTCGTAGCAATTGTCAGCACTATAAGATTATATTACGGTTTCAGGTTTAAACATATCGGCAAACTGAATTGCTTGAGTAAAGAGTTGTTGAAAAATGAAAATAATAAAACCCGCCTGATACGTATTCTCTTTAATATGTGTTTAATAGTTTATATAATTATTTTTGTGAATAATCCTGAATTATTCAAAAAGTTCAGTATTTGTTTCCCTTTATGGCTGAGATGGACAGGCGTATTTATCGGAGTAATCAGTGTTTTTTTATTTCTCTGGATTCACTCCATTCTCGGTAAATACTGGTCACCATATCTGGAATTGAGAGAAGAACATGTACTTATTAAATCGGGTCCTTATAAGCTGGTAAGGCATCCCATGTACAGTGCGGCTTTTTTATTATGGATAGGCTCTACCCTTGTTATGTCAAACTGGCTTATAGTTATAGCAAATATTCTGGCAGTTTTAATTATGACTTCCAGGATTGAAAAAGAAGAAAAAATGATGATTGACCGGTTCGGTGATGAATATAAAGAATATATGAAGACCACCGGAGCTTTTGTGCCGGGATTTTTTAGATAGTAATTTCCACGTATATTCCATATAACTATAAAGCAATTGATATAATTACGCCTATGGAGGTGATGTATTATTAAAGAAGATAAAACGATGAATGAATTAAAAAAGATAAAGAAAGAACTCAGTAAGAAAACAATTGACATGACATGGCAGGAGATGAAAAAATGGCTGGATGAAGGTAAGGAAAAATGGGATGCAGATATAAGAAAAATAAGAGAAAATAAGGAAAAACAGAAAATATAACCCCGCAGAAATTCTTCTTTTTATCTATCTTTACGATATTCCATGCCATTATTTCTGCTGTATCTGGGGAAGCCCGGTTCCCCGTTGGCATCAGGATGGCCGTCTATGCACCAGAGAGTGAAATTTTCATATTTATCAGAGAAGCTGTAACCGTAAGAATTCAGTTTTTTATAGTTTCTGTTGAACTCATATTGAGGACAGGCAGGTATATTATTATATAATTCGTTGTTATATTTTTTGATTCTGAGAAGTTTATAAAGATCATGAGGATAATTCCCGTTGTTGTCTGTACCATACAATTCTATTGCTTCTGCCATTTTTTTTAAATTCCACTCACACCGGCAGAACTGTTGATCTGCCCTTCCTTTTTGAAAATTCGGAACAAATGTGAGAGAAAGAACCATTATTAAAAGAATAATTATAGAAAATGTCTTATCAGCAGATTTAGATGAGGTAATTGAAGTATTTTTATGTGTTTCTGAAGTCCCGTCTTTCTCATTAAACATAAAAATAGTCCATAATATTGAAGATAATATTATTAATAATGAAGTAATACCCCAGAAAACATTTGCAGAAGCTGCTTTACTGTAGGGAAAAGTTGTTACTACTTTGCATGTTGCGGTAATATTCAATACGAATAAGATTATTGTTATTCTTTTGAATATGCTGCACAGTCTGTTATGGCAGGAAAAAGCTATAGGGGAAGAAGTTTTTTTTATCTCTTCTGTTTCATTTTTTGAAAATTTATAAGGTTTTTTATATTTTTCAAGTATTTCTTTAAATTCCACCATACTGATATATCTTTTCAACGGATCTAATTGAATGGATTTTAATACAATCTCTTCAAGTTTTTCACTTATAAGAGGATTCAATTTTTTCATTGAAGGAAATTGCAGTGGATGGAGTGACGGGTCATATCCGGTGAGCATCTGAAACAATATGACTCCCAGGCCGAATACATCGCTCTGAGGTGTGGACTGCCCTCTTCCTTTATACTGCTCAGGAGCTGCATAGCCGGGAGAGCCATAGCTGAAGGTATCGGAATTTTTGTCAGGATTGTAATAACGGGCTATGCCGAAATCTACAAGAACAGGGTTTCCGTCAGGTTTTATAATAATATTTGAAGGTTTCAAATCCCTGTAGACTATGGGCTGATGAAATGAATTATGGAGATAATTCAGAATATCTGCAAGTTCTACAGTCCATTTTATGGCATTTTCTTCACTTATCGGCCCTTCTGAAGTATTTATAATTTCCTCCAGTGTTTTTCCTTCTATATAGTCCATAGTAAGATAATCTTTCCCGTCCTGAGGAAAAACACCGTACATCTTCGGAACTCCCGGATGGTTGATTTTAGCCATAAATTCCGCTTCTCTGTGGAAGATCTCTTTTGCAGCATAAATATCAAGGCCTGCTTCCTGTGAAAAATTCAGTTCCTTTACGACGAATTTTTTATCGTCTTTAATCCTTTCCACAAGATAAACATGCCCCATAGAGCCTTTACCGAGCAGTCTTACCACTCTGTATATGTCATTTATGACTGTTCCTGTTTCCAGTATCATAATTTTTGACCTTTCTACTCGTCCTCTCCGGCGTTATGGGCGACAAGCAGATCTATTATATCCTGATTACCCATCTGCCTTGCTATTTTTAAGGGACTTTCATTTTTATTGTCTTTACAATTAATATCCGCTCCCTTTAATATTAAAAGTTCTGCTACGTCCTTTGAAAAATTGGACATTGCCGCAAAATGGAGAGGTGTTAACCCGTCATTACTTTTAACATTAATATCAACACCGGGGGATAGCAAAAACTCTGTCAGTTCTTTTTTACCGCTGTATGCGGCACAGTGGAGCGCAGTCCATCCGTATTTATTTACGCTGTTAATATCTGCTCCTCTGTCCAGTAAAAATTTCACCAGTTCTATTGAACCGCTGTTTGCGGCACAGTGTAACAGATTTTTCCCATAGTCACTTCTGACATTGATGTCTGCCCCTTTACTCAGCAAAAATTCTACAAGTTCCTTTGAACCTTTTTCTGCAGCGCAATGTATGGGGGTTATTCCATAAATATCTCTGGCATTAATATCTGCTCCTTTAGATACCAGGATATCTACGATTTCCCTGAAGCCGTCTGTCGGACACAGTAAGGCATGATGCAAAGCTGTTTGGCCGTAATCATCCCTGTCATTAATATCTGCTCCTCCGGATATTAACATAATTACTGCTTCTTTTGAAGCTATAAATGATGCCCAGTGCAGTAATGTCATACCATTACAATCTTTTTCATTGATAAGGGCCGGCGTCTCTGAGATTAATTTCTCAACCTTTGCAAGCTCTCCTGATTTAAGAGCATCATGAATTTCACCTGCCATAATAACGGCTCCTGTTAATATGAAAAAAATGAAAATCGAGAAGAAATAAAGAAATAAACTCATTGTACAATGTACATCCTGACGTAAAATTAAGAATTATGTGTATTTCATAACTTATTAGAATTTAAAGCTTCGTGACGCGTAACGCGTAATCCGTGACGGATTTATATCCCTGCCCATCACGCATTACGCTTTACGCATTACGAGGTCATTATTATGAAACTAACTATAAAAAACTATCTCTGAACTTTATATTTACCGTTCTAACTATCGTAAATATTTAGTGAGAAGTGAGAATTTTCCTCTCACTTCTCACGACTCACGACTCACGACTCACGATTCCCTACAATTTCCTCCAGTTCCCTTCACAGCAATCGAATAAATGTTCACCGGGGCCATCTGTGCCCGGCATGTATTTTACCACAGGAGGCTCGTTTTTTGTTTCCCATAAATTTATTATCGGTTCCACTATGTTCCATGTAGCCTCAATCTCATCGAACCTAGGGAAAAGTGTGGCATCTCCTCTGATTACATCTAAAAGCAATCGTTCATATGCTTCGGGAAGACGTTTGCCGAAGGATGATTTATAGCCGAAATCCATCTTTACCGGTTGAAGTAAAAAATCAACTCCCGGCCTTTTTGCCGAAAAAACCAGGGATATTTCTTCGTCAGGCTGAACACGAAAAACGATTACATTCGGCTCTGCTCTGATAATATCACATACATCTCCTTCACATTCTACAGTCCTGAAGAAATTAAGGGGAGGTGTTTTAAATTGAACGGCTATTTCAGTGAGCCTTCTTTTCAGCCTTTTTCCTGTTCTCATATAAAAAGGAACTCCCGACCATCGCCAGTTGTCTATATAAAGCTGCATCGCTACATAAGTTTCTGTGTTTGAATCAGGAACAACGCCTGTTTCTTCAAGGTAGGGTTTTACTGTTTCTCCGTTGATTATACCACCTTCATACTGTCCCCTGATAACCATATTTTTCACACAGCATTCGGTAAAAGGTCTGATGCTTTTAAACAGTTTTACCTTTTCGTCTCTCAGGGCTTTAGCTTCGAAGGAATGGGGAGGTTCAAGAGCTACCAGGGCCAGAAGCTGCATGCCGTGATTCTGTATTATATCTCTTATGGCGCCATGTTTGTCATAATAACCACCTCTTCTTCCTTCCATCCCAAGGGTTTCTGCCACGGTAATCTGTACATGGTCTATATATTTACTGTTAAAAATCGGCTCGAAAATAGAATTGCCGAAACGAAAAGACAGTATATTCTGTACAGTTTCTTTTCCGAGATAGTGATCGATTCTGTAAATCTGATCTTCCGAAATATATCTGGCCAGTTTCCTGTTCAGCTCCGTTGCCGATTTGATATTGTGGCCGAAGGGTTTTTCTATGACCACTCTGGTCCAGATATTGCTGTAACCGTCACTGATTAATCCGCAGAAAGACAGATTTTCCACTACAGGGTAGAAAAATTTCGGATCACAGGCAAGATAATATATTTTATTCCAGTTCATTCCTTTTTCTTCCAGAAATTCTTTGAGTGACGAATAATCAGAAGGTGTATCGAAATTTCCCGGATGATAATGGATCTTTTCTCTGTATTTTTTCCAGAGTTCTTCATCAAATTCCTCTGCGAGAATAGTCTTTGCCATTTCTTCTATTTCCCGGCGAAATTCTTCATCTGATTTTACACTCCTCGCAAAACCTGTAATATTTATATGTTCCGGAAGCATTCTGTCTCTGAATAAATTAAACAGTGCCGGCATGAGCTTCCTTTTTGTAAGATCACCGCTTGCACCGAAGATCACTATTGAAACAGGCATATTGCCTCCTGAAAAATGGTGAAGAATTTTTCCTGTTTCCATGTTATTCTCTTTACAGTTACATTTATCCATAATATTCATCTCCTTTCCTGTCTTATTAAATCCATTGATGATGAAATTTCCCTTCTCTGTCAATCCTCTCAAAGGTATGGGCACCGAAGTAATCCCTCTGGGCCTGCAGGAGATTGGCAGGCAGTCGTTCCGATCTGTAGGAATCATAATATTCAAGAGAAGATGCAGTGCCGGGGCACGGAATGCCGCACATTACAGTCTCTGCCACTCTCCACCGCCAGTTATGCTGTTTCTCATTGAGTATTCTGTTGAAATATTCATTCATATATAGATTTTCAAGGGAAGGATTTTTAAGAAAAGCCTGTTTTATAGGTTCCAGAAGGGTAGATCTGATTATACATCCTCCTTTCCATATCTGGGCTATTTCATGTAATTTCAGATTATAATTGTATTCTTTTGATGCTGCAGATAACATGGACATACCCTGGGCATATGATGTTATTTTAGAACAGAGGAGGCTGTCATAAACTGCTTCAATCATTTTATGTCTGTCACCTCTGAATGGTTCTGACGGCCCTTTCAGGAACTGTGAAGCTTTAATTCTCTCAGATTTGAAAGAAGAGATGTTTCTCCCCATAACTGCCGTATCAATCACAGATACAGGAACCCCGAGATCAAGAGCTGCCTGGGATGTCCATTTCCCTGTACCTTTCTGGCCTGCTTTATCCAGAATAATATCCACTACCGGTTTCCCCGTTTCTTCATCCATAACTCCGAGTATATCGGCAGTAATATCTATAAGATAGGAATTCAGTTCACTTTCTTTCCATTTAAGAAAAATCTCCCTTATTTCTTCAAGGTTAAGGGAAAGACCATGTCTTAAGAAATCATAGGCTTCTGCAATGAGCTGCATATCACCGTATTCAATGCCATTATGAACCATTTTCACAAAATGTCCTGAAGAGTCTGAACCTGTAAAGGCACAGCAGGGAATACCGTCGACTTTAGCAGAAATATCTAAAAATATATTTTTTACCTCTTCCCATGCCTGTTCATTCCCTCCCGGCATAATACATGGCCCTTTTAACGCTCCTTCTTCTCCTCCGCTTACGCCTGTTCCAAGATAAAGGATACCTCTTTTCTCTATCTCTTTAATTCTTCTGTCCGTATCGGTAAAGTGGGAGTTTCCTCCGTCAATAATAATATCTCCTTTTTCAAGATATTTAAGAAGTTCTTCTATATTGTCATCTACAGGTTTTCCCGCTTTAACCATTATCATGACTTTTCTGGGTTTATCCAGCATATTCACAAGTTCTTCTACTGAAAAAGCAGGTTTTATCCTTTTCCCGCCGGCTCTGTTTTTCATGAATTCCTCTGTTTTTGAAGATGTTCTGTTATAGACTGCCACGGAATAACCGCGGCTTTCCATATTTAATACCAGATTCTGGCCCATCACTGCAAGACCGATAAGACCGATGTTCATTATATTCACCTCATTAAATTATAGTTAGTTTCATAACAACAACCATGCAAAGCATGAGAATTTGTTCCTCCCGTCACGCGTTACGCGTCACGAATTGCTTTGATTCTGCTTTTTTCAAAAATTCAACATATGAGAATGAAAATCCTGTCTTTTCACAATCAATGTTGCATTCAATAAAAAAATATGTTATCATTACATTAAGAATGTAATCATGGAGGTAGATTTTCATGGTCAGGACACAGATTCAATTAACTGAAGAACAGTCTCAGGCTTTAAAAGACATGTCTGTGAGAAAACAGGAGTCTATTTCAGAACTTATAAGAAAAGCTGTAGATATGCTGCTCCAGTCAAGCCCTGAGATTACCGTTGAAGAAAAAAGGCAGAGGGCTATTGCTGCTACAGGCAGTTTGAGGAGCGGCATAAAAGATTTAGCTGTAAACCATGATAAATATTTAGCCGGGGGGTATGGGCAATGATTTTTATTGATACTTCAGCATTTATTTCTATCCTGGATATGGATGATGATAATCATGAAAGATCAGGCAAAATCTGGAAAGATCTGGTTTTGTCCGGTGAATGTTTGATCTGCACCAATTATATACTTCTTGAAACTATTTCATTGCTTCAGAGCCGTTTCGGTATAAAAGGAGTCAGAAATTTCCAGGGAAATATTGTACCTATTCTGGTGATTGAATGGGTCGATTCCTTTACCCATGAACTGGCAACGACAGGATTACTTTCTGCCAACAGAAAAGAACTGAGCCTCGTAGACTGTATAAGTTTTATCGTAATGAGAAAACTCTCTATTACATCGGCTTTTGCCTTTGATCATCATTTTAAAGAACAGGGATTTTTCTCTATTGTTGATTGAGATATGAAATATAAAGAATGTCCTTTCTGTAATCACAGGGAAGAAGAAGCAGTTTTAAAAAATGACCTTTCTTTTGCAAGATTTGATAAATATCCTGTAAGTAAAGGTCATTTACTTGTCATACCATGGAGGCATTTTGAGAATTATTTTGATGCCACAACGGAAGAAAAGATTGCCATTATAAAACTCATAGATGAAGCAAAGATTTTACTGGATGAAAAATTCAGGCCTGACGGTTATAACATAGGGGTAAATGTCGGTATTCCGGCAGGGCAGAGTGTTATGCATCTCCATGTTCATGTCATTCCCCGCTATAAAGGGGATATGGAAAACCCTAAAGGCGGCGTAAGGGGAGTTCTTCCCAGAAAAAGGGTTTATTGATGGTTGTTTAATTATTCACTTTCTCCATGATTTGTTTACAAATTATTAACATTTAATCCTTGAAATCCCCATTTTTTTTATATAATATATATTTAATAAATAATTTATGGAAGGTGATAGAATGAAAATAGGAGCAAATAAAGCACCGGAATTTGTACCAATCAAGAAGACAGAAAGACCGGAAAGCAAGGCTGCTGCTGATCAGGTTTCTATTGGCGGAAATGTTACAGATGAAAGTCTGATACTGGGAGATAAACTCAAACTGATGAAATCAGGAGATGCTGGAGATGCAATCGCAGGTACACTGTTATGGGGAGGAGCAGGATCAGTTGCAGGCGGAGTGGGAGCAGGATTTGCAGCTTCAGCATTTGGAGCAGGGGGAGTGGGAGTCACTTTAGCATCTATTGCAGGAGTAGTTATAGGAGGATTTGTGGCAGCAGAAGTCGCTTCCAATGTACTATGGTTTGGATGGAAATAAAATCCGGTTTACTAAATCTTATTAAAAGGTTTTTTTGTGGGCGCAGTGATGCTGCGCCCACACACTTTTGAAGTGGTTCTGGCCGAAACCAGAGAATTTATCGCAGGGAAACTGAATTTCACAGGTAATTCAGTGAATTCATTCATTATAATTGCTTTATAGAAAAGAGCCATAACATATTTCCTGCCTGTTTCGAGACATCCATCAAAAGCCTTATTTCCTTCTTCATTATTATTAATAAGGAGAACCATAATATGGAAAAAATGAAAATTTCTAACAATACCTTTATTTATCCTATGCCTGTTGTTGTAGTTGGAGCAATGGTGGAAGGGAAGATAAATTATATGGCTGTAGGATGGGTTACAAGAGTAAATATAAACCCTCCTATGGTCGGATTTGGCTCAAGCAAAGCCCACTATACCAATAAAGGAATTCACGAATATAAAGAATTCAGTATAAGTATTCCGTCTCTGGAACTTATGAAAGAAGTGGACTATTCCGGCATTGTATCAGGAGCCAGAACAGACAAGTCGGAATTATTCCAGCCTTTCTATGGAGAATTGAAATATGCCCCTATGATTAAAAACTGCCCTGTTACCATGGAATGTAAGCTCAGTCAGGTAGTGGAACTTCCTTCCCATGAATTCTTTATAGGAGAAATTGTCGGTGTTTATACGGAAGAAAGATATATGACAGACGGAAAACCTGATATAAAGAAAATGAATCCTTTTCTCCTTACTATGCCTGATAATTATTACTGGTCCATAGGAGAAACGGCAGGGAAAGCATGGAGTATCGGGAAACAGTAAAAATTGCTGATGACGGATAATCGCTGACACATTAGAAAGTTCCGGTTTTTTTAAAGATTATGAATGGGTGATGTCAGGTTATTCATAACTGAATTTTTTTGCAGGTGAGGTATAAAGATAGAATGATAGATGAAGAAAAAACAAAAGAAGAACTTATAAATGAATTAAAAGATTTACGTCTGAGAAATTCCGGACTTGTAGCGGATAAAGAAAAACTCGGAGAAGAAATCATCGCCCTCAGACAGGCGAGAGATACTTTGATGGCAAATGATCAGCAGTTACGTGCCATTATTGAAAATGCCGAAGAGGTTATTTATGCTCTCTCCTGGACTGGCGAATTTCTCTTCGTTTCTCCTGCATGGACTCATATTATAGGTCATCCTGTAAATGAAATTACAGGGAAAAATTTTGATCCTTTGGTCCATCCTGACGATGTGCAAACATGTTATAATTTCCTGAACCTTGTATATACTACGGGATTGCCACAGAAAGGAGTTCAGTATCGGGTAAAGAGCACCGACGGTGACTGGATATGGTTTACCTCTGCAGGGACTGCCATCAAAGATGACGGTGGCAATCCTCTCTATTATATGGGTGTTGCCCTGAATATAACTGAACATAAAAGAATTGAAGAAGAATTGACCTTCAGAAATCTCATTCTCTCCACTCAACAGGAAACTGCTATAGACGGAATTCTCGTTGTCGGTAAAGAAGCCAATATTCTTTCATATAATCAGCGCTTTGCCTCTATGTGGGGTATCCCGGATGAAATTCTTATCGCAAAATCAGATGAACCGGTACTCAATATAGTTCTTAGTAAAGTATCCGGGAAAGAGCAATTTCTGGCAAAAGTGATCTATCTTTATGAAAATGAAGAAAAAACCAGCTTTGACGAGATTTTACTGAAAGACGGACGAATTTTTGAACGTTATTCGGCACCTATGATAGGCTCTGACGGCATATACAGGGGAAGAGTCTGGTATTTTCGAGATATTACAGAACGAAGGCGTGTCGATATGGAACTTCAAAAAGAGTCATCTACTCTGCGGGACTTCATAGAACTGAACCCTTATTCCATACAGTTATTTGACAGGAACGGATTTACCATAAAAGTCAACAGAGCATTTGTCCGGCTATTCAGTGCAGTACCTCCTTCCGATTATAAGGTCTTCGATGACCCTGTAATCCTTAATAAGGGACTGCAGAAGGATTTATACCGCGTTCTTGACGGTGAGATTGTCTACTTTCCTGAATTTCATTATAATGTCCGTCAACTGGGCCCGGATTTCCCTGATACACCACTCTGGATACGGGCGGTCGCTTTCCCCATATTCGGTCAGGACGGGAAAGTGGAGAATTTTGCATTGATGCATGAAAATGTTACTGAACGTAAACTGGCAGAGGAGAGATTACGCCTTTTTCAGGAATCTGTTGAAACTTCATTTGATGCTATAGGCATGTCAACTCCTGACGGAAAGCATTTTTACCAGAACAGAGCATTTTCTGATTTGTTTGGTGATATTAAAGAAGATTCCCCTGCCTCTGTTTATGTGGATGAACATACAGGTAAAGAAGTATTCAGAACTATTATGGCAGGAGGCCAGTGGTCAGGGGAAGTTGAAATGTACTCAAAGGACAGGAGTATATTAAATATTTTTTTACGGGCCTATGCAAGTAAAGATGCAGAAGGTCATATAACCAATCTTGTAGGCATTCACAGTGATATTACACAGCATAAGAAGGCGGAAAAAGAGCGTCAGGATATGGAAGTACAGCTTATGCAGGCTCAAAAGATGGAATCTATTGGCCGTCTGGCCGGTGGCCTGGCCCATGATTTCAACAATATGCTCATGGTTATGTTCTTCCACGTAGGAGAGGCACTGGCCCGGGTTTCACTGGATGATCCTGTTTATAAAGACCTGGATGCAATTAATAAATCAGCCAGACGGTCGGCCAATCTTATAAGACAACTACTGGCGTTTGCCCGTCAGCAGACAGTCAGCCCCAGGGTAATAGACCTGAATGAGATAGTGGGGGAAATGCTCACAATGTTGCGCCGTCTTATAGGAGAGGATATTGACCTTCATTGGAAACCTTTCCCGGGACTGTGGTATGTGAAGGTGGATCCGGCGCAAATAGATCAGATTCTTGCCAATCTCTGTGTTAATTCCCGTGATTCTATTTCAGATACAGGCAGAATTACCATTGAAACAGGAAATTTTACTTTTGATGATGCTTATTGCAATATTCATACCGGCTATATACGGGGTGATTATGTAATGCTTTCTGTAAGAGACACCGGTTGTGGAATGGAACAAGATGTGGTTGAACATATTTTCGAACCATTCTTCACTACCAGGGAAATGGGAAAGGGTACAGGTCTCGGTCTGGCTACGGTATATGGTATAGTCATACAGAACAATGGCTTCATAAATGTCGATAGCCAGCCAGGTAAGGGAACAATATTCAATATATATGTGCCTCGCTTTTCGGAAGAACTTATGAAGAAATCTGAAATAAAGCCTAAAGAAACCGGACAGATGGGAGGAGAGACTGTGCTCCTCGTAGAGGATGAACTGTCAGTAATGAATGTCAGTAAAATTATTCTTGAAAGTATGGGATACAGAGTGATGGCTGCAAATACACCGGAACAGGCAATAAACCTGGCCAGAGAACACAGGGGAGAACTTCACCTCCTTCTTACAGATGTAGTTATGCCTGGCATGAATGGCCGTGAACTGGCAAAAAAAATAAAAGCCCTTTATCCGACTGTTAAACAACTGTTTATGTCGGGATATACGGCTGATATAATAGCAGACCATGGTGTTCTTGATGAAGGAATATACTTCATACAGAAACCTTTCACGAAGGATGAACTGGTGGATATGGTGAAAATGGTAATGGAGTTTTAATAAAAATGAGTCGTGAGTCGTGAAGAGTGAAGAGTGAACGATAAAGATTACTTTTATATAGTAATATAACTGGTCACTGGTCACTGGTCACTGCTAACTGGTCACTGGTCACTGGTCACTGGTCACTGGTCACTGAAAAGGGGTGATGTTCTGTCTTTTTCTGATAAAAACTCAGATGAAATAACACTTCTTTATACATCGGGAACTGTTCCTGTAGAAAAATCCGGCTCCTGCGAAAAATTTGCGGAGTGGAAACCGGGCGATATAATAATGGATCTCTATGAAGTTAAAGAACTTCTCGGAGCCGGTACATACGGTTCTGTTTACAGGGTTTATCACAGAATATGGCAGATTGATCTTGCCGTTAAATCCCTTCACTATGAATTTTCAGAGAGAGACCATTATAAAAAAAATTTTCTGAAAGAATGTGAAGAATGGGTAAAACTCGGTCTTCATCCGAATATTGTATCATGTCATTATGTACGTAACCTGGGCGGGGTACCCCGTATATTTCTTGAATGTGCCGAAGGGGGAAGCCTTTCTTCCTGTCTTAATAAAATTAAAGACTTCAGGGAAATTATTTCTCTCTCACTTCAGTGCTTTACGGGACTGTCTTTTGCTCACAGAAAAGGTCTTGTTCACCGTGATATAAAACCTGCGAACTGCCTTCTTACAGACAGAGGCCAGTTGAAAATTACTGATTTCGGTATTGCCTGTACTCTGTTTTCTTCCGGGGAAGAAATTTCCGCTGCAGGAACTCCTGCCTATATGCCTCCCGAACAGTGGGATATTTCTTATGGCGATACAGGCCCCTGGAGTGATATATATTCAGCCGGCATCATGATCTATGAAATGTGCTGTAAATGCCGCCCCTTTGATAGAGGAGTAGAACATTCGGGAATCCTTAAATTACGTCATATTTCTTCTCCTCCTCCTCATCCGTCGGAATTTAACAGAGAAATCCCTCATTCTCTTTCTGATTTTATACTGAAATGTCTTGAAAAATCACCTTACAATCGCTTTTCTTCCTGTGATGAAGCAATAAAGAGGCTCGCTGAAATATATGAAGAAGTAACCGGTGAAACATATCCGTTCCCGGGAACAGATGAAATAAAACTCATGGCAGACAGTCTTAATAACAGGGCAGTTTCACTCATGGATCTTGCCATGAAAAAAGAAGCCGCCTTTATCTGGGAAGAAGCTCTTTCTTTAAATCCTCTCCATGTTCAGTCTGTCTATAACAGAGGACTTGTAAGATGGAGAGAAGGAGAAATCGATGACCTTCAGTTACTTGATGAGATTTCCATTCTTTCCGCTGAACATGAAGTTTATTATCTTTCCGGACTCGTTCATCTGGAAAGGGATGACCCTGTGTCTGCTCTGGAGTTTTTTAAGAAAATTCCCGAACCATACGAGAGTGAGCTTCAAAAATCAATGGCTTATGCAGAAAAGAGAGACGGAAACTGCAGTTCCCTTATAAAAAAGATTTTTAATAACGGTTATCAACCGGTGGAAAGACTTTCTCTTGGCGGTGATAACAGATGGGCCTTCGGTGCAGGTATGGATTATCTTAAAATCCATATACCTTCCGGGGAAATTCCTGAAAGAGTCAGAGGAAGCGGTATTATTTCTGTCATGACAGACAGATACGGAAAAATATGTCTTACTTCTTATGCAAACGGTGTTATGAAACTTACCGATATATTTACAGGAAAAGAGATAAAAACGTTAAAAGCTCCGTGGACTCTTAAATTATCATATATAAATTCCGATGGCTCTCTTATTGTAGCAGTTGATATATGCAATTATATTTATGTGTGGGATATTTCCACGGAAAATATGTTGAAAAAAATCGAAGGCATTAAAGAAAAGATTATTGCAGTTCATATTACTCCTGATAATAAATACCTTATCTATGGAACAGAAGATGGGACATTTACCGTTATAGAAGTGTCCGCCTTTGAGATTATCAAAAATTTTCACCTTGAAAATTCCTTTTATTCCATATCTTTCAGCTGTGACGGCCATAAAGCCCTTTTAATGGATTACAGAGCAAATGTCATATTTATAGATGTCTTTTCAGGAGCATGTCTCAGGAGCTTTAAATCCGTTGAATTCTTTAAAAGAACTATAAGGCACATAATCCCGTCTTCCGTAAGCCTGAATTATGACGGTTCCCTGGCAGTAATGCCTGGAAACAGTGTGAAATTAGTAAGAACTTCTACGGGAAAATGTTTGCGTTCCTTTCAGGGACATAATCAGAAGGTCTATTCGACAGTTATGGACAGTGACGGAACACTTGTCGTTTCGGGAGATGAAATGGGCCAGATAAAGGTATGGAAGATTGCTGATTTTAACTATATTGCCCCCTTCAGACTCTCAAAAATTACAACTGCAGAAGAAACAAAAGAAATTCAGTCGGAATATGCCAGACTGGTTAAACAGGCTGCCTGTGCAGTGGAAAATAGAGAAATTAAAGAAGCAATCTCTTTCTTAAAGAAAGCACGAACATTGCCCGGTTACGAACAATCTCCGGACGGTCTCAGATTATGGGCTTATTTAACAGGAATCTGTAAAAAAATATGCCTCAGAAATAGCTGGATAGAAAAAACCTTTACTGTCCAGGAAGATATGATTTATGGTGTTTATATAATTGATAATAATTTTATGGTTTTAGGTTCGTCAAAAAACATACCCGGTCTGTGGGATGTCCTGAAAGGTGAAAGAATAAAGATATTTGAAGGTAATTACGGAGAAATAACCTGTGCCTCTTTAAATCCTGAAGGCACATTTCTTATAGCCGGTTACAGAGACGGCACAGTAAGACTTTTCACTGTTTCTGATGGAAAAAATATAAAAACCTTTGAAGGACACAGGAAAAAGATTGATTTTTTATCCATGAACGATATGGTTGTTTCTTATTCTTACAATGATTTAAAAATATGGCATATGGACGGAACACTTATTAAAAACCCTTATGCGGAAAGTCTCAGATGTCTTTCCCTGAGCAGAGACAGGAAAGTTCTTTTCTCCTGCGGTAATAATATAAGAGTCTTTCATAACGGTAATTTCGTAAAAATCCTGGAAGGCTCTTCGAAAAATATTCAGTCTCTATCTTTTGCCGGCAATTCACGATTTGTTCTTTCGGGAGGCAGTGATCTCATATTATGGGATATTTCGTCAGGCAAACCCTTAAGGGTAATCGGCGGGGAAGAAGGAGATATAAAAAATGTTTCTTTGAGTTTTGACGGACGCTTTGCACTGTCAGGGACGTCTCATTCCTTTGACAGAAATAAAAAATCTCTTAAATTATGGGATCTTTCTACAGGTGCATTGATAAGAACAATGGAAGTTTCTCAGGATTATAAATCCATTCAATTAAGTCGTGACGGAAATTTCCTCGTGACGGCAGACAGTGAGAGAACGATAAAACTCTGGAGACTGGACTGGGAATTAGAGGAAAGTGATATGAAAGAATGGCATGAAACGTCAGAGTCACTTATAGAGAATTTTATCGAGTCTCCGTCTGTAAACTGTTATGACCATCCGCTTACGATAAAGAACGCGGAGCCGCCCTCTCGTCACGCGTCACCCGTTACGCGTCACGATTCTCATATATATTTAACAGGTTCTTTTAAAGTGCCGGGTGATATGATATACACGGCCTGTATCAGTAATGACGGCCGTCTGGCTCTGTCGGCAGGCGGTTATGTAATTCTCTGGAATATGGAAGACGGGAGAGCTCTTATGAAATCTTCTCCCTATGTCGGAACTGTGAGGAGTGTTTATCTGTCTTATGATAATAGACTCATCGCGGCCGGCTATGAAGACGGCAAAATAAGGTTCTGGAATGAGTCCGGCGAGTGTCTTAATGTTTTGGAAGGACATACGGGAAGGGTTTCATCTCTTTCTGTAACAGGGGATATGTTAGTTTCTGCCGGTATTGACAGAATTATAAAAATCTGGCACATACCTTCTGCCGCTCTGATTAAAACACTTGCAGGCCACAGTGATGAAATATGGAATTTAATAGTTGACGGAAATAACATTTATTCGGGAAGTAAGGATAAAAGTGTAAAATTATGGGAACTGTCACGGGGAGAATGTGTAAAAACTTTTACGGGCCATAATGATTCAATCAGGAATATCTCTGTCTGCTCTGGCGGAAAATTTCTCCTCTCTTCTTCTATGGACGGAGTTTCTAAACTGTGGAATGTTTTGTCAGGGGATGTAGTAAAAAATCTTGAACCATGCGGCAGGGCTATCCTTGCAGATGACGGAAGACGGATATTCTATATATCGGGTGATTCTATCTGTCTTTATGATATAGATTCAGATACAGTTGAAAAGCTTGATATATTTCATAAAGGACTTAATTTTATTCAAGTTACTCCTGATTCTTCCTTTATGTTAACCTCCGATATGTCAGGACATATTAAAAGATGGACCCTTGACCGGGAACTGTAGATTGGAAGTTACTGAACTTCAAATGTTTTATTTGTTTTTTTCTGAATCTCTTCTACAAGTTCTTTGCCTCTATGTACCAAAGGTATGACAAAGAAGAGAAACTGTTCGTTATTTCCATAGATAAAATACCTGTCATTTTTTTTATTACCTTTTTGGCAAATTTTAAGATTTTTTACATCGCTCCAGGCTATTTTTGATATGCTTTTATGAATACATATTACATTTAAAAATGTGAGCACATTTCTTTTTTCAATACTATCAGATGACGTAATAATTACACTTTTTGAATAATTAAAATTTAATACAAATAACACAGGAAGCACTGCTATTGCACCGTTAATTACGCTATAGTCGATTTTTAGTTTGAATAAGATAACCAGAAAAGCATATAGGGTAAGATTGAATATAAGAAATATGAAAATAATGAGAGAAAATAGGAATGTATATTTATACCACAGAGGAACTCCATAAATTTTTATGTTATTGTCAGGCATTTAATTCTCCCTTTCCCGAAGTATATTTAACTGAATTATATCATAAATATATATCAGGTCAATATATGCTATGTATTTCTGGCCTGAAAAGCACAATACCTACCAACCTGTGGGTATGTAATTATTTTATTTGTTTTTTTCTGGCCGCCTATGGGGGAGTCGAACCCGGGGACACGATGCTGGCGCCCCTCTGCCTGTCCTTACGGGACCCGAACCTGGATAGGCGGCTAATATCAGAAGTGGAGGGGATTACACCCTCTATCCGGACCGTGCCGGAAAAAACTTCTTCACTTCTTACCTCATCTTCTCTCTAATTATATAATATCATCTGTGAATATAATTGTAAGTGCCGTATAGCACATGATATGAGATATTATATTTGATGAAAATTAAGTAGAAGCAGCTTATATAAATAATTTAAAAAAGTGTTGTATCTACATCAGTCTTTTTCAGGGGGATATTATATTCTTTCATCTTCCTGTATATAGTTTTTCTGTCGATATTTAACATTCTGGCAGCTTTTGCTTTTTTCCATCCAGTTCTTTTCAGAGCCTCAATTATGGCTATGGCTGCATCATCTGTTCTGCAGATATTCTGTGTCTGTGTTAAAGGCAGGTTTTTTAATTCATCAGGTAAAGCCTCCATGGTAATTACAGATTGATCCGTCAGAATAAAAGCATGTTCTATGGTATGTTCAAGTTCTCTGATATTACCGGGCC
>DAIOEN010000133.1:0-20119 GCA_036746235.1 Vulcanimicrobiota bacterium | reverse complement strand
TGTCAGGCAGAAGCTGATAAAATGGTTACGAACTTATTTGGAGCGGTACTAAGTATCCGGGCAAATAACTCAGCAACACGTTTCTTTCAAAGAACTTCCTGTTCCTCCGTATTTAACTTTAAGTATTTCGGCAAATATACTCACTGAAATTTCTGCCGGGCTGTCTCCTCCTATATCCAGACCTATAGGTGAGTAGACTCTCTTTAATTTATCCTGACTTATTCCTTCTGAAATAAGCTGGTCAAAAAGGGTTTTTACTTTTGTTCTGCTTCCTATCATGCCTGTATAGGCCGGCTGTTCATCTCTTTCCAGTATAGCCCTTAATACTACATGATCCCATTTATGGCCTTTTGTTACAAGAATTACACTGGTGTGGCTGTCGAAGGTTATCTCTTTTACACTCTCTACAAAATCCATGCATAATATTCTGTCTGCCATGGGAAATCTCTCTTTATTTGCAAAATCTGGCCTGTCATCTATTACTGTAACTTCAAAATCCAGCATTTTTGCAAGTTTGTATACTTCCATACATACATGGCCGCAACCGAATATGACAATTTTTTCCGTCATATTAATTGGTTCCATGTATATTGTAACTTTACCACCGCAGGTAGAACCGATACTGCCAGATTTTCCCATTTCTAAATCAAGTGTTATCTGTTCAGGTTTTCGGCTTTGAAATATATGCTCTGCTTTTTTTAATGCTACTGCTTCCGGACTACCTCCTCCTATGGTTCCGCAGGTTTTCCCGTTTTCCGTCAATAACATTTTTGCTCCTACTTTATTGGGCACAGAGCCTTCTGTTTCTATTATTGTAAGCAGTACAGCCTGTTCTTTTCTATCCATTATATTTACTATTTCACGATAAATATTATCTAACATTAAAAAATACTCCTTTGTTTTATGTTATCTCCTTAACAATGTAAACGTTTCTGCCGGAGGTTTGACGTGACCTATGAGAATACCATCTGTCTTTTTCAGGGACAGTAATTTTTCTCCCAGTTTTATAGCTTCCTGTCGTTCTTCTTCTTTATGAACCTTGTTAATAAATACAATAACCCTGGATTTTTCCGGAACTGTTTTCAGATATCCGTCGGGATGTTTAAATAAAGAATATATGACATCAGTATCTATTAATTCCCCTTTATTGACCTGTAACATTTTACAGAAGAGGCCGCACCGATGGCAGTTATTATCATCCAGTCTTGCCATAAGGCAATCTATTCCCAGGACAGCTATAAAGAGAGTTGTAGCATCCGGTACTACAGGCTCTGTATCGGAATGAGCCTTTATAGATCTGCCTTTTGATCCGTCTGCTTCAATAATTAAATAATCACTGTTGGTTTTTGCCAGGATGTCTTTACATGTCCTTGTTGTAATCCCTTTTAATTTTCCCTGTGGCAGTACTTCAGATGCAAGATAGATTAATTTGTTTTCTCTTAAGGACGTATCTATTCTGCTCAGCCAGAGATGTTCTGTCGTAAATATGATTATTTCCCTGTCTCCTGTCTGTGGCGGATAGATTTTTGTCGTACTTGTAAAAATTACCCCTTTCCCCAGAGTATTCAGTTTTCTGGCAAGATAGGTACCGAGACCTGTTTTCCCTCCACCTCCTGTGATGGAAATACATTCTTTCTTTGATAACATGAGACCTTCCAGTAATGTTGTTTCTTCTCTTTTCAAAGTACCTCACCTTTCAATATAAGACGTAATGCGTAATGCGTAATGCGTGATATATGATGGGCGTTTATTCAAACGCCCCTACTCACCCTTCACCCTTCAATAACTCCAGCATGGATTGTCTCCATAAACAGGTAATACTCCGTTTAATAAAGGTATTTCTTCACCTGTATCTATATTTACAATCCATATCTGTTTATTGTTAACATAAATCACATTTTTTCCGTCAGGAGCCCAGTTGGGGCTCTGACCTCCATAGAGAGTCACCTGTTTTTTCTCAAAACCGTTGTTAGTTATTTTTCCCACCCATATCTGGGAAGGTATACCTGTAGTAAAGAGGAATAAATTGGGATTTGACTGTGACCAGAGCACATTTTCAATGGAACCTGCTTCCTTAAAATCCATATAATAACTGTCCTGTGTGCTTTTATCCCATATATAAACACCTGCTCCTCTGTCTTCCTGTTCTGCACTCCTGGACATAATTATCGGGAAGAGGCCGTCTGTGGTAGACTGATTTTTTATTTTTCCCGAATTCTGTCCGTCAATTTTCAGACCGTCAAAAGGAAGAGGGGAACCGGAATTTTTCTTTTCTTCTTTTATTTCTTCATCTGTTTTCAATATGTCTTTTCTTCCTGCACCTCTTAAATAAACAACTTTCTCGTCACCGGTAAACCAGCTCACTCCGAAGGGAGAACTGCCTGTATCTGCAGTAAATATTTTTTTATATTCCTTTTTATTGATAAGATCGATAACAGTAACTTCTTTACCTTCCTGGCAGGCAAGGTATTCTCCCGTGGAAGAAATAGACATTGACTGACACAGTGAAATCTGTTTTATTATCTCTTTCTTTGTGCCGTCTGTAGAAGAAAGTATTATCTCTCCTGAAGGACTTATATAGGCAATCTTATCACCAGCCAGAGATACTGTAGGGTTATGGCCATGAGATAAAACTGCAGACGTGCCGTTTGAGAGATTTAACATACATATTTCTCCTTCTCTGGAGAAATAGATTTTTCCTGAAATATTAAGCCTGGTTCTGATGTCCTGAAAGGATTTTATTTTACCTGCATATTCTGAAAATTCCGTTTCAGGTTCTACTGTTTTACCGGGAGTATATTTATCCAGTGAAACAAGTTGACCTGATAAATTCAGAAAATCTGTAATAGTTATTTCAACATGTTCATCATCGCTGTTTACTACGATTGGTCTGGCTTCTCCTCTTGATTCTGCTATGGATTCCATGCCGTAAATACCTACACCGTCTCCGAGACCTATATTATTGTCCAGATTATCATCTATTACGACAGTGAGAAAATATTTCCCTTCAGGTACTTTCAGGGTGAACAGGCCTCCCTGCTTATCTATTGTTGCTCTTGCTTTCACCGTGCGGAATGTAGCATCGGAATAGGCTTCTACAATACCTTTTGAAAGGGCATGATCCTTCCATATAACCCTTCCTGTGACAGTATATTCATGTTCATCGGAAGAAGAAGGAGTTTTAGGGGTATTCAGAGCCGAATTATCACCTGACTGCTTTTTAGGAGTTACTGTTATAATGATTTGCTCTGCTCCCGGCCTTGCCGATTTCAATACAGGTGTGTCTGTTGCAGTATAATTTGCAAGAATATCATCTGTGTCAAGTATCTGATTTTTATTTATGTCAACAAAGGCCTGAATATAATAATCCCTGTCAGGTAGTTCTACTTCAAAGAGTCCGCTTTCGTCTTTAACATATGTACTCGTAACAAACTTCTTGAAATTCATGTCGGAAAATACGAATATTGTAATACCTGTGGGATCATTGTCATTATAAACAACTTTTCCTTTTAAGATCCCTTTTTTAACTTCATTATCGGGAACAGCTGTTTTCCCCGGCACAGGTGTTTTATTCGATATATCATCGGGGAGAACAGGATTTTTAGTGCTCGCAGGCACAGGAGTTTTCATTGATATATCGTGAGGCAAAGATATATTATTTCCCGGAGAAGGAATACAGGTAGCAGAGATTAAATCAGGCATATCTATTTTATCTTTCATTTCGTCAAGAACAAGAATTATTTCTCCTCCGCCTGTATTTACCTGCTTTGGTTTCCCTTTTTCATATACGGAATAATACTCACGGGTATCAATTTTTTTATTGCCGTTATCATCACTGAAAGAACGAATATAATATTTTCCGTCAGGAAGAGAAAAACCGGCTGAACCGTTTTCTTCCCATACGGCAGTAGTTGCCAGAATATTATTGAACTGACGATCTGACGCAGCCTGAACAAGGCAGCCCATCGGAGATTTATCAGGATAAACAATCTTTACACGTAAATTGCCTTTTATCCTGGGAGTTGCTGCTGGTAAAGGTCCGGGAGTGATTGCAGTGGGAGCAGGGGAAGGAGAAGGTGTTTCCTGAACAGGAGTATTTGCAGATACTGGCCCTTCTTCTTTAAATATGATGGTAATTTCTTCACCGCATTTGACAGGCTCAGGTTCTTCTCCTCCGTAAATTACAGCTGTATCACCCTGGTCTATCTGACCGTTTCCGTTTGCATCATAAAAGGTCTGAATATAATAAGTACCTTCCGGTACTGTTATATTAAAAGTCCCGTCAGAAGAGGTTACTTTGGATGCAGTTACAAGTGTTTCAAAGGTAGAATCTTTAAAAAGAACTATAACTACTCCAGTAGAAGAATGGCCGGGAATTATTACCTTACCTTTCAGAGTTCCTTTTTTCCCCGATGAAGAAGTATTATTAACTGAAGAATCTTTACCGTCTGAAGGCAATCCCGAATTATTCAGAGGATTGTTCCCCTGAGTTCCGAGAGGAAATATTACCTCTGTACCGGGACTTACTGCCACAGGTTTATCTCCTCCATAAGTGTAAAGTAAATCTCCTTCATCTGTCTGACCGTTTCTGTTAACATCTACCTGGGCCTGAATATAATATTTACCCGGCGGAAGAGACATTTCGAAGGAACCATCCTGAGATTGGATAACTATTCCTTTTATCATATAGTCCATTTTAGGATTATCAAAGAAGAACAGAACTACTATCCCCTGAGGATCGCCGCCCGGATAAATGACTTTTCCTTTCAGAGTTCCCATATCTCCTATGTCTCCGTAACAGTGGATACATGTTAACAGAAAGATAACTATTAATATAGATAATTTTTTAAACAAACAAAATTCCTCCTTTATCAGTGACCAGCTTTATCAGTTATAATAATGAGAATTGAATACTCTCACTGTTCACCGGTTACTGCTCACTGTTCACTGGTTCCTCCAGCTTTTCGGATCCAGAGCATCCCTCAGACCATCTCCTACAAAATTAAAACCCAGTACTGTAAGCATAATCAACAGGCCGGGGAAAAGAGTCATCCACGGAGCTATTCTTATATATTCCTGACCATCGCGGAGCATGCTTCCCCAGCTTGCCTGGGGCGGTTGAACTCCTATACCTATAAAACTCAATACTGATTCCGTAAGAATTGCTCCTGCTATGCCAAGGGTGGACAGGACTATAACAGGTGGGAGAATATTGGGCAGTATATGTTTTACTATAATCCTGGCAGATGATGCTCCTGCAGCTTTTGCCGATTGAACAAATAATTCTTCTTTTACGGCGAGAAACTGCCCTCTTACAAGCCTTGTTACTCCTGCCCAGCTTGTAAGACCTATGACTATCATAATATTTAACATACTCGGTTCCAGCATAACCTGTATTGTCAGTATAAAGAAAAAAGTCGGCAGACACAACATTATATCTACGGCTCTCATTATAACAGTATCTATAAAACCTCCGAAAAAACCTGATATACTTCCGAGAATTATACCTATGGATACATAGATAAATACGGAAATAAAACCTACTGTAAGGGAGATCCGCGAACCGTAAAGGGCTCTGCTGAAATAATCTCTCCCGTAATTATCTGTGCCGAACAGGTGTGTAATGCCGGGTGCAAGAGGAATACCGCTTATATCCTTATCTATTTTGTTCGGATCATAAGGAGAAATAAGAGGAGCAAAAACAGCAATAAAAAACATAATAGAAAGGATTATTAATCCAGCAAGAGCCAGCCTGTTACGGATGAATTTTTTCCATATTTTATAATTGATTGATTCTATTTTTGTATCTTCCATTAATTTTTTATTATTCAACATAAACAGGTAAAAATCCTTTATATAGAAGGCTTTATGTTGAAGAATATGTTGTGATTATGCTATAATATCATTTACCGGCAGGCATAGAGGAGGATAATTTTATGTCAATGAATAAAACATTACTATTACTTATTTTTTTTATTTTTTCCATATTTTTTTCTATAGCTGTAAGTGCAAATAATAATTATATAGTTGTTTACAGCGATAAATTTTATTTGAAGCTTTTTGATTCGAAAGGAAAATGTTTGAAATGTTATCCTGTAGGACTGGGTTTGAATGGTATGGGTAAAACCAGAGAAGGTGACAGAAAGACTCCTGTCGGAGAATATAAAATAATCTGGAAAGCGTCCAGATTTGCTAAAAAAGACGGAGGTTACCTTATTCAGGATGGCAAAGCTTTTTGCGGGCCTGATAATATATTCACAACCGATCCTGAGATAGGTTATCGTGATGAGTCCCTCTGGACAGACGGTTATGGCGGAGAGAGGGCTGTTGTTATGTGCTTGAATTACCCTAATGATTCAGACAAAAGTAAAGGGTATACAGGGGGATGTATCGAAATACATGCCACCTTACTTGGAGGAATAGGAGAATATTCCTCATATGGGTGTATCAGAATGTATCCTGATGATGCAAGAGAACTCTATAATCTTGTAGATGTAGGCACAAAGGTTTTTATTAAGTGAAAATTTTATACAGCCTCAAGTTCCATCAGAGCTATAACATCATTGGGACAGAACTTTGCACATATGCCGCAGTGAATACATGGAAGAGGTTTTTTATTTTCCATATCCCATTGCATGGCATGAAGTGTACAGGCTCTTACGCATTTACTGCATCTTATACAATTTTCTTCTATAAGCTTTACTCCTCCCCCCGGCAGTAATTCCAGAGCATTTGCCGGACAGGCTGCCATACAATCAGGTTCCGTACAGCCTGTACACATTCTTATGGAGAAAGAGCCTTCAGTTCCTGCATAGGCTCTTACCCTCATGGCACTTTTATCTGTTGTAACTTCATTGTGAAAAGCCCTGGAACAGGCATACATACAACTGAAACACCCTATACATTGATCACGGTTTACTACTCTCATTTTTTTTCTCATAAAATAGCCCTCTCATTCACTCAAAGAAATGGTAATAGTATTTTGGGATTTTGCTCCCACAGTTACAGCAATACCGGCAGTTCTATTTCTTTTACTGCCTGTAAACATAACACTTTTATCCGTAGAAAATACCTTCTCTATTTTCCACCCTTTTGAGGCAAGTTCCTTTTTATAAAATTTTTCTATCTGACTTATTTTATCATCTGTTTCCAGAGACAGGGTTTTTACATGTTTATCACTGTAATTTATACTGACAAGAACTTTAGATTTCGGATATATTGGCACATCGGAAGGAAAATTTTTCGGTATCTCTCCGTTATTAAAAGAAATATTTTCGCCGTTTTTCCCTGTCATATTTATTTCTCCCATGTTTTTAATGTCTTCTTTCTGGGCATTTATAACATCATCGGGAAGTTTTCCTCCTCTGTTTTGAAATATACATCCGGAACCAATAAGTATAACTATAGATAGTAATAAACATAGACTTAAAAACTTCATTGAAATATCTCCTTCTAAAAATGAGACGTGAGACGTATTTCCTCACGTCTCACGTCTCACGACTCACGTCTCACGACTTACTGAATCATCCTTCAAATATTTTTTTCTCTTCTGTAGCTTTTTTCATATCTTCAGCTTTATGAAGAGCTTCTTTCGCATCAAGATAACCTGCTCCCTGCTGATTATCTGTAAGATCAGGCATTTTATCTGCCGTTGACATCAGTATATTTTTTATCTGGTAGGGAGTAAGATCAGGATTTGCTTCATACATAGCAGCTACAACTCCTGAAACTATGGGAGTTGCCATAGATGTTCCCGGCATACCCATATAGGCTGTCCCCATGACAAGGGGCATACGGGAGAATACGGCTATACGTTTATCTACGAGTTTTCTCGCAGCTTCAGGTGATTTCCTGAATTCCTTTATGGATTCGTCTTTAAATCCGTAAACCTTCTTTAAAATGTCATCAGGTATGCTCATTAACTGATCGTCAGGGAAGCTTTTCAGCCATTTAAGAGTAGAAAGTCTGTCAGCCATAGCTTTCCCGTCACCTTCTGCTTTTGAACCGGGAGCAAGGGGAGCCACTATATTTTCTCCGGGAGCCACAAGATCTGGCTTTACCAGACCGTCAGGCGTCGGTCCTACACTTGAAAATTGTGTTATTTTATCATCAGTTCTGTCAGGTGTATTTTTATCATCTATAGCTCCTATTGTAATAACAAAGGGGTCATCACCTGGAGCACTGACAGTTCCCGGTTCGGGGCCGGAATTGCCTGCCGCCACAAGGACTGTTATTCCCGCTTTTACGGCAGCTTCTGCTGCTATGTCTGTAGGATCTTCCGAATATTTTTGAGCCTTATGCCCTAAAGACATATTTATTACTTTTATGTTATATTTATCTTTGTTTTCGACAGCCCAGTTGATACCTTTTATTACATCAGACGTTTTCCCTCCGTCAAGACCAAGAACCTTTATGCCTATGATATTTGCGTCAGGTGCAAAAGATCTGAATTTACCTTCCGATAAGGCACCGTTTCCTGCCGCATCTCCTGCTACATGAGTGCCATGACCTCCGTCATCATAGGGAACACTTCTGTTATTAACAAAATCTACCCACCCTTTTATTCTATTATTGGGTGTTATAAGATCCGGATGAGGATATACTCCTGTATCTATAATGGCTATGCCGACACCTTTACCTGTATATTTTTTAAATATTTCATCCTGTGCATCTGCCAGTCCTGCCGGTTCTTTTGCTATTGTAGACATAGCATTATCAAGGAATGGCTGTTCTTTTTCATCTTCCATTGCTTCTTTCATATCAGGTTCGGGAATCCATCTTTCAATCTTATCTTCATATACGATATACCCTGCTTTTTCCAGATCTTTTTTCTGGTCTTCATTGAGTTTTGCCGTATAACCGCTTACAAGAGGTATCTGTTCTTCTACCTTTACTTCTCTTGTTTCTAAATCTCTCTGTGTAAGTTCCATGTTCTCTTCTATACTGGCACTTTTCATCAGACTTGGTCTCGGAATAATAAGATAACTGGAATCAGAGGAAGAAGACTCCAGCTTTACACTGTCTTTTACTTCAGACGGCTGTTCCTTTACAATTCTTGGTGGTATTTCCGGTAATTTTGGTATATTGGAAGAATTAATTTTCATCTTATACACCCTTTCCTATCAATATGTAAAATCATCTGACGTTAATATAACATATTTATAGAGAAAGTTGTATGTTGAGTTGTTAATTTTTTGTTAACTTTTGAACGGAGATAATTTTGTTAAATGTTTATATAAAATTGTGAAGGGTGAAGAGTGAAGGGTGAAGAGATGCATAGGTCATTCTTCTTGTTGTGCCCACCGGTCATGGTAGTTACAGGTAGAATTTCATTCTGCTGCTCTAAACCGTACTTATGAAGAAACTAAACCGATAAATGAACCTGCTCACTGGTAACTGGTCACTGATAACTGGTCACTGATAACTGGTCACTGGTAACTGCTCACTGGTAACTGGTCACTGATAACTGGTCACTGATTAATATTCTCCGCTGAAATACTGTTCCAGAGCTCTATAAATTTCTTCCAGTATCTGTGTCTGGTAATCCATTTTTTGCTGTAACTCCGATATGGAATTACCAAGGGCTTCCTGTTGCTGAAATAACATATTTATAGCCTGATAGAGTTCTTCATCTTCCTTTGGCTGTGGCTGCTGATAGACCTGTTCCTGAGGCCGTGCCGGTGTGAGAGGTCTTGGAGTGAGAATATTAATATGGGGGAATTTTCTTTTCTGCTGCGGCAACATATATTCTTCCTGAGCTTCCGGAGGCATTGCAGGCATTGCAGGCATTTTACCTCTCGGAGGACTTACAAATTTACCTACAGCTTCTGCAAGATTGCCTTCTATAGTTTTTTGATCCCTTACTTTCCCTGCAGCAGGAGGGCCGTAAGATGGAAATTTATCCGGTGAAACAGGAGTAAAATCTTCTTCTCTTTCTTCAGGTTCTATAAACTCTTCTCTTTTAGGGCCTTTGAATAATCCTATGAATTGATCGGGACTCAGAGGAGTAAATTCCTGCGTTTGAGCTTTTGATACAGGTAATTCCTGCTGCTCCCTCATTTTCTGGGCTTTTATCAGTCCTCCTATTTTACCGGGAGTAAGAGGAGTAAGTTCTTCACCTTTTGGTTTTTTTCTTGCAGTCCCGGCAGTCGCGCCTATTTTCCCTGCAACCTGCTGTATTGGTTCAGGCTGAACCTGCTGTGCCATTATATTATCATGGATTTCTTCCGGTTCCCTTCTCCCTATTCCCATGGCTGTTGTAGCTCTCTGTCTTGTCTGACTCTGGGCGGGAACACTGCTATAAGCCATAGAAGCCGATGAAGGTCCCTCCTGCTGTTTAGATGATAATTTTTCATAACATTCGTTACATATCATAGCACCGTCAAAAATTTTGCTTCCGAATAATGTCATAGGAGAATCACATTTAGGACATTTCATAATTACTTATCTCCTTTAACTTCCTTCTCAGAACATCTAAATCTTCTTCCATTTCAAACCTTTCACTGAGCTGGAGGGCATTGGAATAAATCCTGTGAGCACCATCATACAGTCCCAGGCTTTTTACTTTATCACCGGCCTGTATTAAATAAAAGTTTGAAAGGGAATAATCTTTACCTTTGAAGAAATGATAGGAAAGTTCCACTAAATCAGGTATTTCCCATTCCTCATATGTGAGTTCCAGCTTGTGTGCTATGTTCAGGTGGAGTTCCTCTCTTTTTTCCTTTGCTATGGAATTATAAAAGATTTCTTTCATAACATGATTGGTAAAACTGTATATTTCTTCTTTACCTCTTTTTTCCTTACAGAGTATTTTATTTTTTATAGTCTGTTCTATAAGAAAGGAATTTTTTTCTTCACTGAATGATGGCTTTTCTTCTTTTTCGTTATTTTCTATAAGGAAACTTAAATAAGAAGAATAGAAATTATCAGGGAAAATAGAAGCTTTTATGAGAAAATCCTTTGTCATATCATCCATTAATTTAATTCTATCTATTAACAGTTCATTAATTGAATTTGGCAGCAGGAAATTTATTTTCTCCTCATCAACCTTCCATTTGTTTTCATGCCAGTTCAATGTTTTACTTTCTATTAAAAAGTTAATACTTTCTTTTATAAAGAGAGGATTCCCTTCCGATGCTATATATATTTTTTGAAACAGTTTATCCTCTATTGTTTCCGTCATGAGTATACTTTTTATCATCTCTGATGTATGCTCCGGGCCAAGATTTCTGATACTGACAGATTTCGGGGAAAATACTTCATTCCATCTGGTCATACCGGGAATAATTTCATATTCACCAAAGAGCTTATCTTCATCTAAAGTTGCTATTACCAGGATATGTCCTTCATGTTTTTTCTGTAATTCCAGAAGGAAATTGAATGTAGATGCATCGGTCCAGTGAATATCATCTATCGTTATAATCAGTGGCTTGATGCAGGATAAGTCTATCAGAAAATTAAGGAGTAATCCCGATACATCTTCTGCAAACTCAGGTTCTCCTCTTCTTCCGTAAGGTTCCATAAGAGGTATAATATAAGGATAGATTTTATCTGCCAGTTCTTTTATCTGTTGAATATCTCCGGGAATGTTCCTGAAAGGAATATTAGTGCTGTCAGTTTTAAAATTCAGATCATTCTTAAAGAGCATATTATTATAAAGTTCATTTCTATCCTGAGAGAAGAAGGGATATAAGCCATCTATTATAGTATAATAAGGAGAAAAAAACTTTTCTCTGCTACAGGTGCCTCTTATAAATAACAGATTCCTTATCCTGGCATATACTTCTATTTCTTCAAGCAATCTGGTTTTACCTGTACCCTGGGGCCCTGAAACCATTATAAGTTTTATTTGTTTCTTTTCTTTTAATTTATCAACTTCAAGATATAATTCTTTAAATTCTTCATCACGTCCTACAAGTGATGACCTGGGGTTAAGAAAACTTATTCCTCTGTAAGATAAGTTTTCCGGTAAATTCATTTTATCAGACGTATTCTTCAGATCTTCCATTAATTCCCTGGCGGAACTGTATCTGTTATCAGGTTTTTTCTCCAGCAATTTCATTATTATCTGTTCCATGTGGGAGGGAATAGCTGGGTTGTAAATAGAAGGGGATTTGGGCGGATCATTTACATGCTGCATAATGACAGTGATTTTACTGCTTCCTCTGAAAGGTTTTTTCCCTGTGAGCAATTCGTACATGATGACACCAAGAGAATATAAATCTGCACGGCTGTCAACTGTGCTGTCCATAACCTGCTCAGGCGCTATATAACTGGCTGTCCCCAGTATTGCCCCTTCATTTGTCAGTTTATTACTATCTAACATGTTCAGGGCATAACCAAAATCAAGTATATTTATTTTGCCTTCCTCTGTTATCATAATATTTGATGGTTTTAAGTCTCTATGGACTATCCCCATTGAATGGGCATGGTCCAGAATATTACATAATTCCATTATAAGCCTTACTACAAATCCGGTACCGAATGTTTCTCTTTCTATAAGAACAGACAGTGCCATACCGGGTACATAATCCAGAACTATATAGTATTTACCATCAAATTCTTCTATGTTTTTAGCTATGATGATATTAGGATGATTAATCTGTTCAGACATCTTCAGTTCTCTTCTGAGACGTTCTATCGTTTTAAATTTATCTTTTTCAGGTCCGTAGAGCAGATGTTCTTTTATAAGTTTTATGACAACATTTTTTCCTGAAGATATATCTTCTGCCAGAAATATTTCGCTTGTTCCGCCTTCACTTATCATTTCAAGTAATTTGTAACGTTCACTTAATATTTTTCCTATCATAAAATATCATCGTTCCTTATTATTTAATTTGATATAAACTTATTCTAGAAAAAAAACTTTATTCCTGTAGATTTTTTAGTCAATTCATAAGTTATTAGAATTTAATTACAGTGAAAAGTGAAAAGTGAAAAGTGAAAAGTGAAAAGTGAAAAGTAAGTAAAACCCAATTTGACATAAAAAAAATAGAAACATCTCTTTGACAATAAATTGACCTTATGTTAATATATATTAAATATAAGTGTAAATTTTTTTATGTATCTTCCGAATATGTTCTGGCTATAAAATCTGTCTTCGTGTCACACGTCACGCGTCACGTGTCACGATTTATTTTTACAGGAGTAATAAGTTGATTATTTAAAAAATTATGTTTGATTTCAGCGATCTCGAAGATTGTATTAAAGCTTTAAAAAGTGAAGACTCTATGGTAAGAGCCAGTGCAGCAAGGTCTCTTGCAATCTTTACCGATAAAAAATCATTGAAAACTCTCATAGGAGCGTTGAAAGATGATAATGCTGCAGTTAGAAGTAATGCCGTAAGATCTCTCGGAGCCAGGGGAGATGTTAAAGCCGTAGAGCCCATAATTAAGTGTCTGGAAGAAGATGAAGAAGAAGTAAAAATACGGGCTGCCGAGATTATAAGCATTTTTGGTATTAATGATAAATCTATAAAGACTCTTAAAAATACTTTGAAAGAACCATCAAGACTGGTTCAAATCTGGACACTTTATTCTCTGGTAAAACTTGGAGAAGAAGAATATTTTGACAGACTTCTGGATTATGCGGAAGATGAAGACACTAAGAATAGAGCAAATGCTATCGGAGCTTTAGGTAAAATAGGTAATGAAAAAACTTTAAAACCTTTAATAAATGCTCTCAGGGATAAATCCTGGCCTGTAAGGTACAGATCCCTTTATTCTCTATGTGAACTTGGCTGGATTGATAAAATAGAAGGATTGGAAGAGTTTTTATCAGATGAATCTCCCAGGGTAAGGATTATAGCACTGAAAGCTATAGGTAATTCTCCTGACAGGGAATGTATAAATAATATAATGTCATCCTTACATGATGAAGACTGGGAAGTGCGTTATAATGCAGTGGGAGTTCTTGAGAGAATTGCTACCAGAGAAGATATACATCTTGTCGAAAAAATCCTTAAAAGCGAGCGTAATCCTACTGTGAGAATTTCCATGGAATCACTTCTGGAACAGCTTAAAGAAAGTGTCTGATTATAATACGTGAAACGTGATTTGAAATTTTTAAAACCTGACCTGTCTTTTATAAATGATGGGACAGAATATTCCTCGCTTATCAATAGTGGCAGCATGGTAAGAAGTGGCACGATGATAAGAATTGAAGAAATCGGCATCTCCGAATCGGGAGAGACAATCAAGTGTTTAACTGCAGGTCATGGTCATATTAATGTTCTTGTAATTTTAGCCCATAATGAGCCTTTAAACAGTATTTCTCTGAATAATCTGACCGGTTTTATGGTTTTAAATGAAAAATTTATTAATGATGCAGATTTTTCCTGGCATATTATTAAACTTCCATCAGATAAAAAAGATATACTTTCCGGATTTCCCCTGAATTATAAACACGTAAAATATATTAACACTCCTTCTGATACAAGAGCTTTGATGAAAATAATCGATAAAACCAGAATAGATCTGCTTTTTACCTGTTACAGTGATGAGAACAGTGATTTTTCTTATTATATCACAGATGAATGTCCTTCCCTGTCCAAAAAAATCTATAAGTTATTGAGGAAATATAATCTGTCTTCCAGAAGGCCTGAATTCCCCTTTGTGAAAAATCTCTATAAAAAAGGTATCTATAAAATCTTTTCTTCTAAAGATATATATGATTATTACGAAAAAAATCTTTTTGAAGAAATGCCTCATATTCAGGGAGAAACCGTTGAATGTTACACATCTCTTCGGTGGAACAGTTTTTGTGTAAGGTGCAATATACCCGATGGCAGGAGTGATTTATTGCATACAGAGATTATATCTCTTCTATGTGCCGCCGATTATGTGGAAAATTTTTTTCTGAAGAAAGAAGAATTTCCTTCAAAGGTCTATCTTTGCAGTCTTGATAATATAAGCTGCAGCGGATGTTGTATAGATTCCAAAGAAGATAAAGAAGTGTTAAAAAAATATGTGGAAGAGAACAGTATTGCCTTCGCAAAATATTTCACCGGCAGGGAAGTTATAACATTTTCTGACCTTGAGGATTATATATTCATAAGGGAAGGTGCTCCTTCATCCTATACAAAAGAGTTTTACAGAGACAACTGTTCTCTTGCCGGTTATATGGACGGCCATCGTTCCAGAATAGGATGCCTTATACATCCTAAAAGAACGGGCGGTATGGAAATACGTGAAGGTCTCTGGATGTTGATATGTGCTCCCTATGAGAAATGTTACAGAGATCTGCTCTGGAAGGAACTGCCTTCGGAGGGAAAGGAAGACTTTATAGCTCAGGTGAAGGGCCTTGACTGGATTGATTATGCAAAGGCCATATATAGTTTAATTCCCGAACTTTATGGACAGTATAAATTGAAAAACGATATAAAAAGTAGCCATTTCTTCAAAGAATTACTGAACCTTTCTCTTAATAACGCACCTTATATAAAGAAAAATTTGCATCTTCTCGATGATTTTTACTCACTTAATGATAATATTCAATTTTCTCCTGAATTTTTAGAGGAACATTTAAATAAATTCGGTCAACTGTTTCTGGAAAAATGTCTGAATTATATAGAGACCTGCTATAATGTAACTTTATTGCCGGTGAAAATACCGGTGGAAAAACTGACTTCAGGCCATAACATTATAAACGGTAATATTAATTATACTATGTTTATTCCTTCCTGTAAAAAAACGAAAAAAACAATTCTACTTGCTACAAGTTATGATAATAATCATAAATTTTCCGATAACTCCCCGGAAAATTCAAAAACCTCGGGATTTTTGATAAATCTTATGGTGGAGCTTCTAAACAATAAAAACAGGGATGTTAATTATATGTTTTCTTTTTTCGGAGCAGATAATAATGATCTTCTGCCTCTTGCAGGTTCTTTTTATTTTTCTGAAAAACTTTCTGCCGGTCTGTCTGTAGAAAATTACAAAATTTTTCCTGAAGATATAATATGTCAGATTTTTTTAAAGGATATATTACAGGGTGGCCACTACGGGAAACTTATCTGTCATATACCTGTATTTCGCTTTCGAGAAACATTACTGGAAGAATATGTTTACGAAAAGATTTATGATGATATAGAAAACCCCGATGAGACAGTATTATCTTCTATAGGAGATTTTGTCGCAGAATATGCAGGAAGAGGAAAAATTCTGGATCTGGTAAGAAATATTGATAAAGTAAATGCCATTATATCAGGAATAAAACATCTGAAATCTTTTAGAAAAAATGATATTTATAATCTCATCTCACCTCTATTGAATGACTCTGAACAGGCAAAAGCTATTACAGATTTAATAAGAGAAAGATTTTACTTTTTTGAAATGCCGGACAGGGCAGAAGATTTGAAAGAATCTCTTCAGAAAAAGGGGGTTCTCAGAGAAGGAAAACCTTTTTATATTAATACACACAGGAATTTTACGGAAAAACTCTGTAAACTCCTTTCAGATGAAGGTTTTGATATGACTGAAGAAAGAATAGGCAGAAGAATGGGGTTTTATCCTCTTTTAGCTTTAAATGTCCCTGCTGTATCTATTGAGGGGTTGCCGGTAAAAGAAAAAGAGATAAAATTTGAAATTTTTAAAGAGAAATTTATAGAATTTCTGAGAGAAATTGAAGTAGATTTTCAGGTAAAGAGAAATTTATAGAATTTCCGGAATAACTCGAAGGCATGTAAAATGTCGGGAATGACATGCTCTAGCTACCTATAATATTACCGGCAAGATCTTCGACTTGCTTCAGATTTGCCATAAAACCTAACATTACATTCATAAGGATATTTTCAGATAAATTCAGCTTTTCTGCCACATCCTTATAAAATTTATAAGCAAGTCCGTCTGAGCCAACTCCCATACCCATCATCATACAGAGTATATCTGCCATATATACAATAGATGTTTCTATATCCTCACCACCAGTTTGTTCGGAGAGATGGTGATAGCGGATTATATGAATCATTTTATCACTGAAGTTCCATTTCTCTGCTACGAGGCCGCCCAGTTCTGCATGGTCTATGCCTATTATTTTCTTTTCTGCTTCTATAAAAGTACAGCCGTTTTTTAAAACATTACCCATTATCTGTTTGAAGGAATTTTCTACATATTTATCAAGTATTACTTTCCCTATATCCTTAATAAGTGCTGCCGTAAATATAAGAGATGAATCCTTAATAGAAAATTCCTTTGCCAGTTCTTTTGCTATAATGGCAGAAGAAATGGAATATTTCCATAATTCACCTTCACAGAGACAGTAACCTTTTTGTTCTTTTCTGAGATTTTTAGCCATACTTTTCATGAAAACCAGTTCTGCAACCTGATTCTTCCCGAGATAATTTATAGCCTGTTCCAGAGTATTTATTTTTTTAGGTAAACCAAAATAAGCGGAATTACATATTTTTAATATATTGGCAGTCATAGCCTGATCATATTTTATTAAATCTACTAAATCAGATATTTTACTGTCAGGATCTTCTGTTATGGTAAGGATTTTCGGGGTTGTTCCTGATACAGGGGGCAAATAATCTATGGCGGAGATAATTTTTTCTATTTCATACATATTTTTTTCTCCTCCTGTCCTGTTATGGTAATATATAATAGTCCTTTTTTTATTTCCAGTTTCAGAGTCCTGTTAATATTTTTCCCTGTATCTTCGTAATCTATCGTGAGACCATATTTATTCAAAATAGATTTTGTGGCTATATAATTGCGCTTCCCTATGTTTAAGAAGTCTGTTTGCCCCATAATTTCTGCTGCTCCTGCAACAGCAATTTTCAGGTTTTCCTTTTTTGCTCCCAGTTGATACATAGTGTCTAACAATTTTGCTATACCTGTATCGGCAAACATATAAGGATTGTTCTGGGCTTTAACGGGAGAAAGTTTTGAGCTTGGAAACATAAAATGTAATATGCCCCCTGTTTGAATAACGGGATCATACATGGCAATTCCTATACATGAGCCGAGGGAATGAGCAATTAACACTGCCTTTGTATCACTGCTTGTTTTCATATCTGAAAGACTTACCAGAATATTCACAAGAAACCCTTTCTATCATAAATTTACTGAATTTAATTTAACTGTAAAATGAAACGTACTCCCCCTGTTTAATTTACTTTCAACCCATATTTTACCGCCCAGGATTGTAACAAGTTTCTGTGCTATAGAAAGACCGATACCAATGCCTTCATATTTCCTTGATAGAGAACTATCTATCTGTGTGAAAGTGTCGAATATTACATCCAGTTTGTCTTCTGCAATACCAATACCGGTATCTGAAACGGAGAAATGAAGTGTTACTGTCTCATCTTTTTCAGAGTTTTCCGGTTCGACTTTGATTACAATCTCACCTGTGTCAGTAAATTTAATAGCATTTTCTAAAATTTTAACAACTATAGTTTTCAATAACCGGCTATCACCCAGTAAAGTTGCCGGTATATCCTCTCTGACATAATGGTACAGACCGAGCCCTTTTTTTTCTGCGTCAGTGCGGAAATTTTTAATGATATCTTCAATAAAAGGCCGGACTTTAAATTGGATCTCATCAAGCTCAAATTGCCCGTCCTGTATTTCCGTAAGAGTAAGTATTTCGCTCAGGAGAGAAAAGAGTGAATTACCTGCACTTATAATTACTTCAACCCATTCTCTCTGTTCTCCCGTAAGAGTGGTATCTAGAAGCAGATTTGACATGCCAAGTATGGCATTCATAGGTGTGCGGAATTCATGATTCATATTACTCAGAAACTGGCTCTTTGTAATATTTCCAGTTTCTGCTATGACTGCCATTTGATTGGCTTTTTCTATGGCCTGTTCAAGCTGCAGATTTGTATCCTTGAGTTCCTTTAATGTAGCCTCTGTAGACTTCTTTGTTTCCAGCAATTCTGTCTCTATTTTTCTACTTTCAGAGGCTACCTGTTCTAATTCACTTACTTTTTTACGTAACAGGCCGACTTCATCTATAAGTTCTTCTTTAGTTTTATCTATATCTCTCATAAGTAATATTTTATGATGCTAAAAAATTTCCTCCACCATATTTAATATAATTTTCAGGAAAATAGCTAAAACTACCAGGATTTTTTAGCAAAATCCAACATAATTTTCTTTAGTATATACTATCTCATATTATTTTTCTGTTATCAATCTTACCAGATGATTTTCTTTTTTAAAATAAAGGATTTATAAAAATTAAAAAGAAATTATCTATAACACTTTAATATATGCAGGATCATCCTCGCGTCACGCGTCACGCGTCACGCGTCACGATAATATTAATGAGACCTAAAATTTATCTTAAGAAACATGAAGAAAATAGAGTTAATAGCGGACATCCCTGGATTTTCAGTAATGAAATAAACACTATTGAAGGGATATATCAGGATGGAGATATAGTAGATGTCTGTGATTTTAAAAAGAAATATGTTGGTACCGGTTATTTTAATTCCCATAGTCTGATTACGGTAAGGATTCTTTCCAGAGAACATATTGACATAGATAGGAAATTTATTTTCTCACGTATTATGGATTCTCTTAATTACAGAGATAAAATTATAGTTAATAGAGAAGCTTTCAGAATTATTTTCAGTGAATCAGATTTTCTCCCCGGTCTTATAGTAGATAAATACGGTAAATTCCTCGTAATGCAATTTTTGACCCTTGGTATTGAGAAGTTTATGAATGATATTGTGGATATCTTCAGGGAAATTTTTTCTCCTGCAGCTATAATTTTAAGAAATGATTCACCTTTTAGAAAATTAGAAGGTCTTAAGCAGGAAAAGATAATCTTAGGTGGAATTCAAAAGAACGAACTTCAGGATTTTTCCATAGAAGAGGGTTCTGTCCGATTTAAAGTAGATTTATGGGATGGACAGAAAACCGGTTTTTTTCTTGATCAAAGATCTAACAGAGATTATTTTAGCAGTTTAAATCTTTCAGGAAAAGGACTTGATTGTTTTTGTTATTCAGGGGCATGGGCTTTAAGAGCAGGGAATAGATCTGACGTAACCTGTATCGATGCTTCTGACTCTGCTATAGCACTGGCCAGAGCAAATGCTGCTATGAATCTGTATTCTGATAAAATGGAATTTATTAAAGAAGATGTTTTTGATTTTTTAAGTTCCTGT
>DAIOEN010000132.1:0-20304 GCA_036746235.1 Vulcanimicrobiota bacterium | reverse complement strand
CCCTTCGCCAATGTTATACCGGCTACTCCTTACGGATAATTGTGGTTGACTGTCCTTACCCAACGGGACTGTTTACAGAGCCACTACAGTGGCATAGAGCTAGAGCATCACCCTATGGTGTATCCATCCGGTATAACTTAGTCAATCGACTTATGGTCTAGTCAATCTGAGCTTGCAGGCTTTGCTTACAAGCCCCCGCTATACCGCCAGAGCGGTTAGCGGTGGGTGGTTGACGTATTGATAATAGTGTTCCTTTTGGAAGGTTTTTTTATGATATGGAACTACTACGCGTTTTTTATTTTCACTGTTATAATATACTCTATGGCTTCCTGTCTGATGATCAAATTGAAATCCATTTTCAAGCAGAATTTTAATAATTTCATCAGAAGTCAATGCGGGAAATTTAGACATATTCTACATTTAAGAACCTTTCAAATGTCTGTGAGTCATCAATAATTTCTTCACCATGTTTTTTCATACTCTCAAGGTAACAGCGAATTGCATCTTCTCCCATTTTAACAGCCTCTTCAGTTGTATCACCATAACTGATACAACCAGGCAGAGAGGGAACTACAACAGTATAGCCTCCCTCCGGTTCAGGTCTCAATATAATTCTGAAAGAATAGGACATATAGACACCTTCTTTAATAATTATCTTCTTTTCCTATAAATTATATCATAATTTATGAAATTAATCCTTCAATATTTTCTCAGTCAGTCCTGCTATAAGCGTCTGATGCAACTGTTTATTTCCTCCGGTTTTCTTAAGAATTTCCTCAATAATATCATCTGCATCTTTCTTATATTTCTCTTCAATCCACACCATCTGATTGACTTCTGTCCCATCGGGCCTGGTCAGGGTAATTCTCCTTACATCAAAACCTTCTCCGGGAGAATAGTTTTTCTGTAAAGCTTCCAGATTGATGAATTTCCTGGAAAGATTGGCCAGGTTATTTTCAAAAACAAGAAGATCTTCGTCAGACCAGGAAGAAGCCGGCTTATCTGAAATGACCATAACGAGTCCTTCAAGCCATCCCTTTTCGTCCTGATTATCATCCATAGAGGCAAAGACCAGTCTTGTTAAATGTCTTTCCACACATAATCCTGAAAGGAATCTGGCTCTCATGGGAAGCCTTTGTTTGAGTTCACTGCTTTCTATACTGAAGGCATTGCAGATATATTGCCGGCACTCGGAAATAAGCTTTTCGTATGCAGTATTTAATTCCTGAATCGTTTTAGCCAGTTTATCTTTAAAAGATTTTATTTTTTCTTCTTCCAGATTTTCATCTATAGCCGGAAATCCGAGGGCTTTCGGTATTTCCACAAAGATGAGGTTATCCGGTTCTTTTGAAGATAAAAGGGCGTTTCGCAGGGCAATAGCTTCAGGGGAAAGATTTTTCTTTGTGTTTCTGGTATAGGCCGGGAGATTCATTGCAAATTTCACAAGAGGTTTTACTATGCCGAGTATTGTTTCATTTCTTCCGGCAGAAAGAGTCCTGTTACCGGATTTGTAAATTATACTTTCTAATGCTTTGAATACTTTCAATCTTAATCCCGTAATAGGAATATGCTTCACAGCAAATCGTTCCGGATTTTTCATTAAGAGCTCAAAATGTTCTGAACCGAGGACAGGAATAAATGTTCCAGCCTGATATAAAGTAAATTCATCAGAATATTTTAAAAGAACAGCAGCGAGCAGAATCGGTATAGGGCCGTCTTTAACTCCATATGGAGATTCTTTAAGTTTTTTATATAAATGATCTACCGGTGCCGGTGCATCTACAGCCTGCTTACAGAACTCTTCTATAGCTTCCCATACAGGTAAAATTCCGCTTTCTTCGGAAGGTCTATCAATCTTCCATCCATCTCCGTTTGGTTTATGGATTTCTGTTTTCCCTAAAAGAGATTCATAAATACTTCTTTCAGGCCCATATCCTGTTATTCCGAATTTATCTTTATCACTGTTATCTATCATGGCAGTAATTAATATACGCCTGGCATTACTTGCCTGAGAAGATAATTGCCGGCGGTTTATGAGTTCATTCCAGAGAGTAAGGCCATTAATATATGTGTCATCACATAGATCCGACAATCGTGATTTGAATTCCATTTCATTTCGTAATATCTCTTCTTTGCCGGAAATCCAGCAGGACACACCGCTTCTGACATTAAAGGCTTTTAAGAAAGATTCATCCAGAATTTTCCTGGCAATATCAAGGCGAAATCTTACTTCTCTTCTGGCAATTCCATCAGTTCTCAATTGAGGATAGTTTTTCTCTATTGTCTTAAGAGCAGCATATTCAAGACAGGCTGATGAAAGAGCACCAAGTTCAGAGGGACATATAATAACTAAAGGTTTTCCGTCTTTTGTGGTTTCTGGAACTTGAGATAATAATTCTTTCTTATCTGTCCAGTAACAGATAAGACCATCACTATTATTCTGGCAGGTTATATCAGCAAGTGTCTGAGAACTATCTACAAATTGCCTTTCAAAATATCTGAGAGTTCCTGTGGTGTAACTATGTCTCTGTATTACAACAGGTCTGATGGAATTAAATTTAGCAAGTAATATTCCTAAAGGTTCTTTAATCTCTTCAACCTGTTGTAATATAGCTTTTTCAATTTCAAAATCAGACCCTTCCCATATACGAAGTTCATCTATCTGTTTTCTCCAGGTTAAAAGACCTTTATCTAATAATCCCTGAATTTTATTATCCCAGTAATTAATCAGAGATTCGTCAGAGGCTTTATCACATAATGCAAGAGCAACTAATCTTCTTGAAGCTTTTAAAGAACCTGTAGAAGATGTTACCAGATTTAAGACACCTATAGTTTTAAGTATCTTTTGAATTTCAGGTTCATGATGATTTGCATCGTGAATATATCCCTGAATTTCAACCCATCTCTGATATTGAGGCAGTGAAGAAGTTGTAATACCGGCAGATTCTACAAAATAATCATATAAACGATGAAGCTTAAGGGCCGGTAATTTTTTATTATCAATAGTAGATTCTCTTAAAAAATTAGCCAGAGAGTGAGATTCTTCACCTGTTAAAAAAGTAAATAATGTTCTGTCATTCTGAGCATATCTACTGCATAATAAAGGAAGAACAAAAGCAGATAAAGGATGAAGGGGATATATATTTTTTATGTCATTATGAGTAATACCGTTTAAATTAACTTTTAAAAGGTTTCCTTTCCACGCTTGTGACCAATCACTCACTAAAGGCTCCAGATTATTATTACCTTTATCTATTGCATTACCGATAAGTTTGATTATCTGTTCAGTAGATTCATTAAAAGGTATATCTTCAAATCTCCCCTGAATTTTTGCCCATTCGTTTCGTTGTATTATTGTTAAATTATGAGAATAATCGGAAAAAGCTCTATGAAGAAGTCCAATTATAAATATCTTTGGATTTTTATTATCTGCCGGTAATTCAGCGATCTGCTGAAGAAGGAATAAATCTCCTGATGTTTGATTATGTGTAGCAAATTCAAGATTTTTTCCTAACTCATCAATTATTAATAAAACTCCTGTATGAGAGGTTTCTGCTACATCTTTAAGAAGATCGAGAACTTTCTGATTGCTAATCTTTTCCCCTTTAGCTATCTCCCCCATTAAATCTTCCAGTTTTCTAAATATGTCAGGCTTCTGTTTTTTTTCTTTATAAAAAAGATAAACTCCACGAAATAAAGCTTTAATAATTGTATTACTTACAGGTTCATAAGTTGCCGTAGCAATAGCCCTTACTAATCCCTCTTTAGATAATTTACTCTTTAGTTGTTCTCCGATTAGTTTTTCAGTAGGCGAACCTTCTTCCAGGATCTGAAAGGCATTTGTCTTCATTTCATTCTCAGAAGGCGCACAGAGAGATGCTAAAAAATGAGCAAATGCAGATTTACCTGTTCCGTAAAGACCTGTTATAGTCCAGGCTCTATTTGTATTTGCATAGGAAAGAGATTTAAGAAAACGTTCCAGACAATCAATTGCTCTGGTAGTTGGTATATATCCGAATACACTGTCTACAAGTTCTAAATCTCTTTCAAGGTTTATAGATCTGCTATATCTTCTTTTAAGTTTAATCTGGTCTGAAAGTAAGGGCATTAATCTTTTCCTCCAATAGGTGAACTTTTACTATAATAGAAATTTAATAGTTTTTCTGCTAAATCGCCGGGGTTTTCATAGTAGAAAAATTGAATTACACCGGCTGTATCAGAAAGGGCAATGCCCTTAAAATAAGAGGCCACATGTTCTATTGCTTCGAGCAGGGCACCCTGGGTGAGTTTAAATATAAATCCGGGGCTTCCTTCTTCATATAATAATCTGGAAATATTTATGCTTCTGGTTTCATTAGATACCTCAAATGCGAATTTTAGACAGGTATAAACAATTATTTCATAAGGTAAATTTGTCTTATTCCCAATATTGAATGAATAGTACCTTGAATCGCTGGATTGATGTATAAGACCTAATTCAACAAAGGGTGAATCTATACTGTCTTCAAGAAAACCTTTAGTATTCTTTTGTTCTGCATACATACGAAGCAAACAAGTAACATCTTTATTTAAAGAGTCTTTCACTATTGGAGAAGTAGGATAAGTCTTTTCTTTGTATTCTACTAAAGATGATAATAAATCGTCAACAGTAAATTCTGCCTGTTGAAAATGATTAAAAGCATAATACCAGGTAGTAGCATAGCAGGGGTTTTTTAGTAAATTCCAATGAAGTAACCAGAGAGATGCCGGATCTTCCAGATACTGATCATAACCATTGGGAGCAAGCAGTTTTTCACCAGGTTCTGATTGCCTATAATAGTGTTTACTCTTTTCCTGATACTCTTCAATTACTTTAAAGGCCCAGCACCAGTATCTAATAGCCCTGACCATATTTTTACCGACACCAAGAATTACAGGAGCGTCTGCTCTGTTGAAAACGTTACTGTCGTCTTTTACTTTATCAAAGCCTTTTTTGAGCCAGCCGAAACGGGGATGGAAGGTTTCGTGCCGGGCGAAATAAGGTAATATAATTGCCATAAAATTAGTCCTTTATAAATAGAATTATAATGAATATTTTTGCTATATTCTCAACGTAAGTTTAAAGTCCTTGTAAATCTGAATAGATTAATTATGCTAATTTGTACAAATAGCTTTTATGATAGAACTGATAACATCTTATTTTGAAGCATAATTTTTAGCCAATGTTCTATGTAAAAAAGTATAATAACAATTAATATCTATTATTCTAATTTCTTATAATCGTTAATTGTTGAACAAGAACAATTAGGATTTAGCTCTAATTGTTTAAAAGCATCGTAAACTTCATTATTTGAATTACATAAAACACTAATGATTTCATTCAAATGTTCACCAAGTGTAACGTCAAGATTATCGAACTTACCTACTAACCAAGCTGTATCCAGTTTAATAAGTTCTGATATAGGATTATCCTTTTTACTCTTTATTTCCGTAGCAATAGTAATCTTATTTTTTTTAGTTTTTCCCTCTTTTGCTACAATACAACCGATTTCGGTTTTATCATCAGGATGTTCTTGATTATATTTTTCAATGTGATGTAAAATTATTTCAGCGCTAACTAATAATCCACTTTTAAGATGATAACCAATTTTTTTACTATAATCACTAGCTTGAGCAGAAGCATTTAGAAATCTATTAAGTAAGGTAAAGTTACCTATATTATGCTTATCAAATTCACTTTCTTTAGATTGAGGAGAAATATGTTCAATTTCAGCATCATCAATTAAATTAAATTCTATAGAATTAAGCTGAAAAACACTAGCAAAATCAGTCTCTTTCTTTCTTTTGTAACCTTCAAATATAATAATAATTTGACGCCCAATTTCATTATAAAAATTCTTCTTTGGATCGGTTAAATTGTTAACAAGATGACGTTGCAAAGTAGTAACATCCACCTTAAATACCTCGTCTTTAATAGTATATAAAATGTCAAGTTTAGACGGAGGAGAATCGGATTTAAAAAGTTTCATTAATTTTTCAAAGTCATTAGTTAAATTCTTCGTGCTACCTCCGAGGCAAATAATTGAAATGATTAGATGCCACCAAAATATTTGAAAAATCTCTTTTTTATCATCATGAGTGAGTGTTAAATGTTTTAAAATTAGATATAACGGTGGATAAAGAGTATTTATTTTCTTCGCATATTTTCCTAAAAGGTGTAAAGCTGAAGAATAATTACATTCAATATCACCATCCTGAAGTATAATACCATTATCTATATTATATATGACTCTACAAAAGTCAGTTAAAATATCTATAAATTCATCATAAGCATTTATAACTTGATTTCTATTTCTAATCCAATCCTTAAATTGAAGATATAATTTATTTTTCTTGTAGTTTCTATTACAAGCTGCAAAATAAAATTTTAATAATACGTCATCCTTTTTTAATGGGATTTTTTCATTATTACGTTTTAAAAATTCTTTTAAAATAGTGGGAGATTTTTCAGGAGAAGTACCACCATAAAGATCGCTACAAACTATATCAAATGCCTCTAATGGCTCACCAGTTGAATTAATACTAGCAAAAGTATCTAAAGCTAATTGTCTTGCTTTAGTTGGATCACTATGAGATACTTCAACAATAACAAAAAGAGAACATTTTAAAGCATTTTCTAATTTTTGATTAAATAAATTTGATAAAGGATTCATAGAGGTAGGTTTATATTCTATACAATCATTAAGATTTTTATGTTCATTAATAAGACTCTCTATAAAATAAGAATACTTATAAGCCAAATCTTCGTGAATATATCTAAAATTATCAACAAAACATTCTCTACGATTTTTTTTATTTACTTCAAAAATCACCTCGATTTTAGAAAAAAATTGCAAGAAATTGTTTAAGATTGAGATACAATCACCGATCCATCGATAAAAATTTTCTTTAAATCTTTGGCTAAATTGTTCCCAATTATCCTTTATTTTGTCAAAAGTATCCTCTCTCTTTGTTAGTACAAGATAACAAGAAACAGCTACCCTTAATGTAGCTTCATTAAAAGACTCAGTGAATATATCTCGGCTATTAACTATATTATTCTTGAGGCAATATACAATAGAAATAAAGAATAATAAAAGTGATTGTTGATCATTTGTAAATGAAGCATCTCTATAAATTTCATCCCAGGCCTTTTTATATTCTATCAACTCAGATAATTTTTTATATTTGCACGTATCATCAATCAATGTTTTATTAGAAAAATATATATTTTGTAAATACTCAAATTCCTTACAGGTATTTTCAAAACAATACGTAAGAATTTTATGTATACCATTATCTTGAAGAAGCTCATTATTAATAGTTTTTTTAAATCCTTTATATTCATAACCATATTCCGATTGTCCAGATAAACCTTTAGGATTGAGGAAAAAAGTATATAAATCTATAACTTCAGGTTTAGCTTGATTATATATATTATTAAACTTAAAACTATCTTCTTTTATATATTCAGCCATATCTCCAAATAAGTTTTGTTTTGCTTTAAGAAATAATAATGCAGTAATCAATCTTTGCTGTCCATCAACAATTTCCATATTGCTATCTTTAATAAATACCATTGAATTAAAAAAGTGACTTTCAATATCATTGAAAACTATATTAAAAATATCTTCAATAAAATGTTTACAATGATCATCTACCTTCCAACAATAATCTCTCTGATAATTAGGAACCACATATTTATTACCACGTTTAATTTCTTCGTAAATCTGTAAAATACTTGCTTGATAAGGATTTAACATAATTTTACTCCTTTGTAATAACTTCTAAAAGTTAAAATAAATACTTTTATAATAAAGAAAAATCTTTTTTTAATTCCTGTAATATAAAAGCAGTATTAAGTTCTACTTCATAATTCTCTGGATTTAAAAGTTCATAGTCTTTAGTAAAAATTTTATCAAATGGATGCATAGACATAATTTTTTTCATCCCAGCTTCGGCGTATTGATCACAAATCCGAATTATCTCTTTCGAATTATTAAAAATATTCATATCCTGTCCTGCATCTACCCAAGCAATTGCTATTAAAACGGGCCATTCAGTATTTTCATCCACTTGTTCAAGAGTAAAAGGAGTTTCTTTTTCTTTATCTAATTCTATTTTTTCATTTAAATGATATCCTATAGCTGCACATAATGTATAAAGATTTGTATATTTTTTAAAAAGAGCATTAAATGTGCCAACACGTCTACATAAATTTTGATAAACTTTATGCCATTTTTTTGATATATGAAAATCTGGAGATTTTCCTCCTTCAAACGGACTAGCCATAAATTTCACCTCTTATTTTATTTAGTTCTTCTATAAGGAACCCAACTATTAATATCTTTTTCAACTATTTTAGATTTTCTATCTTCAATAGGTTCAATTTCATAAATCTTTCCCCAATGTTCTGACTTTCTTAAAGCCGACGCTTCTTCTTGCCGGATCTCTGTATCAGTACCTAATAAAATCCATTGAGGTATAATTTTTGGTAATTCTTTTAAACAGGCATCACGGGGTGCACCAGATAACCTACCGAAAGGAGTATCCATTAAAAGAGGCATCTCTAAATTACTACCTAATTGTAGTAATGCGCAAATATATGCAAGAGAAACTACTTGTCTCTGACCACTTGAAATTTGTGATAACATTCTACCACCGCTGTGACTTAGTATATCTAATTGAAAATTATCAGAAATTACTATTTTAGAAAGGCTTTTTAAAGTATCTGGGTCGGCAAGCTGTTTAAATATATTAGTAGCAACCTCTGATAAGTTTTTACGTATTCTAGTTGAATAATCATCATAAATTCTATCAAATTCTTCTTGAGCCTTTTCAACTATAGTTCTCTGTTGGATATATCTTTGAACTTTCTTATTTTTTTCACTCAATACTTCCTGTTTATATTTAAGCTCTTTTTCTTCTTTTTCTAATCTTACTAGTTCATTATTAAGTGCACCAAGTTTATTATCATTTTCTTTTCTTTGAATTTTCAACTTTTTCAAGTTATCTGCTAAATCTTGAGTTTCTTTAATTTCTCCTAATTCTTCTAATAATTCATCTAACTCTTTTAATGCATCTTCATATCGCTCTTTAATTAATAAATGTTTATTAACAGCTGATTGAAATTTATTTTGCATATTTTCTGTTCTGTATTTCAATTTAGTTGCTAAGTTATAGATTTTCATCGCAACATTCGATATTAAACTAGTTTTATGTTGTTTATAGTAAAGTAAATTCATCTTTGCTTCACTATTATCATCAATCTCTGTACCACAGATACATTTACAATCTTTGATAAGTTTATCTATAAAATCTTCTCTTACACCAGACGGAAGCTCACCTTTTTCTATTTTAACATCTAATTCGCTATGCAATTGTACAATAATAGGTAAAGCTAGATACGCTCCACTTTCCTCTAATAACTCTCTTAATTCGTTTTTACTTGCTTCTTGTTCAGATTTAATTTGAGCTATTTGTTTTTTTATATACTCCATTTTCTTATGTTTTTCTATAGCTTCCTTTTGTTGACCAAGCTTTTCTTCTATTTGCCGTTCTATCGTGTCAATTCTTGTATTTTCTTCCGTTAAATTTCTTATATTTTCATTTATTTCTACAAGTTTACTCCCACATTTAGATAGTCTTTCACTTACAATCTCAAGTTCCCCACTAGAATTAGCTGTTATTTTCTTGTTAAAATCTTGAATAGTCTTATCAAGTCCCTTTTGAGCAATTTCTAATGCATCTAAATGTAATAAATTTTTAATACCTTTCTTAACTTCATTCCTACTGGTATCATTATATCGTGTAAGTTTTTCCATTCTTTCTCCATCGAAAAGAAAAAAATCTCTAATACTTCTATGTAAAATTTTTGATATTTCATTTTTTACTTCATCATCACCATAAATAGGAGGCTTAGTATTAGTATCTTCAGTGATCTGTAAAGAAACTTGTCCTGGTTCCTGTAGAATTTTTTTATCTTTTAATCCAGAAATTTCTCTTTTTAGTATATATAAATTACCTTTATGTTCAAATTTCAATTCAACCGTTGCCGTTACTTTTCGACCACGTGGCTCTTCTAATAATCTTTCATTAACTAGAATAAGTCCTTCTTTCTTCTGTGCTTCTGTTAAACTATCTTGTTCAAGATATCTATCTCCATAAAGACAAAACATTATTGCCCTAAAAATACCTGTTTTTCCAAACCCATTTCCACCAAAAATCAAAGTAACATTTGAACTCCCGTTACGACCTGCAAATTCTAAATAATGTTCACCTATATATTGACGAAAATTATTTAACTTTAATGATATGAATTTCAAGAATTTCCCTCCTTTATCAATAAATCTAACTTTTTGGTTATTCTAGGCAACATACGCTCTATAGCTATATATGGAGCATGAACATTTTTTTGAGCTTCTTCTAAGGAAATTATGCAAATCTCTCTTATTGAAGTCTCTGATATGGTTTCTATTTCTTCCAAAAGAGTTAATTTACCATCAGGTTTCATTTACCCTTACCTCCTCATTATTATTCCTCTATCAAAAGATCAGAATAATTTTCATTTATATCAGCATAAACTTCCCATGGTTTCATAAATAGTTCTTTAGACATCTTAAAGAACTCGCATACATCCTTAATTTTATCAATATTATAAATCTTTTTATATGAATTATCGTTAAACTCTGCAAATCTTGGAAGTTCCCTGCGTAAAAGGCTTTGAGCTACATTAAAATCATAGTTTTCAACAGTCCAAGGTCCAACTAAAAAATCATATATATATGATAAATTCTTATTCTTAATTTTTCGGAGAATTCTTCCTCTTCTTTGAATGAACTCTCTGGGATTTGTTGAACTTGCTAAAATATACGCTCTCCTTGTCGCTGGCACATCTACTCCTTCATCTAAACATTTAACTGCTACAAGTCCTTCAATATCACCATTTTCAAAAGCATCTAAAATTTTTGTTCTTTCTTTTTGGGGAACAGTGTGGACAAATTCATGTACTTTTAAACCTATATTAGATAATTCTCTTAAAAAAATATCATGTTGTCCTGGATAACAAAAAAATAAATTATGTGAGTAAGGCTGTTTCTCTCGTTCAGCCTTTTCTTTATGTTGCTTAATAAGATTTATAAATGTATTAATTTTTTCTTCTGCGCATCCTATTATTTTAGCTCTTTTTCTGCATAATGTTTCTAAAATTTCTTCTTCCTCTTTATTCTTATCTTTTTTAGCAAATAACTTGGTAATAGTTTCAGTATATTTTGTATAATTATATATTTCTTCATCATTTAATTCAGTAAGAATAATAGAATATTCATATTGTGTTAATGCCCCATCCTTTATAGCATCCTCTAAACTATAAGTTACTACTGTTTTTTTAAAATAATCATATAATACAGATGTACCTTCTTTATCAAACCATCGTGCAGGGGTTGCAGAGAGTCCAATTCTATATCTAGCTGTAGGAGAGAGAGCTTTTTGTTGCTTTTTAGAGCCCAATCCATGCACTTCATCTGCAATAAGCATCCACTCTTTTTTTATACATCCCATAAGTTGCTGAAAAGGTTCAAGGCAGGATGTAGCATGAGTAGCTATTAAACAAATCTTATCAGCCCAATCAGTATTAAATTTTTTTACTTCAATGTAAGCCTTAGATTCCCAGGTATCTTTACTTTTATAACAAGCAATAGATTTGAATCCAAAATTACAAAGTTCTTCATACCATTGTTCGACTAAATGCTGATAAGGAACTAAAACAACTAAAAATAATTTCTTTTTTTGTTCATAAATTCTGATTGCTGCGGAAATAGCAGTAAAAGTTTTTCCTGAACCGGTAGCCATTTCAAACAACCCATGACAGTCATTTTCCATCCAGCTTTGAATAGCCATTTCTTGATATCCACGTAATTCCTTTTGATGTTTTATATTATGTTCAATTTTTTTATAAGGATAACAATATTTTATTCCTTCTTCTATAATTACTTTTTTTGAGGCTTCTGGAATTGTATAGGTTATCAATGTATTAGAATTACCTGCCCATTTTTCTTCAAAAGCTCTTTTATGTTCTAAAAAATACTCTTTACCAAAATCCCAACTAGTAAATACATTTAAACTCTCTTCATTTATAGTTGCCTGAAAACTATCATTTTGTGAACCAAAAACAGCCACTCCATTACCTTCTTTATCATAAAATAATGATAATTTAGTATGAAATATTCCTCCTTCTAATTTCCCTATAGGAAGAGCAAATCTAAAAATTAATACTTCATTAGCAACCATCCAGCTCAGAGTGGAAAGAGTTTCTATCTCTAATGCTTTCTTTAATTCTTCAATAGTAATAAAAACTTGCCTATTTATAACTTCTTCAATTAATCCATTTTTAATTGCATCCCAATCATCACTTGATAATTTTAAAGAAGTGACAATTCTAGCTTTTCCCCCGTTAGATGCAAATTTAGATAAACCTGAAGATACTTCTCTTAACCAGCTTGAAGAGAAAAATCCAACGGCTCTATCATATAAAACTGCTGTTCCTAATAAAGGATTTATTAAATCCTCTATTAGATCATCTTTTAAGCTTGTATAACTCTTTTTAAATAATAAATCTTTAAATGTATTCATACTTTAAATATTTCTCTCTACCTATCTTACTTAACATAATATTATTCTGTTCATCAACTAACTCGACAGAAGAATCCTTAAAAGAAAACTTAAAACTATAAGACAAAAGGCTATTATCAATAGGAAGTATTTCCAAACTTTTTAATTCTTTTTCTAAAACACTAACTTTACAGATACCATTTTTATATTTATCAATAATAATAAAACCAAGTAAATCATCTAAATCTTCAATAGCAAATTTATTTCTATATAAGACATATACACCATTAAAGACCATAACATTATCAATTTTATCTGTAACACTGGATAATAGATCCGTATTCCATTCAAAATCATTTTGCAATGGAGGCAATTTTTCGTATAAATTATCTATAATCCAAGAAAAGCTGGTATATGGAATATCTTTACTTTCTGAAACTAACGAGGCTTCTTCAATAATTTGTTCAATTTCTTCTAACATATTATCATTATAACCTATAATATTAGGATGAATATAGCTACATTTAAAATATTTTAGCATACCGGATTTTTTAATTAAATCAGTAAAAGATGGTATAATAAAACCTCTTTCTTTAAAATATTGTTGTATTTCACTAATACTAACAAAATCTTTTCTTTCTAATAATAGTTCTGACAGTATTTGAATCAAATTAATATCTCCAGGTAGTTCAGAACAATATGAGATAGCATATATTCTTTTTTCTATTTTAAAGTTTTTATTTTCAGTATTTGCAAGAAGTATTCCCATAGTTTCAGGACGAATATCATAATTACATACGTCTATCCAGGAAACATTACAATCTTCCCTGATCTTTCTTAGATGGATTATGTTATTAACTGATGAAAGTTTTTCTTCTATTTTTTTAATAATGACGCTTAATTTATCCAAGTCATAATTAAAATACTTTAAATGTATATAACCTCTCTCAGTAGGTATAATTTCAGCTAATCTATCTAGTACTTGATATAATTCATATTCTTTCCATCCACGTTCAAGACAGAAAAATTCTCTCAATTGTTCTAAAGGGACAAAATTTTTCTTTTCTATAAAATAGTTATTTATTATCTCAGTAAAAGTTTTCTTGACTTTACCTACTTTTGCATCGCATATCCTTGGATACTCTTCAAGAATTAACCTTTCACTTCTTAAAATTTTAGAATAATTTAGAGTCGTTTTTATTTCATCACTAGTAAAACTTAACTTACGTAAATTACTTAATAATTCTTCTTTAGAAAATTTTCTATTCATAAATTCTTTTATAGCTTTTACTTTTTTATTACCAAGATGAATTTTTAAAACCCTTATATTCTTAATATTAATTTCGAAATACGCTGGAAACCTCAAAAGAGAATAAAGTGCCTGAGTTGTAGGTATAGCACTTTTTTTGAATATTTCTTCTTTTTCACTAAATATTTTATTTATTTTAAAATCAGTGATACCTTGCTTAAATAATTCTATACACCTTTCCACAGCCAAATCAACTAATTGCCAATCAGGATTAATATTATTTTTATGAATATAAAAACCTGGCCCCCATAATAATATATCATCATTTCTAGAAATAATACGAGCAATTATAGCTCGGATAGATTTATCTTTTAATTGAGGTAAAGACTGGCATAACTTTTCAACAACTTCATTCCCATCTTTATAGACATACGCACCTTTAGGGAACATTTCGCTAAATTTATATGTAGCATAATCATATATAGATTCATTTTTCTTTACAGTTTTATATATACCATTATCTACCTCATTTAAATATTTATTAATTATATAAGAGATAATTTCGTTTATTATACTATCAAAATTTCTTTCTTGTGCTAAATTATTTTTATTAATTAATGGTGAAAACTTCTTAATAACAATATCATAGATATAAGAATATTTAATAGAATAAAAGTTATTAATAAAAATTTCTTCAGGATAACACAAAGAGTCAAGATTACCAATATCAGTTTTATATAAAACCTTTAGCTTCCAATCTATATTAAATGAAATACTGGAACAATCTTGTAAAAATATAAATATAAGATTCTTATCTTCTTCTGTAAGAGAATTAATAACATTGTTGCTTTGGAAAAGATTAAAATGTAATATTTTTCCATATTCATTAAACAAACATGAAAGTATTTTACTTATTTGTTTGAAATAATTAGCTACTATTTTAGGACGTCTTAATTTTCTGAGTAATTTAACTTCCATCTGCCTAATCCTCTCCCTACTCAAATCAAATATTTGACCTATTTCTTCTAATGTAGCTTTTTTTTGTGGTTTAATTCTTTTCTCATAAACTACTTTATATCTCTCATTAAATTCATTATTTACAATATTATCCATATAAGTAGAAAATAAAGCAATTGCTTCAAGAGGATTAGAGTTCAGTGCCTCATTAATACTAGGCTTAGTTAGTTCTTCTACCTGCTCGTTAGTAAATTGAATGGGATATTTACTATATCCTAAATTACTTAATAAATCTTTTAGTTCTTCATAATTTATATTTGAACTGTCAGGTTGATTCAATATATCGTGAGGGAAGTGAATTAATAATTGCCAAACAGTTTTAATATTTAATTTTGATAATAAAATATTTGTATTTTCGGACAGAGTAAATTTATCACTTATCACATAAAAAAGATTTTCTTTTAACTCATCAATATGAAAAAAATTTAAATTAATTTTCTTTATAGTATCTTTTATTTCATTTAACGTTTTTATACCAGAATTTTTAAAACTTATAATTTGTTCATCTGTCAAATTCATTAATTCATTAATTGTTTTTATATTATTTTCATTAAGTACATTATAAGCTCTTGTTGAAAAATTTATGAAATTTATACTATCATTAAAAGACAATAATTTTCCATTTAATCTAAATAGATGTGACTGTATATTATTTTTATCTTCGTTTTTATTTTCTCTAATTTTTTCCTCCTGATTTTTATTTTTTCTTATTATTTCTCTTATTTCTTCCAACGTTTTTATACCACAATTTCTAAAAGCTAAAATTTCTTCATCCGTCAAAGAGATTAATTGGCTAATTGTTTTTATTCCATATTCAGCAAGAACATTCTGTGCACGAACAGAAAAATATACTGAACTTAAATCGTCATTCATTTCCATAGAAAGTTTACTTTTATTATCTTCTAATTTTAATATAAATAAATTATCATCTCTTAAAGAATTGTTATTAGATGAAACTTCTTGTTGACTATAATTAATACTCTGTTCTTCTTTTAAATCTATAGAACAAATTTCTGAAGTACCTTTATCTACTGCTATTTCTAAAGGTTTATTATTATAAAAAATACTTATTTCATTCTTATTATTAATTATATTAAAATTGGCAGAACTTAAAACTTCGCTAATTAAATCTATATTCAGATCTGTTTTTAAAGCTAACGTATCAAGTCTTATACCATTTAGTTGATGAGAATACTCAAATTCAGTTTTACGAAGAAAATCTATTATTTTATCTATAGTTTGCCTTCTCACATTAAAGTCTAATAAACAAGAGCCAAATTTAATAAGTTGTATTTTCTGATTTTTAACTTTTTTAGTTTCTAATATAATAGGTTCTGCAAAAAGGATCGGTGAATGGATTGCAGATCTATTAAAAAATTTAACCCCATATAAACCTAATACCTTTAAAAGTTTATAGGATATATCATAATTTGTATTCTTAGTAAAAAAATCTATTTTTTCTTTTGTTATTTGAGAGAATTTATTTATAGAAGTTATTTTAGAGAAAGAAACTAGAATATTACAATCATTATCTGTAAAATTTCTATATAAAAGCCATTCTGGTATATATAAACTACCATTATTCTGATGTAGTTCTATAGGCTTTACATCTTGAAGACAATTACACATACCTGAGATATCTCTCTCTTCCTATTTTACTTAATCTAATATTATTATTATCATCTACCAATTCAACAGATGAACCTTGAAAAAATAAATCTGTACTATATTTTAATAAATTACTCTTAATAGAAATTATTTCATAACTCTGTAATTTTCTCTCAATATCAGTTATTTTACAGATGCCATTTTCATAGTCTTTTGCTATTATAAAAGCAACTAAATCATCAAAATCTTCTACATTAAACATATTTCTATGAGGAACATATACACCAGAAAATATCATGAAACTATCAAGTTTATTAGAAATACTTGCTAATAATTCTATAGTCCAATCGAAATTATTTTTAAGGGAAGGAAGGCTTTTCTGGTAATTTTCTAAAATCCAGGTAAAATTAGTATAAGGTGAACCTTTATTTTTAGATATTAATGCAGCTTCTTCTAAAATTTCCTCTATATTATCTAACATGTCTTCTTCATAACCTATTACTTTGGGATGTATATAACTATCCTGATAATATTTTAACACATTAGTTTTTGAAAGAATTTGCCTCAAATTAATAGAAAGACCTCTTTTTTCAAGAAAAGCTTTTATTTCATTATAATTAACAAAATCTTTCCTTTCTAATAATAGCTTTGAAATCATATTACTAAAATTTAAATCTTCTTTTGCTTCAAAATCTCTGGGAAGAGCATAGACTCTTTTTTCTATATCAAAATTTCTATGTTCATATCTCATTAATATGGAACCCATTAATTCTGGATGGACATCAGAGTGGCATACATCATACCATGAGACTCCATATTTACCTCTTATTTTTCTAATGTGTATAAAGCCTTTTATCAACTCTATTTCTTTTTCTATATAGTTAATGATTATTTTTAATTTTTCATGATCATAATCGAAATAATTTAAATGAATATAACCTTTATCAGTATGAATAATTTCTTTTATACTATCTAAGTTATAAATTAGATATTCTTCTGCCCAACCTCTTTCTTCGCAGAAATATGTTTTTAATTCTTCTAAAACTACAAAAGTTTTCTTTTTTCTGAAATACCTATTTATAATTTTACTGAATGTTTTTTTATCATCACCTATTTTATCGTAACAATCTCTTGGATATGCTTCGATGGTAACCCTTTTATCATTTTTTAATAAAGAATAAAGAGCCTGAGGAGTAGGGATAAGGCTAGAAATAAACACATCTTTTCTTTCTATAAATACATTATTAATATCACTTATAGAGATAGTTCGTAAAGGCAAAGCCATATATTTATTAACTATATCATTTAATGTACTTTTATCAAATTTAACCTGAGATTTATGAATATAAAATCCCGGCCCCCATAATAATATTTCCTCACAGAGATCCGTTATACGTCTAATTATAGTAAAGTCAGATTTGTCTTTTAAAGATTTTATACGTTTACGCAATTCATTAACTATTTTTTGTTTGCTTTTATAAACATGAACTCCTTTAGGATATAGGTCTCTAAAATTATAGGAAATTTCATTATTTAATGGAAGAAAGCCCTTTAAAATATATTTTTCCTTATCTGTTTTTTCTAAATACTTAGAGATTATATATGAAACGACAATATCAATTATATTATTAAAATTCAACTTTTCTTCTGTATTTTTATTAATCATTGTAGTTGAAAAAATACTAATAACAGATTTATGTATCTGTGAATAAGTTATTTGAGAAAGATCTATCTTATTGCTATCTTCAATGTAAGATAATACGTCATTTATTTTATCAGTAGTGTTAATTTTTTTTATTTTGCTAAGGATTACTTCAAATTCATCATTACGAAACTTTAAATTTTTTAATTCTGTAATTAGTTTTCTTTCTGAAAAATTGCGATTTACCAATAATTCTAATCTTTTCAACTTAGTATAAGATACATCATTTTCTAATAACTGAATGGTTTCTTTAGTAACTTGATACCAAAATCTATATAAAATATTAAAATCCCAATCAATATTAAAATAAATTCTATAGTTACGAAATGTACGATTAGATAGTTTCTCTAAAAAAAATGAAATTATATATCTATCTTCTTCTGTAGGTGAAGTAAAATTTTGTCCATTAAAGAAAATGTTAAAATGTAAAAAATTTCCATATCGAGAAAATAAATTAGAGAGATTTTTGTCAATATCCTTTAGGTAAAGATAACTTTCTTTACCTAATATTCTAAACAAGTCAAATCCTAACTCATTAGCCTTTTCTTCAGAGATCTTAAGTTGTTTACGTATTTCCGAAAAATTATACTTTTCTTTATAGCGATATTGATAAAATAATTGATATTTCTTGCTATAATTGCTTTTAATAATATTATCAATATGTCTAGGAAAAAAGAAAATTAATTCAAGCAGATTAGAATTTTCATCAATTTTATTTTCAGCAGTTTTTTCTGTTATAGTCATATAAAATACCCCAAAACACTGAAAGAATTCAAAGTAATTTCTTAAATATTTACAAAATCTTTAATTTTCCACTTAATATCCATTAACTCATCCCATCCCCCGGCTCCCCACCAAAGAACCTATTCCTTCCACTCCTCCGGCAAATAACCCTCAAAATATCTCTTAAACTTCTTCTTTAATAAATCTTTAATAAAAATTAACTACAACACCCGGATAAAAACCTTATATAACAGGCAATCAACCACTTATCTTTTCTAAACCTTTTCTAAATCTTTTCTAAATCTTTTCTAAGTTAAAACCCACTCAGGTCTGGTTCTGGTTCCTTTATCTTTACTTGAAGCGCCTTTACAGATCTGTGCAGACCAGTCGTAATAATTAACCTGATTCCTTATCTGTTCTATTTCCTGAAGATTTAAAGCTCCGAGAGATTCCCCGTCTCTGCCGTAATAATGACCTTCCCATGCAGCAGGAATACCCAAAATTTTCTTCTTCTTATCTTCCACACCGAAAATTAACCATCCATATTGCTTTTCTTTTAGATTGGCTTCATTACTGAGAGCAGAAAAATATTTACCAATATCGTCAAAATCAAAATTATTTTTTGCCTCTTTAAATTCCAGCCACTCTGTCTCAGAAGGCAGAGAGCGAAATTTATCCAATAAGTCTTCAATTTTAATGTCAATCATAATTCTTCCTTTACCAGAATCTTATAACCTCATATTCCCGGCTCCACATCAAAGACCCTATTCCTTCTCCTCCTCCGGCACATTCCAGAAACTTCAAAATCAATCTTATCATTTACCTGTGTCATAGACTGTCACAGGAATATTTTTTCTATATATAAAAATCAAACAAAACAAGTATATGTTTTATATAAAATATACCAGTATTATAAAAAATATCATTATTTAACCAGAATATCAGCTATTTTATTATAAACAAAAAAAATGTAAAGTCAAATTAGATGTCAAAGATTACTAAAACTGAAAAAAATTCACTCTGAGTAAGCACAGGCAGGTAAAAAATCCAGTAAATAAGCCAGTGCCGGTTTTTGAACCTTATCTTCCGGGAAAGAAGCACATAAAAGGAGAAAAGAGAAAAATTCCCTGAAACAAAAGGTTTTATTGCAGTGAAAAATTCTTTCCCGTAATTCTGATTTTTTTATACAGAAAACCACATTTATATTATAAAGGAGGGAGACCGACAAAAGCTGCCGGCGGAGAAATTTTCATAGAAAAATTTATTTCTTTAATAAATCTTTAATAATTTTTAATTGTTTTATTATTTTTAGACATGGTGGGGAAAGTGACCGCTCCCACCGCTAAATCCTAAGGGATTATAGCGGGGGCTTCTAGAG
>DAIOEN010000131.1:0-20513 GCA_036746235.1 Vulcanimicrobiota bacterium | reverse complement strand
TGTCAGGCAGAAGCTGATAAAATGGTTACTAATTTACCTGGTGCGGTACTTAGCATTTATAAATTAAAGGAGACTTATATATGAAAACAGAAGCCATACTTGTAAGACATGGAGAAACAGAAGCAAACAGATTGAACGCTTTCAGGGGCCGTCTGGATGTGCCGCTGAATGAAAACGGCAGAAAACAGGCAGAGGCGATTGCCAGAGCCATGAAACAGAGAAAAGTAAAGGCAATTTACTCGTCCCCCCTCAGCCGTGCTATGGATACTGCAAGAACTATAGGAGAAACTAAAGGCCTGACTGTAAATATTATAGAAGGTTTTAATAATATAAACCTGGGGGAATGGGAAGGAAGGCCGAAGGATGAAGTAAAAGAGAAATATCCCGATTTCTGGGATCAATGGGTTAACGATACGGAACACATGAAGTTTCCGGGAGGAGAAACCCTGGAGAATGTAAAAGACCGTGCCTTTAAATCTCTGAAAAAACTGATGGAAGCAAATAAAGGAGAAACATTTATTGTAGTATCTCACAGATGTATTATAAAAGTACTTATTGCTGCAGTTCTTGATATGCATGACAGGTATTTCTGGAAATTTTATCTGGATAATGCTTCTTACAGCACAGTTGAATATGATGACAACAAAGGTTTTATTCTTACATGTTTAAACGAAGCATGTCATATAGACAAAAAGGTATATGAAGAATTTTAATATTGAAATGACGTGTTATCACGTCATTTCAATATTAAAATCTTCAAGTAAATCACATATTATGCCATAGGTTTCAACAGTAGAAATTCTGAGCTTGTTAAATAAAGCTGCCGGAGCAATAGAAGGGTCCGCATTTCTGTAACTTGAAAATTTAACTAAATATTTCATCGTTTCTTCCGTTACTTCGTCATCTGCGGCTACTGTCAATCTATAAAGATCCCTCAGATTCTTGATAAAATAGAAATAAGTTTTCAATCTCTCTATTGTTCCTCTGGAGGAAGGAATTTTTTCAGAAAGTATATCAAATAAATTTTCACCTATATGTTCTCTTATATGAAATTTTGCCTTGGATATAAGAAGGACACTTTCTATATCCCTGAGACCTCCACGGCATTCTTTGAGATTAACGGATTCTTTCAAAAGAGCTGCTTCTGAAATATGCCTTGCTTTCATGTCGCCTATCATATGATCAATATAATTTTTCGACTGTTCAAAAATAAACGGCTTGATTATCCTGTCTTCACATTCTTTTTCAATCTTTCTGCTTCCTATAAGTAGTCGCGAACCAAGGATCTGGGACTTATCTATAAAATTTTCTTCTCTGTCTGAGCGAAAAAATTCTTCAAGTTCTGATACCATGGTTACATAGTGACCGAAATGCTCTATAAATCTGTAATGTGTAAGCATACCTCTTTTTATAATTTCAGAGTTCATTCTGGTCATTATCCTGGTCAGAACTCTTCTCAATTCTTCATCATTTGAATCAATCAGTACTATTACATCAAAGTCATCTACATAGGCCTGTTCTCTTGCATGTCCTCCTGCTTCATATATGCCGAAGAGATCATCTGTAATAATTTTATGCCCCTCCTGTTTTTCCACCTCTTCTTTACATATAAGAAAAAGATTTGTCAGATAATTATCGGAAAACTCTGTAAATTCTACATTAATCTGTTCCGTAGAAGCTCCGCTCAATGTAAGAAGAGCAACACGAACAAATTCGTAGGTATAATAATCTCCCAGTTCTATCTTTCTTTCCTTAATATGTTCTAAATCTTCAAGTTCCCCGAATATTCCTATATTTATTTCTTTAAGTTTCTCCGGCGAATTGATAAAATTTACATAATCGGGATATTTCTGAAATATACTGTAAAAAAAACCTTTAAAATAAGTGCTTGTAGAGTAATGAAGAAAACACAGGTGTTTAAATCTGGCAAGTTTTTCGCTGAGTTCCTCTACTGTTTCTTCATCTACTATTTTTTCAAATCTCTTTATCTCTTCTACATGAAGTGCCATAAGATAATCGTTTATTAAAGGAGTTCCGTCTTCAAATAATTCCAGTATTCTGCTTGTAACATCATTAAATGTAGGAAGCTCCTCCAGAAAAACCATGTTAAATTGATGAAAAAGTTTTTCACCGCCAAATTTTTTTCCATGTTTAAACAGTGCTCTAAATAATACAAAAAGCGGATAAAAAGAATATCTCCCCAGTAAAATATAACTTTTCATGATAACTTTTCTTCGTGCCGGTGATAATAAAGAAAAATCTTTGATAAATCTGTCGACAACCTTCCCGTCCGGCCTGAGTATAGATTCAAGAACATCATCCCAGAAGGTATTACCTTTGAAAAATCTGCCTCTCTTTATATACTCTACTGCAATATTCAATCTTTTCTTTTTTACTTTCTCTTTTACGGTTAAAGCAAATTTTTCTATAGTATTACTAACATGAGTGCGAAACTTACCTACCATAGGAGTTTCTTTAATAATACTCTCAAGATGGCCATCACCATCCGGCAACTCGCGAAGCAATTCTGAAAAAACAGTAACGGAACGTAAATGAGCAGTAAGCCTGTTAAAAAGTATTTCTGCTATTTCATGTGCCTTTTTAACCTGTTCATGATAATCATAAACCACATAATGCCATGGTCTTATGGGGCCGCTCATTTCATAACCGAGAAAGCCGGCTATTCTATCCATATCCTCAAATACATATACTTCATGCAGTGTTATATCTTCTTCCTGCACTACAAAAAGTTGATAAATATACCTGAATATCTCAACAGAACTCAGAGCTTCGGCAAGCTGAATATAAAGTTCCCTGTCTTCACTTTCCAGTAATACAAGTCTATCAACTATATCCCATGCGTTGACTTCTTCAAGACTCCATATGGATTTAGCTACACAAACAAATCCTTTAAGCATTCTTATACTGTCCAGCTTTGGATTCAGGTAATCCTTTTTTGGTTTTCTCAATAACAGAGAATGTAATTCACCGAGAATGCCTCTTATATATGCTTCATGATATTTATTATCACCGTAAGGATTATAAAAATATTTACATATTATTTCTCTTTTAAAATCATTGAAAAGGTCATCACTGCCGAATATCTTTGCTGCACCGAGCACTTCGGTAATGAAAACAAAATCATAGGTATTGTTAGAAAGATAATCCCAGAATTCCTGAACTGTAGAATAATATCTGTCCATACCCATCATTTCTGCAAGATGAAAATGGAGTCTCGTAGAATGAATAAGCATCTGTTTATTCAGTTTACTTATGGCAAGGCCAAAGGTCTTACTCAATACAGATTCTCTTGTTAAAATTCCGACATCTATATCATCCTGGTCTGCTCTTGCACCGACACTGCATATGGTAAATTCAGGCATTTCTTCTCCATCCATAAATAAATAGAGAAGTTTACTCATATAATTCCCTGTGAGAGACCTGAATTTTTTACCTGCTTTTCTCATAAATGCTGCATAAATGGTCAGTCTCTGACTGTCTTTTGATGTCACAAGTTCCATGTTGAGAGCGTCAAGGGCTTTCAGGTTCATATTAAGAAACTGTATGGCATAATAACAACCAAGAAAGTTGAGTTTCTCTTCCAGAGTTCTTCCTACTGATATGATGGTATCCATTTCATCTGAATAATCCCTGAGATTCCATAGATGAACTTTATCAAGACTGTCATTTCTCTCAAGAGCTTCTATAAGTTCATCTTTATATTTCAACATAGTATAAATATATTTATGATTGTGTTTGCCGAGTTTTTTAGCTCCTTCTACAAGCTTTAAAAATGGGTCCTGCAATGTGATTCTCCTTTTATTATCGTGACGCGTGACGCGTGACGCGTGACGCGAGGATTGTATATAGATTGATTCTGAAAGGTGTGACTAAATTCTCTGATTTATAATATATCCCTTCATGAAAAATTATATATAAAATAAAAGATTCAGATATAACTGAATCTTTTATTTTATATTGAAATGGGGAACACTATAAAAATTTCCCCTTCTTATATATCAAATATCACTTTCTACAATATTACATTAACTCTTTCCAGCTGCTCCACCGTCGCTACCTGAACTACCGGTACCACCTGAACCACCTGAACTGCTTGAACCACTACCGGAAGAAGCTGATGCTCCCGAACTGGTGCCTCCGCCTGCACTTGCGCTGGCACCGCCGGAACTGGCTCCTGTATTGCCTTTATCTCCGGAACCACCTGCGTCCGTACCGGTAGTAGCACTGCCTCCATCTGCTTTTGCAGAAGAAGAAGCACTGCCTGTCTGAGAGCCTGCCTGAGCGCTATCAGGGCCTGCCTGAGCAGATGATTTTGCATCACCTGCCTGAGCGGAGGCAGAAGCTTCCTTTGCTCCTGTCTTTGCATCTGACTGAGCATTCTGAGCAGAAGCACCGGCCTGGGCGGCTGCTGCATCACCTGCTGCTGCAGCAGCTGAAGTGGCAGACGTTTCTGTAGCGGAAGTAGAAGCAGAAGCGAAATCACCCTGAGCCGTGGATTGAGCTGTAGATTCTGATACTGCCTGAGAAACACTTTCTTTAGCAGCAGTTTCTGCAGCGCTCTTGACATCTGCTGCTGTGCCTCCACTTGCTGCCGCTCCTACAGCAGCAGCAGTTTGTTCACCTGCAGCTTTTGCCGCTTCAGGAGTAGCACCTGCTGCCAGTGCTGCATTCTCAGTAGACTGAGCTGCAGCTTTTGCTGCTGCATCAGCAGTATTTGTCCCTGCTGCCGCTCCCGATGTAGCTACAGATACTCCTCCGGGGGTGGAAGCAGATGCGGCTGTTCCTCCTGTTATACCGTTTATTGCATTTGATGTTGCATTGGAAGCTGCTGATGCCATCCCCTGTATGCCGGTACCCTGTGCGGCAGCATCATTTACTGCCTGAGCTGCCTGCTGACCTGCAGCTTTTGCTGCTTCGGCACTGGCACCTGCTGCCAGAGCCTGAGACTCTGCTGCTCTTGATGCTGCATCGGCTGCTGCAGAAGCTACATTATCACCAACACCGACAGCTGCATTGGCTGCTACAGCACCGGCAGGGCCTGCAGAAGCTGCTGCCGCAGATACTGCTTCACCAACGGAATCTACTGCCGCACTGGCAGTTAAACCACCGGGACCTGTTATTCCTGCAGAAGCAGAAGCTGCACCACTGGCACTTGCAGCAGCTGCAGTAGCTCCATTAAAACCGGCTCCTCCGAAGGTAGACGTAGCTGATGCTGCATGAGTTTTATCTTCAGATGGCGTTTCTATTCCGGGAGCAGGTTCAGGAGAAAAGCCACCTTCTATAGCTCCGGCTCCGGAAAAAGCTCCGGACATAGAACCGGCTCCGGAAAAAGCTTCGGACATAGAACCGGCTCCGGAAAAAGCTCCGGCTATAGAACCGGCTCCAGAAAAAGCTTCGGACATAGAACCGGCTCCGGAAAAAGCTCCGGACATGGAACCGGCTCCGGAAAAGGCTCCGGCCATAGAACCGGCACTGGCCATATCTCCGCTTCCGAAACAACCAAGGAATGCACCTGCCATGGACATCATATCCATTCCCTGTCCCATAGAACCTTCACATCCCATTCCGCCCATCATACCGGCTCCGCCCATCATACCCGTACCACTCATACAGTTGTTTAACATTGAAGGCATCATACCACCGGAACATCCCATTCCCTGCATCATGTCTGCCATACCGGGGTAATTACCCTGCATTGCCGTACAATTTCCTCCACTCATCATCATTAAAAGCTTTTTCATCATTTTGAGCATCTGAGCCATCATCATAAACATCTGCATAGTATTCATGCCGGACATCTGTCCACATGAAGGCCCTCCGCCGTAATAATTATTAATTATAGTAGTTGTTTGAGAAGAGTTACCAATTGAAGCACCCATTTTACAAATTCCCCTTTCTTAATAAACTGAAGTTAAAAATATTTAAAATTGAGATATGATACAAAAATCACTAAAATAATTATAAATATATATCACAACAAAAGAGTAAAAAGTAAAGAAGAAAAATATTTAAAATTTTTTCACAAATAGAGTGGACTTATGCTATAATAACATTTACATTATTTGTATAAAACAGGAGGACTGGTTATGGCAAAATTAACATACAAATTTCTAAAGGGCCAGGAAGATAGATATAAAGTAAGCACTATTTCTTCTGAAACAATAATGGATGATAATACAGAAGAAAGCAGGAAAGACAATAGTTCCAATATGGAACTGGTGCAGAAAATAATTGATCTTGATAACGACGGTACAGGACATATTGTAATGATAGTAGATAAAGGTCCTCCTGCACATGACGGAGGAAAGCAGACTTATTTTATAAAAATGGCTACAAATGGAAAAATACTGGTAAATTCGTCAGGACATATGCAGAATACCCCTTCCCTGCCGGATAAAGATGTTATGCCGGGACATTCCTGGACAGGTGAAAGTATAGTGAATCTTCCGGGAGTAAAATCATCAAAGCCTTATAAAAATATTTATAAACTGGAAAAATTTGAAGATATTAACCGACATAACTGTGCTGTAATAAGTATGAAAAGTGAAACACTGGAGGTAAATATAGATATACCTGATTACCCTGACGTTAAAGTCAGACAGATTATAAACAGTAACGGAAAAATATTTTTTGCTCCTGAAGAAGGTAAATTAATTAAATCTATTACCAATACTTATACTACATCATACCTTCCTGATAATAAACTTATGGAAACAGAAATGACAGTAAAAGTAGAAATAATGTAGGGAAAAAATAATCAGGCAAAAAATTTTTCAATCATTCTCAATCATTCAAATATTTACGGTCTGTTCAAAAATAATCCTGTTAGAATTTAACTGAATATTGCCAGTGGTACATTCATTATCAATCAAAATCAGGTTCTGGGTTTTTGATTTTTTCTAACCCAGAACCCAAAACCTAAAAATTGAAGAGGTTATTTTTTTACAGACCCTTAATTCTTTTTATTTAAAAACAATCTCAATGTACAGTCTTTTGTGTTGTTTGAATTTATTAAAGGATAAAAATAATATGTTCCGGCAGGCAGTTTTTTTCCTGCAGCTTTTGTATAATTCTTTTCCTGAAAAACTGTTTTATATTTATCATTGAACACTTTTATTCCTATCTCTCCCGAACTGTCACCGCGAAAAATAATACTTGAAATAACTATATTGGAGATAACTACAGGTTTATCAAATGTATATCCCTGACATATAAATTCCCACCCGCTCTTTCCCTGTCTCTGATTTCCATAGGCAATATAATCACTTGCAGGGAATTCATCACAGTTACTGTAAATTATATCATTTATATAATAGGCACCTTTACTGTCGACATAGGGAGAACCGGGAGGAGAACTGTAAGTTCCGCTTTTTTCTTTAATTGTAACACTGCCACTGTTATCTACATAGTATTTTTTATCAGGATTTGTATATATAACAGTCCCGCTGTTGTTTACACGATACTGATTATTCGGGTTTGTATATATAACATTTCCTTTATTATCTACATAATAATTTTGTTGATTTCCATCTGTACCTGTAACATTTCCTTTATTATCTACGTAATACTGGCCGTTATTCATCCTGACATTCCCGTTAGCATCAACATAGGTATTACTACCGTTTTTATTATCGACTACAATATGGCCGTCTTTATCTACATAAGTTGAACCTTCAGTACCATTGACTACAACCTGCCCATTTTTATCTACATATGTTGAACCTTCATTACCATTAACTATAACCTGCCCATTTTTATCTACATATGTTGAACCGCTCTGGCCGCTTGTATTTATATTACCGCTGGGATCTATGGTAGTAGTTCCTGCGTCACCTTTAATTACAATATTACCGTTATCAATATTAATGTAATCTCCAAGTGCTATTTGAGTAACTCCTGCTGTTACAAGAAATAGAATAAATAAAACACAGATAAATTTGTTTTTCATAAACATCTCTCCTTATATTATAATTTAATATCTATTATTATATACAAAATATGCTAATTTAACAAGATACAATTTTTCATTTTCCATTCTCCGCATGAGAAGGATATTATTCAATATAAATCGAACTTTTAAAGATAGATTTGATTAGAGTGAGTAGTGAGTCGTGGAAAGTAATGAATGTCTTATTTTATTCACTATCACTACTTAATTTAATGAGGTTATTTCTTTACAGTCCCTGACTATATATAGAGAGCCATGAGTAAACCGATTCATGAAACTGATTAAACTTTCTTCGGAACAGCAGAATATAATCAATTATTCTGTAAACAGTAAAATTTTTCTTGAAGGGCCTACCGGTTCAGGGAAAACAACTGTTGCAGTTAATCGTATCATCCGTTTGCTCTCGGAAGGAATAAGAGGGGATTCCATATTAATAATCGTACCTCAGAACACTCTGGCAACACCATACCGGGTCATAAAAAACCCTGAACTTACAGGAGGAGCGGTAATATCCATTCAAACTATAAGCGGAATTGCCAGAAAGATGATAGAAATATACTGGCCTCTTATTGCACAGAAAGCAGGTTTTGCCAGGCCGGATAAAGAACCGACATTTCTTTCACTGGAAACAGCCCAGTATTATATGGCAAATATAGTAAAACCTTTTATTTACAGAGGCTATTTTCAGACAATAACAATAGAAAGAAACCGTATTTACAGTCAAATTCTGGATAATCTGAACAAGGCTGCTCTCGTCGGTTTCCCTGTCAGCACCATCGGAGAAAGGTTAAAATCTTCCATGACAGGAGAAAAAAGCTACGAAAGAACATGTGATGAAGTCCAGACATGTGCCAGTGCATTCAGAGAATTCTGTCTTTCTCACAATTTACTTGACTTTTCTCTGAAGATAGAAATTTTTTTCAATTATATCTGGACCTGTTCTGCCTGTTACAGGCACCTTACTGAAACGTTCAGGCATATTATAGTAGATAATATAGAAGAAGATACATCTGTAGCACATGATATACTGTCAGAATGGATTTCACTGAGTAAATCAGCTTTAATTATTTATGATACAGACGGTGGATACAGATCGTTTCTCGGTTCTGATCCGGTTAATGCATATAAACTTAAAGATGTATGTTCAATTCATTCTACACTCAGGAATTCTTTTATAACATCTCAAAATCTTCGAGCTTTCGCATCTGAACTGGCACAATCTTTTAAAAGACATGCCATAAAAGAACAGGGAAATATAAAGAAAATAATCACCTATAAACCTCACAGATACCATATAGAAATGCTTGACTGGGTTTCAGAAGAAGTAGAATTACTTGTAAAAGAGTATCATACAGAACCGGAAGAAATAGTTATTCTTGCCCCTTATCTGACAGATTCCCTTCGTTTTTCTCTCATGAACAGACTGGAAGAAAAGAATATACCTGCCCGTTCTCATCGTCCGTCAAGGGCTCTCAGGGAAGAGCCTGTAACACAGTGTCTTCTTATGCTTGCTGCAATTGCCCATCCGGCGTGGGGTATTATACCCGGTAATTTCGATGTAGCCTATGGACTGATGCAATCCATAGAAGATCTTGATCTTGTAAGAGCTCACCTTATAGCAGATAATCTATATAAAACGGTAAATAACAGGCCTGTTCTGGCTCCTTTTGATGAAATAAATACAGAGCTTCAGGAACGTATTACCTATGTTCTTGGAGATAGATATGAAATGCTGCGTATGTGGATAGACGATTATATAAAAGGAAATAATGAAGAACTCGATCATTTTTTAAACAGAATCTTCGGGGAAATACTGTCACAGAAAGGTTACGGATTTTACGGCACCTTCGAACAGGCTGCCATAGCGGCCAATCTTATAGATTCAATAAAAAAATTCCGTAAAACAGTGAACATTGAAGGTAAATCCATGGGACAGGAATATATAGAAATGGTTCAGGAAGGACTTGTTGCCGATCAATATATAAGGAACTGGGAAGTAAAGGAAAAAAATTCCGTTCTTCTTGCTCCTGCCCATACATTTTTAATGATGAATACCCCTGTAGACTATCAGTTCTGGCTTAATATCGGAAGTGGAGGATGGTGGGAAAGGCTCTATCAACCTCTTACAAATCCATATGTAATGAGCCGTCAATGGCATACAGGGAAACAATGGACAGATGAAGATGAATTCCAGATAAACCAGGAAGGTCTTTATCGTATTACCAGGGGGCTCATATATCGGTGCAGAAGAAAAATATATCTCGGTCTCTCCGAACTCGGAGAACAGGGGTATGAACAGCAGGGAACTTTATTGAGAGCTATTCAGAGAGTTTTTACGGGACCGGGGGGAGTAACAGTGAGCGGTGAGCAGTGACCAGTTACCAGTGACCGGCGGGTAACAGTTACCAGTGACCGGCGAGAAGTGAGTAGTGAAGGGTGAAGAGTGAAGAGTGATGGGTGAGTAGGGGCGTTTTATTAAACGCCCGGAGATGAAATACACGTAATACGTCACGCATCACGAATCCACCAGTCACGCGTTACGCGTTACGCGTCACGATTATAATTTTGGAGTAAAAAAAATGTTTAAACCCAGAAAATCTCAGGAAGAAGTGTTAAATTATAAAGGAGGCTTTCTTGGAGTATCTGCAGTGCCTGGAAGCGGGAAAACTCAAACTCTTTCATGTCTTGCTGCCAGGCTTATTAAAGAAAAAATAGAGGATGAACAGGAAGTTCTTATAGTAACACTTGTTAATTCTGCAGTTGAGAATTTTTCCCACAGAGTTAACGGATTTATTCAGGAACTCGGATTGCTGCCACATATAGGCTACAGGGTAAGAACTCTTCACGGTCTGTCCCATGACATTGTAAGAGAAAGACCTTCTCTTGTAGGACTTTCTTCGGATTTTTATATAATAGATGACAGAACTTCAGAACAGATACTTAAAGATACTGCACAGGCATGGGTCACCAGTAACAGATCTGTTCTGCTGGATTATCTTGCTCCTGATTGTGATGAGGGAAAAGTGAACTGGATAAAAAGAGAACAACTGCCGAATCTTGTAAATGATATAGCAAGAAGCTTTATTAAACAGGCAAAAGATCTTAAAATGACTCCTTCTATGCTCCGTAACAGACTGGAACAGGCGGGAAACAGTTTTATTCTTGTAGAAATGGCTCTTGCTATATATGAAGATTACAACAATGCCCTTTCTTACAGAGGAGCAGTTGACTTCGATGATTTAATCCGTCTTGCTCTGGAAGCACTTAAAGGAGATGAAAAATATCTTAACAGACTCAGAAACAGATGGCCCTATATACTTGAAGATGAAGCACAGGACAGCAGCCGTCTTCAGGAAGATATTCTAAGACTTCTCGCCGGCCCTTCAGGTAACTGGGTACGTGTGGGAGATCCCAATCAGGCAATATACGAAACTTTTACTACTGCCAATCCGAAATTTCTTAGAGATTTTATTAAGGAAAAAATAGTGATGGCAAAAGAATTACCCGAATCAGGACGTTCTTCAAGAACTGTTATAAATCTTGCAAACAGTCTGATAAAATGGACCATGGAAGAACACCCTGTAGAAGAAATAAGGGACTCTCTTACAACTCCATTTATAAAACCATCAGAACCGGATGACCCTCAGCCTAATCCTCAGGACATGCCGGAAAAAATTAAAATCATAGAGAAAAAATTTACACCTAAAGAAGAAATTGATTTTGTAGTGTCTTCACTGAAAAAATGGGTTAATGAAAATCCTGATAAAACAGTGGCTGTTCTGGTATTAAAAAACGATTATGGCAGTAAAGTCGTAGATGAATTAAAGAAAAACAAAATAGATCCGGTGGAACTATTAAAAAGTACCAAATCTACAAGAGATGCAGCAGGAGCTATAACACATATTATCGCATATCTTGCCAGACCGTCATCTCCCGGACAACTTGGAAAAATCTATGAAGTATGGAGAAGAAAAGATAAAGATAATGAAGAATTAAAAGAAGAAGTCATGACAATAGCAAAAGAATTAAAAGCCTGCAGCTATGTAGAGGATTTTCTCTGGCCGAGAGTTGACAGAGACTGGCTGAGAGATCTGGATATAAAAGATGATGAGATGCATATATACAATGAACTGGTAAAATTCCGCCATATTGTCAGAAGATGGCATGGGACAACCATGTTGCCAGTAGAACAGTTAATAATTACTGTAGCACAGGATCTGTTTACAGAGCCATCAGAACTGGCTCTTGCACATAAACTTGCTCTTGCCCTGGGTCAGACAAGAAAATATCATCCAGGCTGGAGACTTCCGGAATTTGCAAGGGAACTGTCAGTTATTGCAAAAAATGAAAGAAAATTTATCGGTTTTAGTGACGAAGAAACCGGGTTTGACCCTGAAAAATACAGAGGTAAAGTGGTTGTTGCCACAATGCATAAAGCAAAAGGCCTGGAATGGGACAGAGTTCATCTTATGTCTGTCAATAATTATGACTTTCCCTCTACATTACCGGGCGATACCTTCATATCCGAAAAATGGTTTATTCGTAACAATTTAAATCTTACGGCAGAAAGCATTTCACAACTCAAAGCTACAGTCAACCCGGACCTATTTGAATATCAGGAAGGAGAAGAAACAATAAAATCCAGAATTTCCTGCGCATCGGAAAGATTGAGACTCCTTTATGTAGGTATTACAAGAGCCAGGCAGGAACTTATCATTACATGGAATAATGGCAGAAATTTTGATAAACAGCCTGCAATTCCACTGGTTGCTTTAACGGGACGTGATGCGTGACGCGTGACGCGTAACGCGTGACGGGTGGTTCGTAATGCGTAATATGCGTGATGCGTAATGCGTAACGTATCACGCATATTTCATCCCCAGGGCGTTTAATAAAACGCCCCTACTCACCCTTCACTCTTCACTCTTCACTTTTCACTTTTCACTTCTACCAGTTTCTTCCCCTTTTCTATCCATCCTTCAAGATAGCCACTTTCCTGCCATTTCATCTGCTCTATTCCTTCTAAGAAACAAGTACAGGCCAGCCTTCTCATATTTTTATAAAGATCATAGTATTTCTCAGGTGAAAGAAGAGATGTTCCTGTAAAAGGAGCAAGTAAATCATTAAGGGTAACTTCAAAATGAAGACACATAACAAAAAACTCCTCTATGTTCGGATTTTGAAATCTGTAATTAATACAGTATTCATTGTCTCTGGTTACAAGAACTCTGTGAGTATCAAGGAGATTCTGTTTTTTAATGTCTTCATAAAGAGGTATGCCAGGAAATACCTGGAGAAATGTTGCAAATTCAGGAAAATATTCAGGCCCTGTAACAAGAGCTTTATTGAAATTAATAGAAAGTTCTTCAAAGGTTACAAAGGGATCGAAAAATATTGTATAAAGACCAATCAGAAAATCCTGTTTCTTGAGTAACAGAATAGCCTCTTCCAGCATTTCATGGGATATGGTTTTACTGTAAAGCTTCTGCTGTCGTTCTACAAAAGATTCTATACCTATATTAACCTTTACAAGACCGCTCTGTGATAGAAAAGAAAGTAAATTTTCATCCACGTCATCAGGTCTGCAGTCTATGGCATAGGCTATATCAAGATTTCGTCTGATTATTTCTTCTCCTATAGTCCTTGCCCGAAGTTTCCCATCTTTACCGACTCCCATAAAATTATCATCGCAGAAAGCAAAATTAGAAATACCATTTTTATTAAGATGTTCAATCTCATCTACAATATCCTCTGCTATTCTTGGACGCCAGCATGGCCCCTGTCCCTGTTTGTAAAAACTCCTTACACTGCAAAAAGTACAGTTTCCCCGGCAACCTCTGCTCGATGAAATAGTGGCAAAATTTTGATTTTTTAACAAATCTCCATAAGAATCCCTGTCCGGGAGGAACGGAAATGTAAGAGGATTTATAAGAGCTCCGCATGGATTGGAGATAATCTCTTCATCTTTTCTGTATGCAAGCCCTTCTATGCCCTGCCAGTCTTTACCGGCTTGTAATGCTTCTGCAAGTGATACTACAGGTGTTTCACCTTCTCCTGTAATAATAGAATCTATGGTACCATTATTTTTCAGTATAACATGCCAGGAAAAAGTAGGATAATGGCCTCCCATAGTAATATGACCTGTAAATCCGGCTTTTCTCATTGCTTTAATGAGTTTTATACTGTTATTATAATTTGTTGAATATACGGAAAAACCTGCAAGAAAATAATCTCCTAAATTCAACCTGTTTATTGCTTCATGCCATGGAATATCCAGAGCATTTCCATCAATCATATGAACCTGAAAGCCATGATATATAAGACAGGCTTTTATATAACAGAGTCCATGATTTTCCATTTTAGGCACTGCCGAGCTCTTTGCTGAAAAAGGAACTGACAGGAGAAGTATTTTATTTTTCCCGGACACATCTTTCATATTTTTTATTAACCTGAGCATAAGCATGTAATAAAAGGTTTTCCTCCCGTCACGGGTCACGAGAGTTTTTATGAAATATTTATGCTCACCTCAGTATTTATACTCACCTCAATAAATCTGGATCACTTACTATTATATTGCTATTTTATTCGGAAAGTCAACTAAAAATATTTATGGTCTTTACTTTTTATAATAATGCGTGATAAAATATTAAAATAAAGAAATAGATAATTATGTCTTTGAAAGATATATCATTAAGGAGGGAATTTTATGATAGGTGGTTTAGGAGGATATTCCGGAGCATCTTCAGCATCAAGTGCTAAAGGATGGTATAGCTTTAGAGAAGGTCTCTCTTGCAACAATAAAAAAGCCGAAGAAACACCTGAAACAGATGAATATGCTGAAGGAGAAGAAGGCGAAGAAGTAGCTGAAGAGGAATAAATAAAAAAATTTTTCAAAAAAAGAGGTAAAAGATTTGTTTACCTCTTTTTTATTTAAAGAGTGTCTTATAATGTTCTGTCCAAAACATCCAAATCTATTTGCCGATAAAAAATGTCACCAGTGTTCTAAATGGTTCTGTTATCTCTGTACAAAGGTAATAAATAACAACACTGTCTGTTCCGAATGTGCTCAGAAGGGGTGTTTTTTTTCTTTTTCCGATGAGACTGATTTGAAAGAACCAAAACCTCACATTAATATATCAAATCTGCAGTATCAGGTGAGTGCAAGTCTTGCCGGACAGGGTATGATTGTTCCCTGGACACAAAAGCCTGCCAAAAAAAAGATACCATGTGCCTATCACAGTTATAAAGAAGCAATAAAAAAATGCTCCAGATGTAATCTTATGGTATGCAACGATTGCCTGAGAGTAGATGATAATGTAGATACTATATGCTATACATGCTGGTATAAAATGCCTGTCTCAGGTGAAGAATTACCTGATGATGAAATAAAAGATATAGAGGAAGATATGGATTTCAATTCTATAGGAGAAGAACTTCCGCCTGAACTGGCAAAATTACTTGAAGAAGAGAGTATATCACAGGAAATAGAAGCGGATAGCGCGAAAAATAAGATAAAAGAAAATCCTAATGAAGGTTCCTTTCAAGTTCTGAAAGCTTCGAAAAAAAACCTTATAGCTGATGAAAGAAAAAAACGTATCGTAAAACCCCTGATAGATTCTGGTAAATCTCTAATAAAACATGACATAAAAAATCTTTCAGATAAATCGCTAAAAAATCTTCGAGATATTCCGGTAGAATATGAAATAAACACTTCTTCTATATCAGACAAAACTGCTGAGGATATTTCGCAAAAACATGAACAAAAAACTCTTCCAGAACCATCTCAAAAAGATATCAAAGAAAATGCAATGTATGAAAGAGGGTTGTTCCAGAACAGTCAGAAGGAAAACTGGTTTACAAACCTGAACTTTGCAGGAGAAGATTATGACCCTCATAAAATTGAAGAACGTTCTGAAGAAACAATAATAGCTGATGAAAATAAATTAAAGGGAGAATTATCTGATAACATAGAGCTTAAAACCGGCAATGAAGGTTCTATAGAAAAAGAATTATCTGATAACATAGAAATTAAAACCGGTAATATCGAGCAAATAAATACCTATTTCCAGAATATACTCCAGGCAATAGAAAGTCCCGAAGAGGTTACAGGTCAGGAAGAGAAAGAACCTGTGCAATATTCCATAGCTAAATCAGTGAACTTTGCCGGTGTGCATAACATTCCCGAAGAAATAGAAAGCGCAGAAGATAGAAAAGTTTCAGATAAAACTATGGAAGAGATAGAGATGGCAGACATTCTATCAGAACAATCGAAGAGTGAACAAATATTAGAAGATGAAATAGATCTTTCGGAAATAGATGACATTCTTGCGTCAGAAGAAGGTTTCATTGAAGGTGATTTTGATCTTTCAGAAATAGATGAACTTTTAGAAAATGCTGAGAAGGAAAAATTACACTCAGATCTGGCAGATTTTATTTTATCCGATAATCTTTTAGGTTCACAGAGGGAGGATTATAATAAAAACGAAAAGGAAGAACTGATAAGTACATTTAACAGTGAAAATGTCACGATTTCAGAAAAAAAAGAAATTCTTGAACATATAGGTAAAATTCAGGACAATAGTGTTACCGAGTATATAGGCAATATAGTATTACATGAACCCCATAAAGAATTGAGAATAAAAGCTGCAGAAATACTTGTAGAAAGAATGGATAAAGATGGACTTGATTATCTTATGACAGGCATAAAAAATGAAACAGACAGTGATGTAAGGAAATTTATAGCTCTTGCTTACAGTAAACTAAAATATAAAAAATAGAGACCTGTCATAATCAGGCACGACGTCTTTTCGGCCCTCCCCCGTAAGACTGATAGAATTTAGCTTTTTCTGCACCACATACAGGACAGCACCAGTCATCAGGAAGATCGTGAAATTTAGTGCCAGGTAAAATACCGGACTGTTCATCACCTGACTCTTCATTATATATATAGTTACACATACTGCATATATATTTTAACATGTTTGTATATTTCCAATATTATTATAATCGTGACGCGTAACGCGTAATGCGTGATACGTATTTAATCCCAGAGTATTTAATTAAACGCCTCTACTCACGACTCACGACTCTCACCTTATTTTAATCGGCGGCCTCCATTTACTCATAGCCTGAACACCTTTTGCTATGGCCTGAACATAGGAACGAGTATTTTCATAGACATTCGTATTAAAAGGATCTGACGCGAAACGGGGCCACCCGAGTTGGCCGGAACATTTAGTTTTATAGGCATATAATTTACCTCCTGCTGAGGTCAGATATATTTCAAGATATCCATCTCTGTCTACATCTATTATAAAAGATCCAGAGTCACTGTAATAAGTCAGTTCTCTTTTCCAGATAAGACCTCCACCTCTCAGGTCATCACCATTCCATCCGTCAACAGCATAAAGAAAATTATCCCTTGAAGATATAAGGACATCCATACCTCCATCTCCGTCAATATCTGCCACTACAGGAGAAGAAGTTATTTCATCCTCTGTTTCATATCTCCACAGAAGTTTTCCTGATGAACTGTCTATAGCATAAATATAATGATCTGTTGAGCCAAAAGTGGCATCGATAAATCCGTCACCATTTACGTCAAACAGGGCAGGAGATGAAATTATTGCTCCTTCTGTTTTATATTCCCATAATTTACGCCCTCCTTTACCTTCAAAACAGTAACATTTAGTATCAACTGATGTAATAATTATTTCATAAATGCCATCTCTGTTCAAATCTCCCATGGCAGGAGAAGATATTATCTCATCACCTGCAGATGCAGTCCATTTAACTGAGCCATCTCTGGCATTAAAAGCATAAATCTTATGATCTCTGCTTCCAACTACCAGATCCAGTTTCTTATCACCATCGATATCTCCTATAGCAGGACAACTGGCTATCTCGCCACCTGTTTCATATTTCCATAGATATGCTCCTGTGGGGCCATCAAAAGCTGTCAGATAATAATCACCTGAACCTATAATTACATCCAGATCTCCGTCAGAATCTATATCTCCCAGGACAGGTGAAGATACCATAGCACCTCCGCAGAGATATTTCCAGAGCAGTTTTCCTTCTTTACCTTCAATGGCATAAATATAATCACCACGGCATCCAAATACAAGGTCAAGATCATTATCTTTATCTAAATCTCCAATTACAGGAGGACCGAGCAGTGGCCCTTTTGCAGAGAATTTCCATACCAGACTGCCTGTAGTAGCCCTCAGGACATAAATGGAATTATCTTCAGATGCCACTATGACTTCAAGTTTACCGTCAGAATCCACGTCTGCCATAACAGGAGGTGCATTTATCGCTCCACCTGTGGAATAAGTCCACCATACATCAGGAACCGGTGTTTCATCTGAAGCAAAAGCATATAAGGGGATTAAAAATAAACTTATAATAATAAAAAATTTTAACATCTTATTACTCCCTTTCTAAAACAACTCAAAAATCCTTTCCTACAAGCGCTCTTTTTACTAATTTGTCCTGTATCTTATAACCGCAAAATCTTATGATCACTTCCTCAGCTTCAGAGATAGACATATTGCCTGCCGATTGATGTACCGAACTGTCATAAGGCACCTTTTCACCTGCTTCTCCAATCTGTATGACACCACGTTTTTCAAAAATCTTCTCTATCTGTTTTATCAGACGGAACAGATCTTTTATCTTTATATCTTTGCCTTTCTCATCAAGCTTTTTCATAGTATTTAACTGGGTCAGATGGGGAGAGATTTCAGTGAAGATCTCTATAATCTCTTCCTCTTTTACATTAACTGTATTATCTCTACATCTGCTATGTAAAGCTTCATATTCTTTTTTTAATGATTCGATTAAATTTTCTTTTTCCTCCGACTCTATTTCCAGTTCCATGACTTTTCTTCTCAAATCCAGAACTTCTACCTTTAACTTTTCAAATTCTTTTCTATGAAATATGTTCTCAAGAAAATTTGAGAGAAAACTCATGTATATTCTCCTGTTCTGATAGTTATTAGAAATCGTAACGCGTCACATCTCACGATTTTCCATAAGGTTCCAATTTTATATATGACCTGTTATCAAGTATATTAATCTTTTTCCTGCTATCCCCTGAAGCAGACCTCACTCTTTTACTTTCCACCCATACTCTCAATTCATCAATTTTTTCTTTCATCATTTCAGATGAAGGTATGACAGTATTAATTGTTTTGACTATATCTTCTGTTACAAAATCTCTGCCGTCTTCATTAAAAGCATTATGCATAGTTTCTATTATAATCTGTTCTATTTCTGCTCCCGTATAACCTTCAGTGAGGGATGAAAGATAAGAAATATCATAATTTCTTATGACAGGTCGTCTTTTTTCAATATGGACTTTAAAAATTTCTCTTCTCTCTTTTTCATCAGGAAGATCGAGAAAAAATATAGAATCGAACCTTCCCATTCTGAGTTCTTCAAGAGCAAATCCTTTTATATCATTTGCCGTTGCCACAACAAATACAGGAGATATCTTTTCCTGAAGCCATGTAAGTAATGTAGCGGAAACCCTTGCAGTAACGCCACTATCTCCCTGGCTGTTACTTTTTTGCCCGAAAAGTCCTTTTTCTATTTCATCTATCCAGAGGATACATGGAGCTATAGTTTCTGCAATAGATATGGCAGTCCTTATATTTTCTTCCGACTGCCCTACAAGGCCTCCGAATATTGCTCCCACATCAAGTCTCAACAGAGGCATTTTCCACAGACCTGATATGGCTTTTGCCACAAGGCTTTTACCTGTGCCTGGAATTCCTACAAGAAGAATACCTTTAGGCGTAGGTAGCCCGTAATCTCTCGCTTCTATAGTAAAAGCCTTTTCTCTCTTTTTAATCCATGATTTTAATGTTTCAAGACCTCCTACACTTCCTATTGTTTCTGTTACAGGGAAAAATTCCAGAGCAGGCGTTTCGGAGATCATCTGTTTTTTTTCATATAAAATGAGATCTATAGAACGTTCATCCAGGTTACCGTTTATAGTAATACACTTCAAAAATGCCCTTTCAGCCTGATTGCCTGAAAGTCCCAGAGAGGATTTTACTATTCTTTCTTTAACACCTGCTGTAAGACGGGGTTTTATACATGTCTTAATTATAACATCGTCTAAAATTTTTACCATTTCATCATAGTCAGGAAGAGGGAAATTAATTACTGTTACATGATCTTTCAGTTCAGGAGGTATGCCGGGAACAGGTGTAATAATTATTACATTTTTTGTGCTTTTTTTAAGTCTGGAACATAGAGAGCGAAGCTTTACAAGAACTCTGTTATCCTTCCAGAAAAGATGAAAATCCTTTAGAATAAAAATTGCTTCGTTCTGAAATTTATCTATTCTGTCCAGAGCAACAAGAGGATCTACAGCACCCGGTTCAGGATGAATTCCTCTGGAATTTATAATTTCAAATCCTTCTCCCAGAGTCCAGGAAAACATATTTTTACTGTTCTTTAAAACATCTTTTATAGTAGAAAGAAGTCTTTCTTCTTCGTAACTTATAATATTTATTAACGGGTACCGTGCTCT
>DAIOEN010000130.1:0-20689 GCA_036746235.1 Vulcanimicrobiota bacterium | reverse complement strand
TGTAATACACTTAATAGTCATATGACTGCCTGCGGAGGTCTTAAATAAAATATTTATTATGAATAAAAGACTTCTGCATATGCAGAAGTCTTTTATTATAAACCAGGCTATGACTGTAGTCTGCGGGTAAAGCCCCGGGAAACACCCCTGCTATGTAGCTTAGCAGCGGGAGCAGTCACATTGTTTAGAGTTTAGAGTTGAAGCTTCAGGAATCAGTTTTAATTATATTCTCCGGAAGTTAAATTATAAACCATAAACTGTAAACTTTTTCGAAGGGAGGGGTAAAGTGACTTCAACTAAGATTAGACCAGAAAAACAAGAAATGGTTGAACAACTTAAGGGTAAGTTTAAAGAATCTCAGATAGTTGTGCTTACCAACTATAGAGGTGAACAGGGAAAACCGGGATTAACTGTAAAAGAAGTGTCAATTCTCAGGGAAAAGATCAGGGATGCAGGCAGTGAATACAAGGTAATAAAGAATACCCTTGCCTGTAAAGCAATTAAAGAGACAGGCGATGATAAGCTCAGTACTTATTTTGCTGAACCGACTGCTGCTATTTTCGGTTATAAAGATCCTGTTGCAACAGCCAAAGCTATTGTAGACTTCAAGAAAGAAGCCAATAAAGACAGGAATCATCTGCCTGTTGTTAAAGCTGCCTATATGAAAGGCAAGTTTTTGTCTGCCGAGGAACTTGAAACCCTTGCAACATTACCGTCAAGGGAAGTATTGCTCGGTCAGCTTGCAGGCGTAATGAACGGTCCTGTGCAGAATTTTGTTGGTGTACTGGCTGCACCGATGAGAGATTTTGTAAATGTATTAAATGCTATAAAAAGGCAAAAAGAAGAACAAGGTTAAAAAAATATTTTCTTAATTAAGAAAGGTAGGTAACAATGAGTATAACCAAAGAAGAAATTATAGAAGCTGTAAAAGGTATGACAGTACTGGATCTCGTAGATCTGGTAAAAACATTTGAGAAGGAGTTTGGCGTTACAGCCGGAGCTCCTATGATGATGGGCGGCATGATGCCGGCTATGGGCGGAGCTGCCCCGGCTGCTGAAGCTGCTGCAGAAAAAACCGAATTCGATGTAGTCCTTGAAGATGCAGGAAAAGACAAAATAAAAGTTATTAAAGCTGTAAGAAAAGTTACAACTTTAGGACTTAAAGAAGCAAAAGACCTGGTTGAAGGAGCACCTAAAGCAGTAAAAGAAGCTATTTCGAAAGAAGAAGCCGAAAAGATTAAACAGGAACTTGAAGCAGAAGGTGCAAAAGTATCCATTAAATAGACGGGGATTAATGGGATTAAAGAGATTACCGGGATGGATTTTGTCCGGGTAATCTTTTTGTTTATATTATGTATTTTTTTTAATACGTGATGCGGCGGAGTAATAATCTGTTATGTATTACGCATCACGAATTATTTAAATTTTGTAAAAAAATAACCCCTCAAATTATTAGAACGGCTATTATCCTCGCGTCACGCGTCATGCGTTACGATATAAACCGGTAACTATGTGTAGTTATTTCCATACAGATCCTTACCAGGAAGGATGGTATACATTATGACAGACAGAATATTTGATGCAATCGAATTTGCCGTTAAAGCCCACAGGGGGCAATTTCGTAAAGGATCTCATGTGCCCTATATAGTGCATCCTATAGGTGTAAGTAAATTGCTTATAGAAGCAGGCTGTGATGAAGATCTTGTCATAGCAGGTCTTCTTCACGATACACTGGAAGATACTCCTGTAACGGTAGAGGAGATAAAGTTGAGTTTCGGAGAAAAAATAGCAGCTATAGTGTCTTCTATTTCAGAACCTGATAAAAAAGATACATGGGAACATAGAAAAAACCATACTATAGAGACCCTTAAAACTGCTCCTATAGATAACCTTCTTGTAGAATGTGCCGATAAGCTGGATAATGTAAGGGCAATGAGAAAAGATCTGGCATTACTGGGCGATGACCTCTGGCTCCGCTTTAAAAGAGGGAAAGACAAACAGCAATGGTACTATAATTCACTTAAAGAGGCTTTTTCTCTGAGAGCAAAGGAATCCCTTCAGTTATCTCAATTATTTAAGGAATTTAAACAGGAAACAGAAGAAGTATTTGCAGTGAAAAGTGAAGAGTGAAAAGTGAAAAGCTTACCTGCCCTTCACTCTTCACCCTTTACCCTTCACTTTTCACTTTTTACTCTTAAGGAATTACATATCTGTCAACCATCTGTTTCGGTTCTGTCTGTTTGAAATCATCGTTTATAGCAAGTAATTGCTCTTTATTCCAGACTAAATCTTTTCTGTCGTACTGTGCCATTTCATAGGCGGCACAGAATTTTATTGCATTAAAAGGGCATGCTTCCACGCAGAGTCCGCAGAAACAGCATAGTGAAAAATCTATTTCAAATATATCAGGTAAAAGACCCTTTCTATGTTCGGCTTTTTTTCCGGGAGCAATTTTTATACAGGAACATGGACAGACTCTCACACAGCTTCCGCAGGCTGTACATAGTTCTTCACCTGTTTCTTCATTTTTTATCAATTTGAGCCAGTTTCTTGTATCTTTATACATGACCCAGTGTTGATCCGGATAATGGAGAGTCACAGTAGGTCTTAACAGATATTTTCCCGATGTTTTAAGCCCTGTTATACAACTCAATGCACCGGCAAAGAGTTCATTAAATTCTTTATCTGCCTGTTTAAAGGCTTCTCTTAATTTATTTAGCATAATGGTTCTCCCCGTTTTTTATTTTTCTTTTAGTACCGCTTCAGGTAATTTGGTGTTCGACGCGTAACCCGTCACGTATAAAATCAATAAAATACCTGTGTAAATTTTTCCTTATCTATTTTTTCCTGAAGTTTCATGAGACCATATAAAAGAGACTCAGGCCTGGGGGGACATCCCGGAATATAAACATCTACCGGAACGATTTTGTCTACTCCCAGCAAAACAGAGTAGGAATCATATTTATATATACCTCCCGTATTGGCACAGTTTCCCATGGAAATTACATACCTTGGTTCAGGCATCTGTTCGTAAAGTCTTTTAACAAGAGGTGCCATTTTCAGCGTAACAGTTCCTGCCACTATCATTAAATCAGACTGTCTCGGAGACGGCCTGTAAAGTCCTGCTCCGAAACGATCTATATCATAACGGGATGCAGCGGCAGCCATCATTTCTATGGCACAGCAGGCAAGGCCAAATGTCATAGGCCACAGAGATGATCGCCTGGACCAGTTAAATACAACATCTGTTGCACCCTGCAGTATCTGTCCTCCCGGTAAGTCTGCTACTACTGTGAATATCTCCTTTAAATAACTCATAACGTTTACTCCTTTTATCGTCGTGACCCGTGACGCGTGACGCGTGACGCGAGGAAAGACCATTATTATTATCGTAAATCTATAATGATTAAAGCCCTGCTGGCAAGCTCTACAATCCAGTTGGGTTTTATGCCCATAAAGATTGTTCCTGCAAAACATATGTACATGGCTGCCAGTGTAAGAATACTGTATGAATACACAGGTTTTTTATCACCGTCCGGATGGGGAACAAAATACATGAAATGGACGATTCTAAAATAATAATAAACACTTATAACACTGTTTAATACGGCAAGTATTACAAGAACATAGTACGATGCATTTACTATTTCACCGAAGATGAAAAATTTCCCTATAAAACCTGCGAGAGGAGGCAACCCTGCAAGTGACAGCAGAAACACTGTAAGCATAAAGGCAAGAAGGGGATACCTGGTTCCCATACCGGCATATCCATCTATATTATCTCCTGTCATGTCCTCTGCAAGTATTACTACCGCAAAAGCTCCGAGATTCATATATACATATGCCGTAAGATATACAAGAATAGGGGAGACATTAAACATTTGTCCTGTCTGGCTATAATGATAAATGCCGACTATTCCTGCAAGTATATATCCTACATGGGCAATACTTGAATAACCGAGCATCCTTTTGATATTTTTCTGGCTTATTGCCATAAGATTACCTGTAAACATTGTAATTATAGATAATACAAGAAGTATGGCACACCAGTTCACTGGAATATTATTTTTAAATACTACAAAAAAGAATCTCAATAAGATAGCTATACCTGCAGTCTTGGAACCGACTGCAAGGAAAGCAGTAACAGGTGTTGGTGCTCCTTCATATACATCGGGAACCCACATCTGAAAAGGAAACATTCCTATTTTAAATCCAAATCCTGCTCCTACTAAAACAAGGGAAAGGAGAGTAAGCCATTTATAACCCGGTATAAGTACATCTCCTGCACCTGCCAGAGATTGCGCTATATGATATATATTCGTCTCTCCCGTAAGACCGTAAAGGAGAGAAGAACCCATAATCAAAATAGCAGCGGAAACAGTTCCAAAGAGGAAATATTTCAGACTTGCTTCCTTTGATTTAATATCATCTCTGTGATAACCGACAAGTATATAACTTGGAATACTTACAAACTCAAAAGCCAGTATGATAAGTACGAGATCTGTTGATGATACAAGAACACTCATACCAATTAATGAAAATAGTATAAGGACAAAAAATTCAGTTTTATAATGAATGTTTCGATATACATAGGCTATGGAAAACAAGAGTATAACAGATCCTGCAATAAATATAAGTGCTTTGCAGAACAGAGCAAATCCGTCTGTCGAATAGCTTCCCTGAAAAATAACAGCACTCTTCCCATAGCCTGTTAAAAAATAAAGACTTAAAAAACTCAGAAACGTAAACATCCACGCTGCAAGTCCGAGATAATATTTCTTTATTTTAGGGAAAAAGGCATCCACACATATTATCAGGAGAGCTCCAACACAGAGAATTATCTCAGGTGCCAGATTTTGTACAGTTATAAACAAGCATATTCCTCCTTAATAACTTTTACAGATTCAGAGTTTTGAGAATATATAATACACTTTGATTTATCATATCGATAACAAGAGCAGGATATATACCGAGTAATACTGTGAGAACCATAAGCGGTGTAAGGCTTCCCAGTTCTACTACACTCATATCACTCAGGTTTTTCCATTTCTCATTCAGAGGTCCCATAAATATGCGCTGTACAGACCATAACATATAACCTGCAGTCAGCACTACTCCGAGAAGTGACAGACCTACTATAATCTGCAGTGGAATAATAAGTCCTGTAGCATATGGGCCGACACCATAGGCACCCAGGAAAACAAGGAATTCTCCTACGAAACCGCATAATCCCGGAAGCCCCAGGGAAGCCATGGCAAAGAGCATAAAGAAACCTGCATACACAGGAAGATTGACACCGAGTCCTCCGAAACTGTTCAGATCCCTTGTATGGGCTCTTTCATAAATTACGCCTACCAGGAAGAAGAGCGCTCCTGTTATAAGTCCGTGACTTACCATCTGCATAACTGCACCGTTAAGAGCAGTTGCTTTGAAATTGATTATTTTCTGCATCGCATCATTTCCTGCAGGTGTAGCTGCATAGGATGCGGCTATGCCGAGCATAACATAGCCCATATGGTTTACACTTGAATAAGCTACAAGCTTTTTTAAGTCAGTCTGAGCAAGAGCACAGTACGAACCGTAAACAATACTTATAAAGGCAAGTATCACCAGAGGGAAGGCAAATACGGCAGATGCTTCCGGCATCATAGGAAGGACAACCCTTAAAAAACCGTAAGTCCCCATCTTAAGAAGAATACCTGCAAGTATTACACTTCCTGCTGTAGGAGCTTCTACATGAGCCAGTGGCAACCATGTATGGAAAGGGAACATAGGTACTTTTATGGCAAAACCTATAAACATAAGCCAGAATGTAAGAGCTCCCAGGGCAAATTTCCCTGCAAGAGGATTCTGGGCCATAATTTCCAGCATATTTAATGTATGGGGACTGGTATTGAAAAAAAGTATCAATATGGCTACCAGCATACCCATACTGCCTACCAGGGTATATAAAAAGAATTTTATTGCCGCATATTCTTTCTTCGGACCACCCCATATACCTATCAAGAAATACATAGGCACGAGACAGATTTCCCAGAATACATAAAAGAGAAAGAAATCCAGAGAAATAAATACTCCCAGCATACCTGTTTCTAAAAGTAAAAAGAGGAAAAAATATTCTTTTATTCTCTTAGTTATATATTTACCTGAATAGAGAATTGAAAGAAATGTGAGTAATGTAGTCAGAACTACAATCGGTAAACTTATTCCGTCTACTCCTACAAAATAATTGATGGAAAAACCGTTTTGCTCGAGAGCGCCGAATCTGATCCATGAAAAAGGACCTTCCCATTGAAATAATTCAAAGGTCTTTCCACCGGTAAGGGGAAAGAATTTAGTCTGAGCTCCCACATAGACAATGAGTGACAGGATAAGACTTATACCGCTTGAGATAAGGGAGGTGATTTTTATATACTCTTTATCATTTTTATTCAGGAATAATATTATGAGTGCTCCCAGTAATGGCAGGAATGTAATGGCACTTAACATCTCGTCAACTCCTTTTTTTATTTTATAAATTTATACAAAAAATCTACTTTATTGATAAACCCGGTATAGAATTGAATGAACCAATTACGGAACCTATAATAACAAGAAAAATTATACCGATACATATGGCCATAATATATTGCTGTATATTACCTGTCTGAAGATAAGTCAGGTATTTACCTCCCTGTATACTCACATATCCCCAGCCGTTTACTGCAATTCCGTCAACTATATGGTCATCTATCCATCTTTTTATACGGCTTATAAATAGCATAATATATGCCCATAGATCGACAAACTTATCTACTATAAATTTATCTATCACATAACAGAACTGTGCAATCATAAGCATTACACATATGATGCAATATCTGTATATTTCGTCGAAAAAGTATTTGTTTTTTACTACTGTATATATGAGCTTATACAGTAGAGTCAGAACAAGCATGATCGTGGCAGGTATTTTAGTTGTAATATAAATAAGGTAATCCCTTATTGTATTTACCAGTCCGTGAACCGGTTCTAAAACAGGTTTCATAAATGTTTCTTCCGGTTTAATAACCCTTACTCCGTAGAACACATATCCGAGCCCTATACCGGCAAATCCGAGTAATACCGAGATAATCATTACAATCCAGTTAGGTCCTTCTACTGCTCCGAATTCATAAATACCGCCTGTGTTCATACCTTCCACGCCTGTAAAATGAACAAAACTGTGAAAGAGGCTCATACCGGGAATACCGACTGCTCCCAGGAGAATTGAACATATTGCGAGTATAACAAGAGGGACATACATAACAGGTGATGATTCATGGGGATGAATATCGGAACGAACTTTATTTCCAAGGAATGTAAGGGTGAAGCAACGGGTCATATAAAAGGCTGTCAGAAATACGCCTGCAAGACCCATAAGTAAAGGAATATAACCCAGATAACCTATATATGACGGTATATATGAAGGCATATTATGAGTGCATCTTTCACCGAATGTGAATGCAGAAGCAAGGATTTCGTCTTTACTGTAAAAACCGCTTGTAATTACAGGAAAGCCTATAAGACAGAGAGTGCCTGCAAGAAAGGTATAGCATGTCCATTTCATATGTTTATGAAGGCCTCCCATTTTCCATATATCCTGTTCACCGTTCATCCCATGTATTACGCTGCCGCTTCCTAAGAAGAGAAGGGCTTTAAAGAAGGCATGTGTTATAAGGTGGAATAATCCTGCCGTATATCCTCCCACTCCAAGGCCTAACATCATATAGCCTAACTGGCTCAGTGTGGAATAGGCAAGAACCCTTTTTATATCATTTGCCGTGACTGCTATCGTAGCGGCAAATACGGCAGTAAAGGCACCTATAAAGGCTACTACTATGAGAGGAATGACCGGTACCGCAAATATAGGATACGTTCTTCCTACGAGATATACTCCTGCTGCTACCATTGTAGCTGCATGTATTAAAGCACTGACAGACGTAGGGCCTTCCATTGCATCGGGAAGCCATACATGGAGAGGAAACTGTGCCGATTTTCCCATTGCTCCCAGGAATAAACCGAGAGCTATAAGTGTTAACACCCAGGCCGGCATAAGTGTTAACATATCGAAAAATCCCTTTGTCGTATCATGGGTAAAGAAGTTAAGAGTCATACAGTCTCCGTATCTTGCAGATGCCCACAATATTATCATAATAGCAATCGATATACCGAGATCTCCTATTTTTGTAGTTATAAAGGCTTTTTTTGCTGCATTTGCTGCTGAGGTTTTTTCGAACCAGAAACCGATGAGTAAATAGGAACATACTCCTACTAATTCCCAGCATATGAACAGAAGGAGGAAATTATTTGCTATGACAAGACCTAACATAGATGCGGCAAAAAGGGAAAGGTAGGTGAAAAACCTTGAAAATCTCTTATCATGGCCCATATAATCTCTTGAATATATAAAAATCAGCATACCTACGAAAGAGACCATAAATAACATTACGGCACTGAGCTGATCGACCATAACTCCGATTTCTATGGAACTGTCCCCTGCGTTAATCCATCTCATATAACTGTTATATACCTTAAAATTGTGGCCTTCCATAATTACCGAAATCAGTATGAGAAATGAATAAACTGCGGATAAAGCCATTGAACCTATTGCTACATAGGAGCCTTTATGAGTTCCTTTCATCTGCCTTATCTGAGGTAAGAGGGTTAATATGAAAGAAATAAACGGAAACAACGGAATTAACCATACATAATTATATAACATAAACTATTTTTCGCCTTACGGCTTATCCTCCTATCATAAATTTCCTCTATTATCTTACCATTTTAAGAGATTTATATTATCAACATCAATTGCTTCTGCTTTTCTGTAATAGGAAATTATAATTGCAAGACCTACGGCAGCTTCTGCTGCGGCAAGACCTATAATAAACAGAACAAATACTGTTCCCCTTGCAGGGTCAGGCCAGTATCTTGAAAATGCTATAATATTCAGATTTGCAGAATTCAGCATTATTTCAATACAGAGGAGTATAGATATGGCATTTCTTCTTGTGAGCACTCCGTACAGACCTATAGAGAAAAGAATTGCACTGAGTATCACATAATAGATAACAGGCATTTAATTGGTCTCCTCCTTTTTTACCAGGATGATTGCTCCTATCATACTTACTGTTAGTATTATGGAAATTAACTCGAAAGAAAGTATATAATCACTTAACAGGAGCCGCCCTATATCCATAATTTCTTCGTTGAAGTTAACAGGATTTTGATTGAAAGGCAGACTCAGACAGACTGGAATTAAAAAGGACAGGAATACACAGATAATTGTTCCCAGTGCAAGTAATCTCTGTTTATTAAAAGTGTCTGCAGAAGTATCTGTGAGCCTGTTTGTAAGCATAACGACAAAAAGAATAAAGGTTGTTACACCGCCTACATATGCAAGAACCTGAAGTACAGCCGCCAGTTCGGCCTTAAGGGATATATACATACCTGCCATAGCGAAAAGAAAGAGCATTAAAATCAGACTGGCATGGAATATATTTTTTTTGATTACTATGAATACTGCAGATCCTATTAAAATTACTGCTAATATTGAAAAGGTAATAAAGTTAATCATATTAAAACCTTTCTAGAAATGATATATATTATATAATCCTAAAATCGACAGAAGTCCTGTAAATACCAGATTGATAAGGGAAAGGGGCAGAAGAACTTTCCAGCAGAAATTCATAAGTTGATCTACCCTTAACCTGGGAAAGGTCCACCTGAACCATATAATGACAAATATAAGGGCAAGGACTTTACCAAGGAATATAAGGAACGGTGGGATAATCTGTTCCAGTCCGAAGAGTGTCCATCCTCCCAGGAATAATGTGGTAGCAACGGCAGAGACTGTAACCATATTTGTATATTCTGCAAGAAAGAAAAGGGCGAATTTCATACCTGTATATTCGATGAAATATCCTGCCACTATTTCCGATTCTGCTTCAGGAAGATCAAAAGGTGCTCTGTTGGTTTCTGCCACTGCGGAGATAAAATAAATCAAAAAGGCAAGCGGCTGAAGGAATACGAGCCATAATCCTTTCTGTGCCGTTACAAAATCTCCCATTTTAAAAGAGCCGACTACAATTATGGCACTTAATATACTTATAACCATGGGAACTTCATAACTTACGATCTGTGCTCCCGAACGGAAAGCAGACATAATGGCGTATTTATTTCGTGCAGACCATCCTGCCATAATAATGGCTGTTACTACAAGGCTTGTAATTGCTACTATATATATGACTCCTACATTCAAATCCGATGCGGTCATACCGTTGCCGAAGGGAATACATACATAGGCCATAAAAGAAGGTATGAACACTATTATGGGAGCAAGACGGAAAACCCACAGGTCTACACCTTTTGGCGTAATATCTTCTTTTAGTAATAATTTAATGGTATCAGCCAGCGGCTGAGCCCATCCATGCCAGACGCCCACTCTCATAGGGCCATGTCTGCTCTGTATATGGCCTGCTTCTTTACGTTCAAGCCATGTCTGAAACATAACCATAATAACAAGAAAAGCTGCTATGAGAACAATAGAAAAACCTCCTGCAATAAATACCTTTACCCATGAAGGAAGAAATCCTGTATGTTCTCCGAGAAATTTCCACAGATGATTAAGATTATAGATATAATCCAGATATTTTAACATAATCTTCTCCTAAAATTTTTTAAAGATTCTTGTAACCGGACTTTTTCTTACCCGTTACGCATTACGCGTCACGATCAAATTATCTGTCTACATCACCTAAAATAAAATCTATACTTCCTATAATGGCAGGAAGATCTGCCATAAAACAATCTTTCATAACTTCTTCTGATATACTCAAATTGCAGAAGCTGGGAGCTCTTACTTTAAATCTGTAAGGTTTTGTTCCTCCGTCACTTACAATATAAACACCTAATTCTCCTCTCGGACTTTCTACTCTGAAATAGATTTCTCCTTTCGGAGGAGCTATTTTTTTAGGTATTTTTGCCATAATATCTCCTGCTTTGAGTTTTTCCAGAGCCTGTTCTACTATTTTCGAACTCTGAATTATCTCGTTGTATCTTACCATATATCTATCCAGTACATCACCTTTTTCCCCGACAGGTATTTCAAAATTATAATGTTCATACCCGCAGTAAGGATCACCTTTTCTTACATCCCATTTTACGCCAGACCCTCTCAGCATAGGGCCGCTCAGACCATAGCTTATGGCAAGTTCAGGAGATATGATACCTATATTTTTTGTTCTCTGTTGAAATATAACATTGTTTGTAATAAGATCATCATAATCTTTGAGTTTTTCCTTAACTATTTTTAAAAAATTCTTTGCTTTCTGAGGAAAATCTTCCGATAAATCTCTTGCCACTCCGCCTATCCTCATATAATTATAGGTAAGCCTCTGGCCTGATATGGATTCAAACAGGTTGAGTCCTTCTTCTCTTTCTCTGAAACCATAGAGCATAGGCGTAAAGGCACCCAGTTCCAATCCGAAGTTTCCCCACCACATAACATGACTTACAATTCTGTTTAATTCGAATATTATTACTCTTATTGTCTGTGCTCTTTCGGGAACTTCTATATTCATAAGCTTTTCCATAGCAAGAACATAGGGAAGTTCATTACACATGGCGGCAAGATAATCCATCCTGTCAAGAAATGGGATAACCTGAATATATTCTCTGTTTTCCAGAATTTTTTCCGTAGAACGGTGTAAATATCCAATATGTGGCACAGCCCTCACAACGATTTCACCGTTCAGTGTAAGAAGGAGTCTCAATACACCGTGAGTGGCAGGGTGCTGGGGCCCCATGTTTACAAGAAATTCCTCTGTTTTTAAAATATCACTCATAGAGAATCTCCTTTTTTAGCTTTCGTCAATTCTTTTTTATCGGGAGACGGCACAATTTCCGATGAGGAAAAATCTTTCCTCAGGGGATGGCCGGTAAAATCTTCAGGTAAAAGGATACGTCTCATGTCGGGATTGCCTTCGAAATTAACACCGAATAGATCGAAAATTTCCCTTTCATGCCATTCGGCAGTTTTCCATATGTCGCACAGAGACGGAATTGAAGGGTTTTCTCTTGATACTGAGGCTTTAACACATAGACGATGTTTTTTTTCGAGGGAGCAGAGATTATAGACTATTTCAAATTTTTCCGGAGGATAGTCCACTCCTGTCTGGCACATAAGATAATTGAAATCAAATACAGGATTTTCCTTAAGTTCTTTCATTACCTTTACTATATTGCTACTTTCTATATAAATGGTTATATCAAAATTTTCCTCTGTTTTTATAATTTCCTGAGAAAAGTGTTCTTTAAGTTTATTTATCAATTCCTGTGACGTCAAATTTTCACCTTCTTCATATATATATCGTGACGCGTAACGCGTGGTTCCTGGCTTTACGGCCCTGTCATCCTCTTGACTTCTCTATGTTCTTTTTCCCAGGCCAGTCCTCCCTTTTTCCATGCGTAAATGAGACCTATAATCAGAATAAGGAGAAATACGAGCATTTCCGTAAAAATAAACAGTCCGCTTACTTCTTTCGGTAAAAACTCCATACCTTTATAAACAAGGCCGTTATCTTTGACATCTTTAAATACCTGTGCCCATGGTATGAGATAAACAACTTCTACGTCAAATAGCAAAAAGATCAGAACATAGGTATAAAATCTGAAATTATACTGAACCCAGCTTTTGCCTATTGTTTGAGGGCCACATTCATAGGTGTCAAGTTTTATATCATTCGGCTTGTGAGGTCTTATAAGGGTGGCCAGCCCCATACCGGTAAGTCCCATGGCAGCTCCTGCCAGGAGGAAAAGAAAGACAATATTATAATTGTTTTCCATAGTTACTGTTCTCCTGTTTTTTTACTTTACTAAATAATTACTACAAAATTGAAAAAAGTCCTCCAGGTTTTTAAAAAAAGTGAAGGGTGAAGGGTGAAGAGTGAAGAGAATAAGTTATTTATATCTTTATATGTCCTTACTCTTTTAAAAATTTTATTTCTTTTATTTTATCTCCCTTTTTTATTTTCATCACAGTATCCATGCCTGAGATTACATGGCCGAAAACTGTATGTTTGCCATCCAGATGGGGCTGTGGAGAGTGAGTTATGAAAAACTGGCTTCCTCCCGTATCTGGCCCTGCATTTGCCATAGAGAGAGTTCCTGTCAGGTGTTTTCTTTTATTTATTTCACATTTAATCTGGTATCCGGGGCCTCCTGTTCCTGTGCTGTGAGGACATCCTCCCTGAACCATGAAATCATCTATTACCCTGTGGAAGGTAAGACCGTCATAGAATTTCTTTTTTATTAAATCCGTAAAATTTTTTACGGTATTCGGCGCATCCTTCTTAAAAAGCTCCAGGACTATGTCTCCTTTATCGGTTACAATTGTTACCTGTGGCAGATTGCCTTCAGCTTTGTTATTTTCTTTTTTCTTTTTCAGAAAACCGAACATAAAAATCACCTCTTTTGTATATAAAATCACCTGTCATTTTCAAATATTCTTTAATACAATCTTCTTCTTTTTCTTCTCTCTTCTCTCTTTTTTTTCCTTCTTTTTCTCTATTTTATTTGTTATAATTAACAATGGAGGTCATCTAAATATTTGATATATTAAAGAGGTGAGGTTTTATGAGGAGAAAGAAAATACCATATGGAATATCTGATTTTGACCGTATAAGGAGACAGAATTATTATTATGTGGATAAGACACGATTTATAGAAAATATAGAAGACAGTCCTCCCTATCTGTTTTTCATCCGTCCCAGACGTTTCGGCAAATCCCTCCTTCTGTCTTTGATGGAATGTTATTATGACATAAAAAGAAAAGATGATTTTGAAGAGATATTTTCCGGGACTTATATTTATGATAATCCTACAGATGAAAGAAATAAATATTTAATATTAAAATTTAATTTTTCAGCAGTAAGGTCAGACCTTGATGAAGTGGAAGAGTCTTTTAATAATACAATAAGGATGGAGTGTTTAAAATTTATTCAGAGATATAAAGATCTTATAGAAGATACAGATGGTGAAATGTATAGAACTGTAAAAGAAACCAGGCAGGCTTCTGAAATTTTGAAATATCTTATAAGTTTTGTTGAGAATAAAGGCAAGATATATCTATTGATAGATGAATATGATAATTTTACCAATACAATAATCTCCTCACAGGGAAAAGAACGATACAGAGCAATAACTCATGGGGAAGGATTTTACAGGCATTTTTTCAATGTAATAAAATGGGGAACAACCGGTTCAGACGCTCCTGTGTCAAAACTATTCATAACAGGTGTATCACCTGTAACAATGGATGATGTGACGAGCGGTTTTAATATAGGATATAATCTGACAAATGCTCCTTCTTTTAATGAAATGATAGGTTTTACAGAAGAAGAGCTTATGAGTTTGCTTACTTATTGTAAAGGAGAGGGATTAATAAAAGAGTCACCTGAGAAATTAATAGAAATAATGAGACCGTGGTATAATAATTATCTCTTTTCTGAAGACAGAGAAGAAAAATTATATAATTCCGATATGGCTCTTTATTTTATCAGCGAATATATTACGTGCAATAAAATTCCTAAGGATATGTTAGATCAGAATATAAGAACAGATTACAAAAAACTTAAATATCTTATAATAACAGATATGGAAGGCCGTTACAGGGTAAACGGCAATTTTGAGAAATTGAAAATAATCCTTGAAGAAGGAGAAATAAGTTCAAATATAACGAGAAGTTTTCCTGTAGACAGGATAATAAATCCTGAGAATTTTATATCCATTTTATATTATTTCGGTCTTTTGACAATAAAAAGTATTTATCGCGGTAAAAATTTACTTGCCATACCGAATGAAGTAATAAGGCAATTATATTATGAATATATAAGAGATGCCTATTATGATACAAAGGTATTTAAGATAGATTTATATAAACTGGGTGAATTATTTGATAATATGGCCTATGAAGGTAAGTGGGAAGAACTCTTCATATATCTTTCCGATGAAATGAATAAACAGACTTCATTAAGGGACTATATTCAGGGAGAGAAATCAGTTCAGACCTTTCTCCGGGCCTATCTGAATATATCCAATTATTATATCACAGAGAGTGAGAGTGAATTAAATAAAGGTTACTGTGATATATTACTCCTTCCGAATCTGATAAATTTCCCTGATTTACCTTATTCCTATATTCTGGAGATAAAATATATACCTGTAACGGAATACAGTGAAAGTAAATTGAAGTCTAAAATCCTTGAAGCAGAGGAAGAACTGGAGAGATATGGGAAAGACTTTAATTTAAAGCAATTCACAGGTGAGACGAAACTTGTTAAGATAATCCTTGTTTTCTGTGGAGTCGAAGTAAAAGTTCGACAGGAAGTCATCTGAATGATTTTAGTACAATTATTTATGATACAACTTTTACTTTTTAATCATTTTTTAGATGGCCTGGAAGTAAAAGAACAATATAGAGGAGGCTGGAAAAGAAATCACTCTTCAGGATTGTAGGAAAAAAGATAAAATTGTGATAAAATAAAAATATTGAATAATTATCAGATTGGCGAAAGTTTCAAAAGTTAAAATTTTAAATTACAATCTTCTATTTGTATAAATTTTCCATTCTTGTATACATAAACACTGCAGAAACCTCGTGAACCATAAGGAGCTAAAAATGCTTTTGTGGGTGAAACGAGAAATATGGATTGCCCCCGTATTCTTCCTATAATTTTATAAAAATATTCTCCCTCTCCTGTGTATTTTAATATATAAGCATATGAATCTGTAATAGAACCAACAGCAACTATAATCTCAGGTATTCCATCGTTATCAAAATCAACTAATCCTATTTGTAAACATTGATCTTCCTGTGCCAGACCTGTATGCATTGAAAAATACCTGTCAAAGCTTCCGTTTTTAGTAGCATCTCCGTAGATTAAGCTCATGAGATTTATATTTTTCATGTATCCAGTTATTGGATTTTTCTTAATTTTTTCTATTGTCAGTTGTGAACCAGAGATTCTTGCAGGATAAGCTGTTCCAATATAAAGTTTTTCTTCCTTTTTCTATACTTCTGCAGAATTTTGAAAAACTGTTGTCCCGTAAGGGCATCCCTCGCGGATGCCCTGCAAGGTAGAATAAGGTTTTTTTTAAAAAGTGCAAAAGTATAGAAAAAGTGCAAAAGTATAGATATCCAACATGTTAAAGTAATCTTGAAAAATCATATAGATTAGCGTTCTCTTATATGATATAATTTATTTCTGTTAAATATTTAAAGTTTTTGGACAGAAGGCCGCTCCGGGTGCGCTGTGGACAACTTTGCAACCCAGGAGGCGGGCCTTCCTTTTTATTAATGATTATTATGACAGAAATTCATTCTACAAAGTCTTTATAGAACCCTTCTTTTTATAAAATTTTATAAGGAGATTCTTTATTTTTATATCTATAAAGAGAAATATTTGTTATAATTATACTATGGATTAATAAATTTTCTGGTTTTATCATAGAAAAATATTTAAATTTACTAGAGGATTTTTTATTATGAAAAAATTACAATTGTATATTGAAACATCAGTATGGAATTTTTATTTTGCTGATGATTCTCCTGAGAAAAAAGAATATACTATCCAATTTTTTAATAATGTTGTTAGTAGAGGATTATGCGAAGTTTATATATCCGACACAGTTATACGAGAAATTTTAAAAGCTGAAGAAAATGTTAAAAATAATCTGTTTAATTTAATCAACAGGTTTGATGTTACTGTTCTGGATATTACTGAAGAAATAAATGAGCTGGCAAATATTTATCTCGGTGAATGTGCTTTGCCTTCCAGGGCTATTGCAGATGCTACTCATACTGCTATTGCCACTGTATATGGTATTGACTGTCTTATTAGCTGGAATCTTAAGCATCTGGCTAATCTCAACAGAATAAAGAAGATTAACAGTGTTAATTTAAAATCAGGATACAGGCAAATAGATATATTCACTCCAATGGAGGTGTTATACTATGGAGAATAAAGAATCAAAGGCAATGATTGATGTGTTGAAATGGCGTGAAAAAGTAAATGAAGAACTATCTGAAATGACTGATGAAGAAAGGATTGAATATTTTAAGAATACAAATAAATTAATAGAACAGTATGGATTTAAATTTAAGAGAATTACAAAAGAGAAGTGTCTTTTATAATTAATATTAGAGTATAGAAATTTGCCCGATGAAAAAATCCTGTCAATCCATAAAATCCCGAAAATCCCTGTCCTGTTTGACAAATTTTTTCAGTGGTGATAAAATGTTAAAACTTTTATAAATCATTTTTTGTGAAAATCATTACAATAAAAGGAATTGAATATTTTCCTGTAGAATGATATAATAGTATGAATAAATAATTTCGTTGGGAGAAAAGGGGAGACATTGAAGATGCTCTGAAAATTCGTTGTGTTATATTATAAGGAGGCTTATTATTTATGCTGAGTGCAAGTTACGGGGTTACCTTTATGGTAGCCCTCCTTATAAGCTGTGCCCTTACCCCTCTTGTCAGAAAATTTTCCTTCTGGGCCAATATAGTAGCTGCTCCGAGTCCGAGAAAAGTTCATAAAGTTCCTATGCCGCAGGCAGGGGGTCTTGCCGTTTACGGAGGTTTTATTCTTACCCTTGTAGTGGTGTTTTATTTCGGTATCATTGACAGAAATATTCTTATGACGAGGCTCTGGACACAGTTACTCGGACTTTTTATAGGAGGTACTTTTATACTCATCCTGGGAGTTTTTGATGATAAATATGCTCTTCCTGCAAAGGTGAAACTGGCAGGACAGATTATTGCGGCATTTATTTTAGTTTTATTCGGAATTAAAGTGGAATTTTTAAGCAATCCTTTTAACGGCATGTTCTTTCTCCCTTCCTGGATGAGTGTGGCCCTTACAGTACTGTGGGTCGTAGGGCTTACAAATGCTCTTAATCTCATAGATGGTCTCGATGGGCTCCTGGCAGGTGTAACGGGAATCTCCTGTTTTGTTTTATTTATGATTGCCATACAGAAGGGGCAGATCCTTGTGGCTATTTTGCTTCTTGCTTTAATGGGTAGCTGCTGCGGATTTTTAAGATATAATTTCAATCCTGCAAAGATCTTTATGGGTGATACGGGCTCTTTGTTTTTAGGCTATATGCTTGCCGCTCTTTCTATCGTAGGCGCTCTTAAAAGCACAGCTACTCTTGCCTTCGGTGTTCCCATTCTTGTATTTGCTTTACCTATTTTCGATACTACCTCTGCAATTGTGAGAAGATTTTTGAAAGGAAGGCCCATTTTCCAGCCTGATAAAGAACATTTTCATCATCAGTTACTGAACCTTGGTTTAAACCACAGGCAGGCAGTGCTATTTATTTATCTTATCAGCGGATTTATGGGTGTTGCCGCTCTGGCATTAAATTACGTAGCCCGTTAACATTATGAAAAAAATAAAAATTATAACTATATTCGGAACAAGACCTGAAGCAGTTAAAATGGCTCCTGTCGTTTCAGCTTTAAATAATTTCCCTGACGAGATTATATCTAAAATTCTGGTTACGGCACAGCACAGGGAAATGCTGGATCAGTGTTTGAATTTTTTTTCTATAAAGCCTGATTATGATCTGGATATAATGCAGGAGAGGCAGAGCCTTTCGGAAATAACATGCCGTGCCCTTACAGGGGTGGAAGACGTATTAAAACAGGAAAAACCTGATATGATTCTTGTTCAGGGCGATACTACGACAGTTTTTTCTGCCAGTCTTGCAGCTTTTTATCAGCAGATAAAAGTAGGTCATGTAGAAGCAGGTCTCAGAACAGATGATATATACAACCCTTTCCCGGAAGAGATTAACAGGAGACTTGCAAGTGTAATATGTAACCTCCATTTTGCCCCTACCATTCAGGCAAAAAATAATCTGTTAAATTGCGGTATAAATTCCGGTATATTTATTACAGGTAATACCGTTATAGATGCCCTTTTTTCCATTTTAAAAGTGACGGACGAAAAAAATTATCTTCCTTCTCATATATCACATAGTAAAAATAGAATAATCTTTGTAGAAACTCATAGAAGAGAAAACTGGGGAGAACCTGTGGAGAATATCTGTAAAGCTCTCCTTCAGATTATAAATGATTACAACGATACGGAAATAGTGTTTCCTGTACACAGAAATCCTGTTGTAAGAGAAACAGTTTATCCTTTACTTGAAGGACATGACAGAATCCATCTTATAGAACCGATGGATTATCCTGCACTGATTAATTTACAGAAGAAAAGTTTTATTATACTGACAGATTCCGGAGGTATTCAGGAAGAAGCTCCTTCTCTGGGGAAACCTGTTCTTGTTTTAAGGAGAACTACGGAGCGCCCTGAAGGTGTTCAGAGAGGAACAGCAAAACTGGTCGGTACGGAAAGAGATAATATTTATAAGGAAGCTGCCAGACTGCTTGATGATAATAACGAATATAACAGAATGAGCAGGGCTATAAATCCCTACGGTGACGGCCGGGCAGCCGGAAGAATAGTTGATGCAATAAGATATTATTTCGGTTTTATTTCGAGTCCTCCCGCGGATTTTGAATAGACACTTTAAAGGTAATGACTCATATAAAATTATTTTTTCGTACCAGGTCAAAATTGTTCGTATCTCTACTCCTTGGAATATTAACCGGTATGTATATAGATGAAAAATTCAACAGTTATCCTGTATTTATTATATTTTTTACTTTTCTGGGGATTATAACCGGTTACAGGATTATATGTATGCAGGAAAAAATAACACCTTTGTCTTCGCGTCACGCGTCACGAGTCACGCGTCACGATAATAAGGAATAAAGTAATGAGTGATAATCTTTTAAGAAAAATTTTTTTTAAAGCCATTATAGCCGCACTATTCTTTTTATTACTCTCTCTTATGTTTAAAGATAACTTTATATTATGGGGAATTTCGGCAGGAATTTTTATGAGTATATTGAATTTCTCTTTTCTCTATATATTTTCGAGAAATATTCTTGAACATAAAAAGAAGATATGGCGGTTCTTTTACATAGGACTGGTTCCGGCAAAATTAATTTTGCTGGGAGGATTTATGTGGATGATAGTGAAATTTACTGAATTGAATGCCATATCTTTTCTTGTCAGTATAAATTTTATAGTCTTTTTATTTCTATGGGAAAGCTTTATTGTAAACAGAAATATAGTGAAAGTGTGAGATGATTTTTTAATAAAATCTAAAACTTTCAGGAGGAAATAATTTTGGAACATGAAGTCAGCAATATCATTTTAAGAGTGGGTCATTCCCAGATAGATGTATCGGTTGAAGCTATGACTTTTCTTATCATGATATTTCTCGTATCATGTGCTTTTTTTATTTCAAGTAAACTTGAAAAATTTCCGAAATCAAAAATACAGAATATATTCGAAATCATAGTGGAATTTCTGAATAATCTTGCCACTGATATGATAGGGCCAAAGGGAAAAGAATATGTTCCTTTAGTGGGAACTATATTTCTTTTTGTTCTCTTTTCCAACTGGCTTGGAATCATACCGGGAGGCATACTTAAATTATTCTGGATGTTCGGTATACCTTCTGTTGAAAAGGAATTTACTCTCTTCGGTGTTAACTGTATGTTTGAGGAAAAATCAGGTCTTATAT
>DAIOEN010000129.1:0-20763 GCA_036746235.1 Vulcanimicrobiota bacterium | reverse complement strand
GTTTCTTCTCTCCGTGGAGAACTGAAAGAAGGACTTTCTTTTCTTGAACGTGTCGGTATGTCCTGAACTGGTTCAGCTCTGTGATAAGGTGATGAGACTTCATGTTCTTCATCATCCAGCATGGCTTCTTCTTCTGGTGCATCAAATTCTATATATAAAGAATCAGTTGCTTCATCTATAGAAGATTTTTTGCTCCTTCCTTCTGATAAATAAGCTCCTGATGAATAATTGTCTGCATTTTCTACCGGTTGAGAGATAGACTCTCTCCCACTGCCACGAAACGATGCAGATACATTCTGTCTTTTCTCCAGGGATTTTCTCACAATTCCTGCTCCATAATTCCTGGACTCAGTAGGCCCCTGGCCTATACTGAGATTTTCTGGAAGATCACCACGAGAATAAGGTTCGTCTTCATTAAATCGCATATCATAAGGTAATGAGGCAGCTCTATATGGGATAGCGGGAGAACTCACCGTATCTCCTGCATGTGATGGTAAGTATTCACTTCCTCTTGAAGGAATTTCACTTCTCGGAGCAACACGAAGTCCTCTTTTTTTAGGTCCAGGTTGAAGATTGGATATTTTACTACCGGGTCTGGCTCTAATACCCTTTAAAAGAGAAGAACTTCCTCTCTCTTCTGTTACTGACACAGGTCTTTCCTCTGGAGCATCATAATTTCTGTTCCCGGAAAAGGTTCTTATATCACCTGCAGTTCCTTCTGTATAACGTGTTTCAGGAAGCGGTTTTTCATGCCTCTCATACCTGCGAACAGCATTAAATAATATATCATCATCTTCTGTTTGAGGTATAGCATCATCGTATTGATTTTCTTCTTCCTCTATATCAATTTCCGTAGGAGGTAGCTGCTCCCTGGCACTTCTTATTGAAGCAAGCCTTCTATGATATTTTTCTCTCAACTTATCTGTAGGTGAAATACTTTCTGCAAGCTGTCTGGGCTTATAAGCATAATATCCGGAACTCTTAGCAATGGACTTATCTTTCCAGTAAAAAAAAGCTATATTTTTATAGGTTTCTCTAAGAGGATCTATTTCCATCACAGGATCGAGTATAAGAGCTACATTGGCACTTTCACGATAAAATGTTTCATGTATTAACTCATCATTTTCAGAAAAGAATATGCCTTTATCAGGATGGGTATGGTACCAGCCGATTACAATCTGATTGGGATAAGTTTTAATAGATACGTGTTCCATATCTGCAATTACTCTATTTACAACGCGAAGGCTCATTTCCTCATTAAAAGAAGATGCAGAAGGAAAAGCATTGTGTATTTCCACATATTCTTCGTCTTTATCAGGATCTCTGTAAAGTCCTCCCAGGAGAATACCTCCTACACCCTGCGGCATACCTTCTTTGGCATGCTTCCATATTGTTTTCAGGGCATGTTCAATAATAAATATTTTATATTCATATTCATCCGGTTGCTCTCCCCTGAGTTCACAGAAAAAATCTGGAGAATCAAGAAGCATTTCTTTTGTCTTCACTATAAGCTCTTTTGAACGATCTCTGGAATAATCAGTAGAAGTGCTGTATTTTTTTTCAGGCCTGGAGACTGTTTCTATGTTACTGGATATATCTTTTTTAGATTTTCTAAAACCTAACATATATTACCCCTGTATGTTCGTGACGCGTGACGCGTGGATTCATTTAACTATAAAATTATAAATGAAATATCGGATTTTGGCAAGTGAATTAAACATTTTAGTGAAGAGTGAAAAGTGAAAAGTGAAGGGTGAAGGGTGAAGAGTGAGGGATGAGTAGTGAGTAGTGAAAAGTGAAAGGGATGCTTACCCGTCAAGCGTCACGCATTACGCATTACGTATCACGTGTTACACATCACGGTACCAGTCACTCACCGTCTTCAGGTAAAAACATCTCAGCAAGTTTCAAATTTTTTATAATACTGTTCCTTACCTTTAAATATTCTTCTTCATCATACTGACAGTTAAAAGGGTCCAGAAATAATTTAAATATTTCACTGTCACTTCTTTTCCTGTGTGATTGAATAAATTCTCTTTTTTCAAATAAATAATCCAGATCTTCCATCAGATCTTCAAGAGCAATAAAAGGCCCCATAGAGGGCCTGGGGGTAAGAACATAATGTCCTGTAATGAGCCGTTCCAGCCAGTAAGGAAGAATATTATATTTCCTCCTGAATATATATGAAAAACCTTCACTCTTTATATTCTGAATAAAATCTTTGATAAGGTTAAAAAATCCTGGAGGTTTCTTCTCTGTAAAATCTTTACCTGCAATCCAATCACGCCTGTCCAGTTTCGAATGAATAAGCATTTTTTTTATCCTCAAGAGGATTACTGAAGGAAGCAGTTTTGCAAGATTTTTATCTTCATAATTTTTTATCATAGTGTAAAAACAATTTCTTTCACCGAGAAAGATCTTTTGTTCCAGTGAAAATATGGCACTCCCAGTTTTTTGATGATGATGATAAACAATGGAGTCCGGAACGAGTAAAACTCTGTAACCTGTAATCCATAAACGCCAGCCGAGGTCAACATCTTCAAAATAAGCAAAATATTTCGGATCAAAACCTCCCAGTTTAATAAAAATATCTCTTTTTATTAACATAGCTCCCCCACAGGCAAATAACACGGGAGGATGCGGTTCTTCGGAGTAAGGTAAAGAAGAGACTTCAAAACCACGACCGTCAAAAGCAAGGCCTCCACCTGCAAACTGCACCTTTTCTCCATGCCAGTTTAAAATTTTAGAGCCCACACATATAACATCATCAGGAGAATTTCTTATGGCCTCTATCAGTTTCAAAAGCCAGTCAGGCCTTACTCTCATATCATTATTTAAAAAAGCCAGATATTCTCCCCCTGCCATTGAAGCAGCCATATTATTGGGTTCTGCAAAACCAAGATTTCTCTTATTTTCTATTATTTTAACATCAGGAAAATGTTCTTTCATGAAAAGAACAGATCTGTCAGTAGAGCCATTATCTACCATAATAAATTCAATAGACTCTGAAGGATAGGTCAAATTTTTGAGGGATGCAAAACAATCTTTAAGTAAAGAAACACCGTTGTAATTGATTACTATTATTGACACAGAAGGATGGTCACACAATTCTACTTCCTCCCCCTGAAATAGCCGAATAATTCCTGGCCAAGATAATTAATCTCATCCAGAAAGGGCTGCATAAAATAATTTATCCCTCTGTTACAGGATTTAAAGGCAGAATAAAAATTACGTGCTCTGAAATGGCAGAGGGCCTGAATAAAATGAATTTTAACGTGGAAGGGATATTCCCCGATATATATGCGCAAAAGTTCTGCAGTTTCAGCGTAATTTTCCTGTTTCATAAAGTCGTCAAGTTTATTGAGAATATATTTATCCATAAGGTATTTACGTACCATATCAGAATAAACCTTCATTTTCAATCTGTTGGAAGATATATTGGTTTTATCGGTTCTGACCCTGTATTCGCCTGTAACATGCTTTACATGGGAAAATTTAAACTTCTGTGCCATATGAGCCCATAATTCCCAGTCCATAACAACAGGAAGTTTTTCGTTAAAATAACCTGTAGCCTTCAGGCAATCTCTTCTGTGCATCAGAGCTAAAGGTGCAAGAATATGATTTCTCACTAAAAACATTGATGGTACAACATCTCTGGAATATATTTCCTTCGATGTGGTAACATATAGTCCATCCCTTTTTTCCTGCCTTACACAGCAAGTATCACTGTAAGCTACATCCAGATTCTCTTTTTCCAGGAAAGTAACCAGTGTTTCAAGATGGTCAGGATAATAAAAGTCATCATCATCAAGATAAGATATATATTTACTGCCTGAAGCCCACAGACCAGTATTGAGTGCCCCCGAAAGTCCTTTATGAGGAATTTTAAAATATTCTATCCGATCATCGTGAAAATCCCTCAGAATATCTTCTACGTCGACATTTCCTCCGTCATTTATAACGAGAATTGAAAAATCTTTAAAAGTCTGATTTAAAACACTCCCGACACTTTCTGCTATGAAATCCTTTCTGTTATATGTGGGCATAATAACAGAAACCATCGGCATAGAAGAACTGGAAGAAACTATTTTCCCGTATCTCTTTCTTACAGTATTTCTTCTGATTTCATCTATCATTTTTTCAACAGAAGAAATTTCCGAATTACCTCTGTCGAGCTTCAGGAAAGGTTCCGGAATATTTAAAGTTTTCTCACTTTCTGTGAGCCATAATTCATATTGTTTTTCTAAAGTTTGTCTATCCATAGGCTAAATCAGTGACCAGTGACCAGTGACCAGTGTTCAGTTATCAGTTAACAGTTATTTTTATTAATCACGTATATTCACCCTTCACTCTTCACTCTTCACCCCTCACTACTCACTTTTTTCAAAAGAATTCTCACAGGATTAACTATATCCTCTCCGGTAAGTTCCGCCAGACAGGTAAATTTTTTACACTTTTCTTTTATACATTTCTGATTACATGAAGTATCTTTTCTAACTATAATATGATCACATTTATATGGTTTCCATCTGGGAGGCAAATCGCTTTTCAGAGCAAAAATAGCTACAGTAGGAGTTTTACAGGCAGCAGCTATATGCATGGGGCCACTGTCCATAGAAATAAACACATTACACCTTTTTATAAGAGCAATCAATTCTTTAAGTGACAATTTACCTGCCATATTTAAAGCTTTTATTTTCATTGAAGCTTCTATCGTGGAAACAAATTCTCTTTCATTCTTTCCTCCTGTAATAACCAGTTTTGCCCCTGTTTCTCTCTGTATGGCATCGGCAATGGCGGCAAAATTTTCACAAGGCCAGTCAGACAGTGAAAGGCCCCTTCCGGGGTGAAACCCTGCAAGTAAATCTTTTTCGTATATGCCATTACTTCCCAGTAAATCCGAAATTTCGTCTCTGAAAAATTTATTTACAGGGAGGCACAGTTCAGGCTCTGTCATACCTGCCCCTGCTTCTCTGGCAAAATCCATAAGACAGTCGACCCAGTGGCTTTCTCTATCTTCCAGCACAGTTCTGAGACGAACCTTTTTTGTATAAAGAAAACTGTAAAGAAGGCGAAAATCCTGGCCCACTCTTACAGGAATTCCGGAAAGGTAAACCATCCAGGCAAATCTGGCAGTACTCCAGAGCACAAGGACAATATCAAAATTATAAGATTTTATTTTATTAAGGAGATAAAAAAATGGAGCCCTCTTTTTATCATTACAGGGATCTTTATCCAATATAATCTCATCTACATAAGGATTTTCACTCAATATATCCTCTGCATAAGGGCTTATGACCATGGCAAGAAATTCTAAAGATAATTCTTCTTTGAGGGATTTAAGAACAGGAGTGGCAAGGATAACATCACCTATACCGCCATGGGCAAGTATAACGAGTGCTCTTTTCATTTAAGGACTCCTGATGCCTGAAACTGTATCCAGCATAATCTGGCATATATGCCGTTTTGCTTTATTAATTCTTCATGTGTTCCTGTTTCTTTGATTTCCCCGTCTTCTATAACGACTATTTTATCTGCATTATAAATAGTAGAGAGTCTGTGAGCTATTACAAAACAGGTTCTGCCTTTCATTAATTTGGCAAGAGCTTCCTGTATGAGACTTTCCGATTCACTGTCAAGAGATGAAGTGGCTTCATCAAGTATTAATATCCTCGGATTTCTGAGTATAACCCTTGCAATGGCAATCCTCTGTCTCTGACCTCCTGATAGTTTTACCCCTCTTTCACCTACGACGGTATTATAACCATCGGGAAAAGAAACAATAAAGTCATGAGCATTTGCCATAAGAGCAGCTTCTTCAATTTCCCCGGAAGTAGCCCCAAGTCTTCCATAAGCAATATTTTCGTAAATAGTTCCGTTAAATAAAATACTGTCCTGCGGTACAACACCTATCTGTTTTCTTAAAGAGTAAAGATTATAATCCGTTATATCATAACCATCTATGAAAATCTTACCGGAAATGGGATTATAAAACCTCATAAGAAGATTTATAAAGGTACTTTTCCCTGAACCGCTTGGGCCTACAAGAGCCACCAGATTACCTGGTTGAACTGAAAGATTGATATTTTTCAGCACTTCCTCCTGTTCATTATATTTAAAATAAATATCTTTAAATTCCACATTACCATTTATGGGAGGAAGATCTTTCAAAACTTTACTGTCCCCTGCTTCACCCGGTACATCCAGTAGTTCCACTATTCTCTCTGCCGAGATCAAACCTTTCCGGAGGTCAGTGTATGTTACTGTAAGGCGATTGAGAGGAGCACAGGCAAGACCGAGATAACTCCAGAAAACAAAAATATCTCCTGCACTGATTTTTCCTGTTATAACTTCATATCCTCCATACCATACAACACATGCAACACCTATGGTTGTAATAAGTTCTACCATAGGAGTCTGAGTTGCAGTAAGCTGCTCTGATTTTAATGTATACCGGAGATTCTTTTTATTTGCATTATTAAATCTTTCCAGTTCATAAGGTTCCCTGCAAAAGGCCTTTACTATTCTTATGCCGGAAATTATTTCCTGCATCATAGATGTAAGGTCCGAAAGGTTTTGCTGAAGGAGTTTCGTTACAGAAGCAATCTTTTTGCCAAACTTACCTGTAATAAGAGCAATCATCGGGGCAAGAAGCATGGTCACAATGGTCAGAGTCCAGTCTTTGTAGATCATCCATCCGAAAGCAAATACAAGCATAACAGTATCATTGACCAGTGTGATAACAACATTTGTAATGACATGCTGCAGGATTAATACATCGGTAGTCACACGGGTCATAAGATCACCTGTTTTACTGCTTTCGTAAAAACTTACAGGCAATTTCCCGAGATGGGAAAAAATCTTATCCCGCAGATCTCTTATTATACTCTGTCCGGCAAAACACATCAAATATCTCTGAAAATAAGAGGAAATCCCTTTTGCCAGCATAGCACCTACAATCATAAATACAACCAGGTTAAGAGAATGTAAATCTTTTTTATCCAGCACATTTGTTACTACATATTTGAGCAGAAATGGCTGAACAAGGGTACTCAGATTGGCAAGGCCTGTAGCGATAGTGGCTATAAGTAATATAAACCAGTAGGGTTTTAGATAATTGAGGAAAAATAAATATCTTCTCATATAAATAAAAAATATCTCTTAATTAATCGTAACGCGTGACGCATGACGCGTGACGCGTTACAATAACTTTAAATAATCTGTAAGAGTACCTCATAGCTTATCTTTGCATATAAGAATATATAAAAATATATAATCTTTCTATAAAAAGACTTTCCACTTGTCCCATAATTCATATACCTCATGCAGGATCAATTAGAAACAGAATATCGCCGCTCTGAACAACTTCTTCATTTTCCCTCAGGCACTTCACTACAGTTCCTGACTCTTCTGCAGTTATTTCATTCATAAGCTTCATAGCTTCTACAATACACATAGTCTGCCCTGCAGATACTTTATCTCCTATTTCGACAAAAGGAGGAGCACCGGGCCAGGGAGCTTTGTAAAATACCCCTACAAGAGGTGAAAGGACTTTATGATAATGACTGTTTTCTTCTTTCGTTTCCTGCACCGGAGGCGGCATTTTTTCAGCCTTCTGCACAGTCTGAATTACAGGAGGAATTTCATAGACTGCACCGGCAGGAAGTACAAAAGAAGGACTATCTTTTTTTCTGTCTCTTCTTATTTCTATTTTTACTCCGTCATATTCTATAACCAGTTCCGATATATCACATCTGTCAGATACTTCAATCAATCCCTGTATGGCATTAAAATCCAGATTCATAATTCACCAAACCTTTTCAGTGATCAGTGATCAGTGATCAGTGATCAGTTATATTAGTGAGTAGTGAGTGGTGAGCAGTGAATAAGTTCTATAAACTCACTACTCACTATTCACTACTCACTGTTAATATTTGATATACGTTTATCTGGAGTGACAATCAGTCTTCTCCTTAAGTATATCTATTAAATCATCTATCTTTACAGAAAGCTGTTCCCCTTTTTTCATATCTCTTACTATAACTTCTTTCTGTTCCAGTTCTCTGTCACCTATTATTATAGCGAAGGGGATATTCATCTTATTCATAAGATTCAGCTGTCCCTTGAGTCCTTTATCACTTACAGACAGTTCTGCTGAAATAAACTGCTCTTCTCTTATTCTGGTAACAAGTTCAACACCGTATAAAGATGCTTCTTTACCGAGAGGAATTACCATGAGACCGGTTTCGTGTGGTGGGCCAAAGGATAATCCCTGTTTTTCCATAACCATAATAACCCTTTCAAGTCCTGCTGCAACACCGACACCGGGAGAAGGCTTTCCTCCGAGGACTTCCATGAGATTATCATATCTTCCGCCGCCGCATAAAGAGCTCTGGGCACCGAGGTCCTGAGAAACAACTTCAAATACCGTTTTTGTATAATAATCGAGACCTCTAACAAGGGTATGTTCAATATTATAGGATATGTTAATTTTATCCAGACAGGATGTAACGGTGTTAAAATGATCCTTACATGGCTCACAGATTGTCTCAAGAGTGGAAGGACATTTAGCGGCAACGTCTCTGCAACTTTCATTTTTACAATCAAGTATTCTGAAAGGATTTCTTTCAAAACGGCTCCTGCAATTATCACAGAGCGAATCCAGATTATTTCGGCAAAATTCTATTATCTTTTCTCTGGAAGAAGGCCTGCATTCGGCACAGCCTATACTGTTAAGACTTACAGATAATCCTTTAAGTCCGAGATTCTTATAGAACCTGAAAATTAAATCTATAACTTCCACATCCAGAAGAGGACTGTCAGAACCTATTACTTCTATTCCGAGTTGATGGGCCTGACGGTATCTGCCATGTTGTGGCCTTTCATACCTGAAAATAGGACCTGCATAAAATAATTTTAAAGGAGGAAAAAGAGACATATTATGTTCAATAACAGAGCGCATAACAGGAGCAGTCCATTCAGGTCTGAGAGTAAGACTCCTTCCCTTTTTATCCAGAAAGGTGTACATTTCCTTTTCTACAATATCAGTTGTTTCACCGATACCACGGGTAAAAAGTTCCGTATGTTCAAAAATCGGCGTCCTGATTTCTTTGTAACCGTATAAGAAAGAGAATTTTCTGAATAAATCTTCTACATATTGCCACTTTTCCACAGTGCCGGGCAATATATCAACAGTTCCTCTTGGTAATTTACAGAGCATTTTTCATAAACCTCTCAATACTTTTTTGCTGACCTGAGTATGAGAAAAACTCACCTCAATAAAAACATTATCAAATTATACAGGATTTTTTTTATTATTGCAATTAATTTATATGAAAATGATAAAGTCTTATGCTTCACTCTCTGTTAATTTTTATATCTGGTTGTGACCGCTCCGGCCATGCCTGTTAACAAAAAATCGCTCTGAAGATATCAGAGCGACAGGTGCAAAATTAGCCTTGGTAATATATAATTCTGGTTAATTACTCATAAGAATTATACCGGTAAAAATTTAAAAAACTGTTTTTAAATGTAAAAAAATGTAAATTTTTAGCTCATTTTACAGTCCGACTTTTTTCATAGACTCATATTTAAAACCAGGAGTTTAAGTTCTGTCATTTCTTCTATGGCATACCTGAGCCCTTCTCTTCCAAAACCGGATTCTTTTATACCTCCGTAAGGCATGTTATCGGCCCTGAAAGTAGATAAGTCATTAATTATTACTCCTCCTGTTTCTATATGTTCAAAAGCGTAAAAGATGTTCTTTATATCATTGGTAAAAACTCCGCACTGAAGTCCGAAAATTGAATTATTAACCATATCTACTGCTTCCGAAAAATCTTCATATGGCATAATAGATACAAGAGGTGAAAAGGCTTCTTCACAGAACACTTTCATAGAAGGTTTTACCTCTGTAAGAACTGCAGGTTCTACCATATTACCGCCCGCCGATTTACCTCCGAGTAACAGTCTGGCTCCTCCACTGAGAGCATCTTCTATAAAGCTCATAGCCTTAGCCTTTCCTGCAGAATTAATCAGGGGGCCAATATCTGTATTTTCATCAAAAGGATCTCCCATTTTCAGTTTTTTAGTTTCTTCTATAAATTTATCCAGAAAGGTCTGGAAAATCTTATTCTGTACAAAAATCCTCTGAACCGATATACACACCTGACCGGAAAAAGAAAAACTCCCTGTAACACATCTCTTTACGGCAAAATCCACATCACTGTCATTATGGACTATAACACCTGCATTGCCTCCCAGTTCAAGAGTCACCTGTTTTTTAGCAGCCAGACTTTTAAGATGCCACCCTACAGGAGGACTTCCTGTAAAAGAAAGAACTTTCACTCCGGGGTCTGAAGCAAGTTTTTCTGCTATGCCGGAAGGACAGCAGAGAGCGTTTACTGCACCTTTCGGGAAATCTGTTTCTCCTATTATTCCTGCAAGCTTAAGAGCAGTCATTGGAGTCTGGGAAGATGGTTTCATAATTACAGGGTTTCCCGCTGCAATTGCAGGAGCAACTTTGTGGGCTACCAGATTGAGAGGGAAATTAAATGGGGAAATAGCAGCTACAGGCCCCCTGGGGAATCTCCCTGTTATTGCCTTTCTGCCGGCAGATGCCGGGATAATATCAAGGGGAAAATATTCACCATGTATTCTGGATACTTCTTCAGATGCGAGAGTGAAAGTGTTTATAGCTCTGTCCACTTCAACCCTTGAGTCTTTTATCGGTTTCCCTGCTTCCAGGGTTATAAGTCTGGCAAAATCTTCTTTTTCTTCCTTTATTCTATTTGCTATATATTTTAAAATTTCTACCTTCTTATAAACAGGAAGTTTTTTTGTAAGATTAAATGAACTGGATGCACAGCCAATGGCTTCTTCCAGTTCCTTATGTCCTGCCTCCGATACCTTTCCTGCAACCTCTCCGTTATAAGGATTAATTACATCGACCTTAACAGAAGAATCTACATAGGTACCATTTACAAAATTGTTAAATTCCAGCATAAAATCTCCTTTCTCAATTTTATAGTTATGTTCATAATAAATGGTCGTGACGCGTGGCAGGTGGTTCGTGATGCGTAATACGCGGCCTCACCGGTACCGGGCAACCACAGAGGGTCGTCCTTACTCACCCTTCACTCTTCACCATTCACTTTTCTCTACTCACCACTCACCAAAATTATCATAATTCCTGCCATGAATATATTGTAAGTATCGGTTTCACGGGAATCTTACTGGCTCTCTGATTAAAATATTCCTTATAAATAATGATAGAAGAAGCACCGTTTAACCTGACATCTCCATTATGCCCTGCAGGAGATACAGATGTTTTATGGGTAATAACATTACCTACAATTCTAATAGGCCAGTAGGCAGGGTTCATCCAGGTAGTAGTATAAAAATCACCATGCGTAAAAAATACTCCCTGAAGAAAAACATCATTTGCACCTGTATAAAGACTGGGATTATATTTAAAGGTATCCCAGCTTATTTGCTCTATCCAGTCGGAACATTCAGAAGGCATATGTTTAAACCAGTATGCAACATCATCAGGAATCGGTTTTAAACCTGCATCTACGAGTTTATCATTAGCACCTCCCTGCAGGATCTGCCTGCCACTGATACCTGGGAATCCTACAAGAGCCTTGGAAATATTACTGTTGTTGTACCATGCTATAGCCGTAGCTGCATCCACATCCTGAAGTCCTAACATATTAAATACTTCAGCAACTTTCATGATATCCTCAGGTGCTTTCTGATACCACTCGTCCACCATACCGGTCCACATCCAGCTCATAGGTACATGTCCTACACTTATATCACCATCTGTAAATACGGCAACACCAAGTGAATTTTTTCTGTTTACAGTATACTCGCAGACTCCACCTATATTTAAAGCCATCCCTCTCGTATTAGGATCAGGGGTATTTGGATCTACATAACCGGCAACATATATATTTCCATAGGAACTATTAAGTATGGTGCCATCTATTTTCAGTATACCATTTACAAATAAACTGGCATTGTTAAGCAAATGAATGTTTCCGTCCATAGTCCCCAGCGCCGTATCATGGGCTACATAAAGACTGCCATTTACAAAGGTATTATGATCTACAGTTAAACGACCTTCATGATAATATGTCCAGCTGTCTCCTATATCAGGGTCTACATTGAATGAAGGACGGCATATACTGTTAGGATCCAGTCCTGAAGATTCCGTGGGATAAGCTACAGGCGTATAATCTGCAACAGGATCTCCGTCTGTTACATTCGGATCACCAATATCCCAATCTACAAGTCCAATTGTATCTGTCTGATTCGGCTCAAGAAATCTCTGATCTATTGTCACGCCTGACGAAGGGGCAGGTATGTTTCCGTTGGTGCAGAGAAGACTTCCGTTCAGAATACTATATCTATTCAGATCGTCATAAGTAATGCCTCCATGAGAATAAAGGCTGCCTGAACCGGGGCTCAGAGTATTAATATTTTCAATACCTGTTACCAGAATTTTATCATTAACTAAAGATATTGAGCCATCGACGCCTGAACCGAAATATGTGTGTTTAACGGTAACTTTAACTGTTCTCTTAAAACCGTTATATTCACCCTGTCCTATAATCAGGGCTGTTTCTCCGTAAATATCAGTACTCGTAAGAGAAGGGTAAAAAAAAGGGCCTCCTATTACAGTTCCTTTTTGCGGATTATTGAGATTATCGACATAAGCGACTCTACATTTTCCCTTGAGTTCGTTCATACCGGTTATATCTCTGGTAACAAAGGACATTGAAGACGGAGGGCCTGGCATATACCCGGGTCCCCACGCAGTAACAGAAGCCCAGTTAGTTTCAAGCTCATATATGCCGTACATACAGGCAGAATTTGCAAGGTTAAGAGCCTGAAATCTGGAATTGATATTTCCCATAGTTCTTATACTTCCTGTACTCAGAGTAACTATAGATAAAGAAATAATCAGCAAAATCACCATTACACACAGCACGGTAAAAAGGACTATACCCTGCTTGCTAAAATATTTCATTAAAGCTCACCTCTGATTTACTGGAAATTGTAATTAATTTTCATTTATATGTAAAATTACCTGTCATTTTTAAACGCAATCTATATAAATTCTAGTCTATAAACTTCAGATAGTCAAGATTTTTTTATTCAACTGATTTTTAATAAAATATATGTTAAACATGATAATAATTTGATATAATAAATTGCAGTATTAGCAGTGCAAAAAAATAGAAGGATGACCGATAATTAAATGATTATTAAATTTAAAAAAGGTTTATCTTTAATAGAAATTCTAATTGCAATGATAATCCTCCTCTCAGGTGTGATTGTAACATTCGGTGTTATAGCCCAGGGACTTATGATGATAAAAAAGGGGGAAAATATTACTATAGCTTCAAATCTTGCCATGGCCCAGTTTGAAGTTTACAAAGAAAACTTTCATATGATTCCTTTTTACCCCGGTATACCGGATACAGACAACAATAACTATTATTACCCTGACAGGGAAAATGATACAGATCCGAATCAGGCAGGTAAATTTGTCCATCATGAAGCAGACACATCGGATCTTCCGGGAGGAGACGGTGCCTATTACGGTGCAAAGGGAGACAGTGCAAATTTTTACAGCAGAGCCAATCCTAACGGAGACATTACGACTCCTCCTTATTATGATCTCAATCAGGACGGATTTCCAAATGATATAATTGAGCCATTTAAACCTGTAAAAATAAAAAATGTAATATTTACATCTGTTGTTGAAGTAAAATTATGGGATAATGGTTATAATATAAATAAAATCAAACATTTAGTCGTTACCGTATACTGGAAAGAAAGAGATGCCGTGGGTATGACCTCAGGTTTAAAACATGTTTCCTTTGAAGGGTTTATTACAAGAACAAAACCGGATCCCTGGTAATATCAATTATTTGCAGGCTTTACGTCAGTAGTCAGAACAGTCTGTTCATAAAGGTCTTTACCTGTTGCATCCGTTCCCAGTTTAACTCTGGCATCGACTGTAATGTGTACTACCGGTATACCTACATTAACAAGAGAAGGATTATATAAATCAAATTCTATACTATAAATCTCTTTTGCTATTTTTCTGTCATCTGTAATAGAACCTGAGGACACACTGTAGGCAGGAGGGCAACTGAGAGGATACGATGGTTTAAGGAAATATTCGAGTTTATCCTTTGGAACTGCTTCAGGATATAAAGAATTTGCCGGGTGACCTGTAACCTGAATTACCCTTCTATAAACCTCTTTTGTTCCCATTTTTTTGAAATAAACTACATATCTGTTCCACTCTAATTTACCATATTTCATATTTGTAGTACCTGATGCATCATCATTATTTCTGGAGGTAGGAAAACAGATTGCATCCCATATTTCATTGGGGTCTCCTCCGTTGTCATAGCTTTTTTTTATTGCTATCCCCGGCTCATAACTTTCATTTAATTCCCTGCAGAGTCTGTCAATAGCCAGCTGTGCTTCCTGCTGTGTTACCAGTTTATTTCTGGACCTATGAAAGGCTTTTATTCCCTGAACACATATAGTACCTATGGCAGAAAGAAATACACCGAAAAGAAATATGACAATCAATAATTCTATAACAGTAAAAGCTTTTTTATCTTCCTTTATTTGTTTTATATTTATTAGCATTTCTACACCTGTATGTTAATTTACAATTCACCTGTAGTTAAAGATTTAAACATTTACAAATCGTACCGTAAAATTTATTCCTTCAGAATAAATATATTTTATTTTACAGTAAAAGTCAAGCATGTATCGGGATTGGTGATAAACTGACCGGTATTATAAAAAACAAATTTGTGATATAATTTCATCATTATTCAAATCATAAAGGAGTGATTTTTTTGCTTTATCGGGTAATTTTATTTTTATCTATCTATATGCTCTCATGGTGTCCGTCTATATCAGCAGGTGAACTATACGGGAACATAGTAGCACAGACAGGGCAATCTAACGCCTATAAAGAAAAAGTGGCGAAATCTCTTGAACATTTTGAAAAAGGTAAAGAAGCCTATATGGCAAATAATTTTGAGACTGCTGAAATTGAATTCAGACAGGCCCTGGCCCTTAATTCAAAACTTTCGGAGGGACACCTCTATCTTGGCAGAACCCTTGCATCAGTAAAAAGATATGATGAAGCAATAGGAGAACTGGAAATATATTCCCGTTCCCATTACAATGAACCGGAAATTTATACAGAAATAGCACTTATATATGAGAAAAAGATTAATTTTCCGAAAGCTATGACCTATTATAAATATGCTCTGAGTGCCTATCCGGAATTTAATAATATATTTCATAAAGATCTAGTATCTACCGATAGTGAAATTAATTTTTTGGAACAGAAGCTGAAAGATAATACCTCTGATAATGAAACACGAATAAAACTGTTTCTTATTTACGAAAAGAAGGCAAGATTATCAAAAGCCATATATCATATAAAAAAGATTCTTGCTTCTATCAATAAAGACTCCATTCTTACCAGAGATACCGTATATACGGTAGAAGATTATAAAGAAGAAGGTATAAAATCTCTGGAGGAAAAACAGTTTGATAAATCATTAAACGAGTTTACCTGTGCCCTTCAGTTAGATCCGAAAGCTATGGAATGTTATTATTATATGGCTGTAGCTTATGAAGCACTGAAAGATTATAAAAATTCCCTTGAGTGCTTTAAACTATATACACATTCTGCCAGTGCCTCTGCAGAAAATCTTCACGATTGTTACAGGAAAATGGGGGAAATTTATGAAAAGCTCGGAAATTACCGGGAAGCTCTTTCCCGTTATAAATATTCCCTTAACTGCATTCCTGAATATGCAGAGATGTTTAAAATAAAAGTAGATGTAAGCGATAAAGAAATAAAGAAGCTGAAAACTGTACTTAAGACAAAACCGGATGACATAGAATCAATGGTTAAACTCGCTATTATATATGAACAGAAAGGTAAATTTCAGGAAGCTCTTAAGTTTTATAAAGTGCTTATGAAGAAGTGAAAAGTGAAAAGTGAAAAGTGAAGAAGTGAAAAGTGAAAAGTGAAGAAGTGAAAAGTGAAAAGTGAAAAGTGAAGAAGTGAAAAGTGAAAAGTGAAGAAGTGAAAAGTGAAAAGTGAAGAGTGAAGACGGAATTTTACTCACTATTCACTTTTAAAATATTTTTCACACGAGTTTTTTTCACTGATGGCACCCGGTTCGAGAAGAGTGATTAATTCATTGAAGGCTTTTTTCAAAAAGCCTTTTTTCATATATGCCCAGGCAAGGCCGTCAATTACATATTCATTATGAGGGGACGATTTTTTAAGTTTTTTATAACACGAAAGAACCTCTTCAAAATTATCAGGATTATCTCTCAACATATTCTTATACTTCATTACTTTTCTTTGAATCTTACGGGAAGTGTCGGAATTTTCTTTATTTTTATCATAAGGAATTGCAAGATCTCTTTTTGTCAGTATCTCATCAGACGAAACCATTTCTGCAGTAGCATTCACAGGGTGAAGAATTTCTTCTTCCGACTGACTTGCAGTAAATTTTCTGGGGGAAAATATAAGAGATGACGTATCACTTATAGAAGCAGACACTTCTTCTGCACAGGTCTCTTCATGAATCTTCTTTTTCTCATCACCTAAATGTACCATTTCTAAAGATTCGAGTTCGCCGGGACCGGGGACATAAATGGGAACTTTTGCATCTCTAATCCTTAAATTATTCATGATGCTGTTCAGGTAATATAAATCATTTGCAAGCTTACTGTCATTTTCGGCAGATTGCACCTCATAATCAAGTATTTCAAAAAATCTCGCATCCAGCTTCTGCCTGTTCATCTGAATGGCAGGAATTAAAGCAGTAAAATCTTTTTCCAGCAGTTCTTTAATAAGATTGAGATAAATTCTGTCAGAATGTTTATATTCAAAGCCCTTCTGTTCTGTCAGATCTGCTTCCTCAAGTTCTCTTGTATCTCTATCTTTAAATATAATATCGGAAGAAATGCCTCCGGGAAGTGTTTGAGTATCATAATCAGCTAACTGAGAAGGTAATTTTGAAGAAATTCCAAAGAGATCATATATTTCCGAACCTTCTATATCTTTTTCTTCCTCAATACTGACTGGCATTCTGGCTCTGGCTGCTTTAATTTTCTCTATGGATTTATTAAAGACCGATTTCATACCAATACTGAAGAATCCTTCTTTGTTTCTTGCAGCAATTAAAGAGTCAAGAGCATCGGGATTTTCCATTTTACCAAGAGCTATGGCAGCACCTTTTCTTATATTCAGATTTTCGCTCTTCAAACAATCAATTAAACTGTGTAAAGCCTTTTTCTCTTTAAAATTACTTAAACTCTTTATGGCAGCCAGACAGACATCATTATTCTGGTCTTTAATCTTCTTAATCAGAGCATATATAGAAGTGGGATCTTTTATTTTTCCGAGAGCATAAACACCTGCCTGTCTTAATATGGGGTTATCGTCATCAAGAACTATATCGGCTAAAATAGTTGAAGACCTTCTATCTCCAAGTTCACCAAGACGATTTATGGCTTCCAGCTTTGATTTATCATCTTTCAATGAACAGAGTTGATTCATCCAGAGATCTACTTCACTAAGTCTTTTTGTTACAAGGAAATGCTGTCTCATTGCCTGTTCTAAAGCTATACCCATTTCCCCTGCAGATTGAAATCTGTCTCCCGGTTTAAACTGAAGGGATCTGCGGATTATATCATCAATGGATTCGCTGATTCCAGGAACTATATTATTCATGGGTTTATAATTAAAAAGTTCCTGAGTCGTACCTGTTAAAAGATAATAAAGGGTAGCCCCCAGGGAGAATATATCACTTGTAGGAGCAACCTTACCTATAAATTGTTCCGGCGACATATACCCCATAGTTCCTATCATAGTCCTGGGACTTCCTCCCGAACCGTCCTGAAGAGCACAGGCAATACCAAAATCAATGAGAACTATTCTGTTATCAGAATTTCTGATCATAATATTTGCCGGTTTCAAATCCCTGTAAATTATAGGAGGATCACAGTTATGAAGATACTCAAGGACTTCAGCAACCTGAATTGCCCATTTTACAACATCTTCCTGAGGTAATCCCGGGTTTCCCTGTTCCTGTATGATAGTATCCAGATCAGATCCTTCTATAAAATCCATAAGAATATAATAACGTTCATTGGAAATAAAATAATCCATAACACCGGGAAGGCTTATATGATCGAGTTTATGAAGCAAATCTGCTTCACTTTCGAATTTTCTTATCAGATATTCTTTCTCCTGATCCGATGTAGCCCAGTAAGTCCATAGTTCTTTTGCGGCACAGATTCTCCCGGTAACGTTATCTTCTGCTTTATAAACAGCACCCATACCGCCAACTTTAATAAGGTTTTTTATTATGTAACGGCCCTTAAGGGTGCTTCCTTCAACCAGAGCAAGACCTTTGACTTCATCTGTCGTTCCGCCGGCAAGAGCTTTACCGCATCCGTCACAGAAATTGGCACCATCTCTATTATTTAAACCACACTTAGAACAAACCACCGGTTCACCTCAGAATACAAATATCGTAACGCGTGACGCGTAACACGTCACGGGAGGACTAAATATTGCCACAATCAAATACAATAACTTCAATATAAAATTATACAATAAATCAAGTAACCATATATATTTTACATTTTTTCGATAATTCCTTGATTTTTACATAAATTATTTAAATAATTTATTGTCTGTAAAACAAATTATATAAGGCAAATTATTTTTCTTCGTAAGAGCCTGCCAGGCAGAAGCTTTTTATGGGTACCCTTTTACCTGTTACGGTACTTAGAGAAAAGGGAATTTTTAAATTATACAGAATATTTAATCTTTGTAAGGGAAGTCTTTTCCTGGAAATGGCATATAAGTTGCAGTTCTTTTTATAATATTGCTTATTTTTTTAAGGAGGAAATGTTTTGTTGCGAATTTACAGAATATCTATTATTTTATTTCTATTAATCCTTACGGGATGCGAAGGAGGACTGGATGAACTCGGTCTTGGCACAGGTACTTCTAAAATAGATGATTATGATGAAATTATAGCTTTTTATGCAAGTAAATATAAACTTCCTGTAAAATTTGTCAATGCGGTAATCGAAACAGAATCGGCATGGGATAAAGATGCAGTATCACCTGCAGGTGCAAAGGGACTCATGCAGTTAATGCCTGATACTGCAAAAATGCTCGGCGTAAAAGATTCTTTTGATCCGAGACAGAATATAGCAGGAGGCACAAAATACCTCAGAATGTTGCTGAATAAATTTAACGGCAACTATAAACTTGCCCTGGCAGCATACAATGCAGGCCCCAGAACTGTCGAAAAATATAAAGGTATTCCTCCATATGAAGAAACCATAAATTATGTTGACAGAGTTATGAGCCTCTATAAAAAGTAAAGGGCAAAGATATGGAAATAGCAATAGAAGAAATAATAAAATTTAATGAAAACCATATAAAAAAATTAAAGACTCTCGGTAATATTATATATTATCCGAAAAATTTACCGGCCCATGAGTTTTCAGAACTACTTAAGGATTCTAAAGTAATCATAGTGGATAAAACATTTTACAATGAACTGATACCGGATCTAAAGAAGTTAAAATTAATATCCGTTTATGCCACAGGCTATGAATTTATTGATATAAAAATGGCAAAAAAACATGGCATAACAGTCTGCAATGTTCCCGATTATTCCTCCGATGCAGTGGCAGAACATATTTTTGCCATGATCCTGACTCTGACAAAAAAATTAAATTATATGGATAGAGAAATGAGAAAAGGTCTCTGGTGGACAGATCTTAAGCCGGTAATGGAATTAAAGGGAAAAACACTGGGTATAATAGGCTATGGGAACACTGGAAAAAGAGTGGAAAAAATCGCAAAAACTTTCGGCATGAAAGTTATGATTAATACAAAAACCCCTGAAAAATACAGGCATATAAGCACTTACTCCCTGGAGTCACTTTTAAAAAAATCCGATATAATAACACTGAATCTTCCACTCAACAAAGAAACAAGACACATGATTGACAGAGAAAAATTTAATTTAATGAAAAAAGAAGCTATCCTGATTAACTGTGCAAGAGGGCCTGTTGTAAACGAAGGAGATCTTATAGCAGCACTGAAAGAAAAGAGAATTAAAGGTGCAGCATTTGATGTATTCGAGAAAGAACCGCTTCCGAAAGACAGTGAATTATTCAACATTGAGAATATACTTCTCACACCTCATACAGCATTTTACACGGAAGAAGCAATGGAAAGACTCAAAGATATATGTCTAAAAAATATTATTTCTTTTCTGGAAGGAAGACCTCTTAACGTAGTAACATAATCCCGTTATAGTTAGGAGCTGTCAGAAAAACTACATCATAGTTACAGTATAAGCACTAAGAGCCTATCCGAAAAGTCGCTCCATACCTTTCCACTACCAGGCCCTTCCGAAAAATCTATAATCCTCCTGAAAGAAAATCTATTTTTACAGACATTTACTATCTTGCCTCTGTTTAATTTACAACTGGCTGTTAATACGGTATATATTTTTCTCCAGAACCTGGCAGTGGAAAGGATGTGAAAAAAATATTACTTTTCGGACAGGCTCTAAGTACGGTAACAGATAAAAAAGTATCCATAAAAAGCTTCTGCCTGGCAGGCTCTGGAGAAGAAAAATTAGTTTTTTATATAGA
>DAIOEN010000128.1:0-20798 GCA_036746235.1 Vulcanimicrobiota bacterium | reverse complement strand
CTGGCGAAGTAGCACCTACTGGCGAAGTAGCACCTACTGGCGAAGTAGCACCTACCGGTGAAGCAGCACCTACCGGTGAAGCAGCACCTACTGGTAACTAAAAATTAACAAAGAAAAAAAAGGTATTGCGTAATTATTTTAATTAATTAAAAGCGTTTTACTGTAAAACATAGGGGGCTGTTAATCAGCCCCCCTTTAGTTTTCTCAGCCTCTGTAGCCGTTCGTTATGGGCATTCTTCTGTCTTTGCCGAAAGCCCTTGGAGTTATCTTTATCCCCGGCGCTCCCTGACGTCTTTTAAATTCACTCCTGTCAACAAGGTGCATAACATCTCTTACTACTTCTTCTTTATATCCCATATTCACTATATCCTTAATACTTTTATTTTCTTCCACATAGGCTTCCAGTATTGGATCCAGAACAGAGTAAGGAGGGAGACTGTCTTCGTCCTTCTGATCAGGACGCAGTTCTGCAGAAGGAGGTTTATCTATAGTATTTTCAGGAATAACACTGAAGCCTACTACAGTATTTTTATAACGGGACAGTTTATAAACAAGTTCTTTCGGAAGGTCTTTTATGACCGAAAAGCCTCCTACCATATCGCCGTAAAGAGTACAGTATCCGACACTTATTTCACTTTTATTTCCTGTGGCAAGAACGAGGGAATTAAACTTATTGGACAGTGCCATAAGTATATTTCCCCTTATTCTCGCCTGAAGATTTTCTTCAGTCACATCGGAAGGAAGACCTTTGAAGAGATCAGCAAAAGTTTTTTCGTAGCTGTTAAATACATCTGTCACAGGTACTATCATAAATTCTATATCGAAATTTTCTGCAAGTTTTCTGGCATCTGTAACACTTCCCTCTGAAGAATACATGGAAGGCATGGCAACACCTGTTACATGTTCTTTTCCCAGTGCATCGACTGCAATGGCTGCAGAAAGGGCAGAATCTATGCCTCCGCTCAAACCAAGGACAACTTTCTTGAAGCCATTTTTTCTCACATAATCCCGAAGTCCCAGAACAAGAGCTGAATATATTTCTTCTTCATCCTCTAAAGGCTTTATTTCTCTGAAAGGTATGACCTTTTTATCAGGTTTTTCATACCATTCTTCCAGTTTTACAAGACGGAGTTTTTCGGTTGCCTGAAAGAGAGCTTTTCTTTTCTGGAACTGGCTGTTATTGAGTCTGTTATGCCTGAGTTTTACCGTATCTATATCGAATATGACAAAATCCTCTTCAAACTGTTTTCCTACTGCAATAATTTCGCCATTTGGCCCCATAACAAGGCTCTGTCCGTCAAAAACAAGTTCATCCTGACCTCCTACCTGATTGACATAAACAATAATTACATTGTTATCTGTTGCTCTCATAGATATAAGGTCCTGCCTGATTTTCCATTTAGACCTGTGATAGGGTGAAGAAGAAATATTTATTATTATTTCCGCATCGCCTTTCAGGGATTGAAACCTTGTAACATCTTCAAACCATATGTCTTCACAGATATTGACTCCCAGTTTTACCTGTCCCGTATCGAATACGGTATGTTTATCTCCCGCCGTAAAATATCTTTTTTCATCAAAAACGCCGTAATTGGGAAGAAGCAATTTCTGGCATGTTCCGAGCAATCTGCCGTCATATATGAAAGCAGCGGAATTATAAAGTTCTTTCTCACCTTCTACAAATCCGAGAATACAGCCTATGCCGTTACTCGATGAAATCACCTGTTTCAGCATATTCAGGTTTGCCTCTATAAAGCTCGGTTTCAAAAGGAGATCTTCAGGGGGATAACCGGTAGTAGTTAATTCTGGAAAGATTACTATATCAACATTATTTTCTCTCCCCATATTCAGGCAATCTGTTACCTTTTTTAGATTGCCTTTGAAATCTCCTGCCGTAGTATTTATCTGCCCCAGGGCCATACGAAGTATACTCAAAATCATTCACAGCCTTTCTTTAATTCATGATGCGTGACGGAATAATATGTGTGTCAAATAATTATATAGTATAGTGAATAAAATTTCAATTTTATTTACTATCTTTTAACATGTACAGAACAGTATAATTATCTTCATAAATTTTAACAAAATACTGACTTGAATTTATACGGGAAAGTTCCATATTCTTTATTTTATGTAGACGATCCATTCTCTGTTTAACAATCAGAAAATTCTTAACATCCATCTTTCTCAGATGTTTATATAATAAATCCGGTGAATTCATGAGATCCAGCACATCTGAAAATCGTGTCTCTCCGTAAATAGAGCCTATGAGTTTACCTTTACCGTAAAATACCATATTATCACTGAAGAGTCCGTACGTTTTACCTTCCAGTTGAGAAGCAATCTTCGTGGTTCTGTAAGAAGGCCAGGAGTTCAGTAAAAAAGTTTCTCTTTCTTCGGAAGAAACAGGCACTTTACCCCTGGAATATAACATATTACACGTAAAGGAATAAAAGAGAGTCAGATTAAGAAAAATGAGTAACAGAGAGAGAACAATTCTTATGTGTTTATTTTTGAGCTTTTCTAAAAAAAATACTATCCCTGCAGAAGAAGCTATAGTTATGACAGCTATATTAACAATATAGTATCGTACAAGATTTGTAGTGATAAACCAGCATAAAGTAAAAGTTATGGAAATAAATAAAAAAAACAGACCGTAATGGTCCTTATAATAAAGCAGTAAGATTAATCCCGGCCATATGACAGGATTTAACACAATGGCATTACCGTGATAGGAATACCGTTGACTGAAATATAAAGGAAATTTCAGGAAATTAACACATGTTTTTTCCGGGCCGCTGTATTTTAAATCATAAAGCTGTCTGGCATAATCAGCGGAGTTCCACAGAGTTCCTCCTCCCAGTACAGGCCATACAGGATTTCCCGTATAATAAAAATTTCTTATATACCACGGACAGCCGAATGTTAAAACTATAAGGATATATATTAATAATTCTTTCTGCTTTTTGAATAAAACAAGCAGTATGGTTATAATTACCAGGAAGATTATGGCAATATATTTCGTTCCGAGAGATATGCCAAGAAAAACTCCGGATATATAAAGCCATTTTTTATCTTTATCATTTAAAAAATTATATAAAGCGATTACGGCAGAGGTGATAAAAAGACAGACAATAGTATCAATATAACAGATAGTAGAGAAAAAAGTCAGTATCTGGTTTGAGCAAAAAAGGCTTGAAGCTATAAAACCTGCCCCGTAACTGAACCTCTTTTTTATTTCCGAAAAACAGCCTGCGGAAAGGGTAAAAAAACATATCCATGGAATTAGCTGTGCCGTTACAGGATCAAAGGATAAACCTGAAATTAACAAAATATCTCCGTTTAAAGGGAATACGGGATATATCAGAAATTTATCAAAAACCAGTCTGTGTTGTTCGACCATTGCCTGAGCAAGAGGAAGGTGATACCCTGTATCATCCCAGTAAAAAGGAGGATATAAAGTCAAAACCATTGACGGTAAAAAGATTATAAACAACAGGGCAATATATATATATTCCTTTGTTAACTTTATATATTTCAATCCTATTAAACCGGTTAAAAGTAATAAAAGTAACGGTTTATATAAAATACCGGAGATGGCAAGGAAGGAAATATAAATAACAGTCAGAGCCATTCCGGCGGATAGAGAGAAAAATAATTCTTCAAAAACGGAAGAAGATTTCACCTTAATTTTAGTTAATACGAGTCTTCCAAGCCCGGAAAATACAAGTAGTAATAACAGGGCTACGGAGTATTGCTTTAAAAAGAAGAATAAAAACCCGGAGGACATAGAGCTTAATATGACCATATAGTGTTTCTCCCGTCACGCGTTACCTGTTACGAAAAATATTACTTATACTGACGTCAGATGTTTCGCCGAATTATTATATATGATAAAAAATAAAAATTCAATTAAAAGTAGTTGACTGCCAGAGAGCTTTGCTATATGATTTATTAGGTCAGTGAAAAGAATTGGATATACTCACTATTAACTATAATCAGGAGGCAATTTTTTATGAAGAAAATCTTATTTCTCTCTTTTCTCTTTGTTTTAATGTTCCCCCTTATGGCAATCGGCCAGGACAAAAGTTTTTCTCAGCCGGTAGAACTGGTGGAAAGTATTCCTCTGGAAACGATGCTGGATTCCCCATCTATAAGAAACGCGCCGGATGTATGGCTGGATATGATAAAGGAAGCGCAAAAGACCCTTGATATAGAGGTTTTTTATATATGTAATGAAAAAGGTCATCCTCTGGAGAATATAATAAATGCCATAAAAGAAGCTGCAACACGGGGTGTAACGGTAAGAATAATATCGGATTCCAAATTTTATGAAACCTATCCGGAAACACTGGACGAATTGAATAAGGTGCCGAATATTTCCGTAAGAATAATACCTTTAATAAAACTTACAGACGGTGTCATGCATGCCAAATATTTTATTTCCGACGGGAAAGACGTATTTTTAGGCAGTCAGAATTTCGACTGGAAAGCATTAAATCAAATCCATGAAATAGGTATAAGAATAAGGGATGAAAAATTCGGCCAGACTGTAGAGAAAATATTTAATCTGGACTGGCTTATATGTGAGGCAAAAGATAAGAGTGAATATTTATCCGAACTTGAGAAAACAGTGGATGTGTTGAATTCAAAAAACACACTCTCTCTTCAGTATAAAGATGAAACAATCACCCTTTATCCTGCTTTCAGTCCCGTAGGTCTCATATATAAAGACATGTCGTGGGATGAAGATGCCATAACAGATATGATAAATAATGCAAAAGAAGAAGTATGCATACAGGTTATGGACTATTCCCCCGCAGGGAGAGATAAAACCTTTTACCCTGTTCTTGACAATGCACTGAGGAGTGCTGCAGTAAGGGGAGTAAAGGTAAAAATGATTGTGGCGAACTGGAGCAATAAAAAACCTGCCATAGATTTCATAAAGAGCCTTTCTCTTGTGCCCAATATAGAGATTAAAATAAGCAATATTCCCGAATGGAGCGGAGGATTTATTGAATTTGCCAGAGTAGAGCACTGTAAATATATGATAGTCGACTCTGACAGCACATGGATAGGTACAAGCAACTGGGAGAAAAATTATTTTTATAACTGCAGAAACCTGAGTGTTGCAGTAAAAAGTAAGATCATGAATTCGGAATTAAAAGAAGTTTTTTATAAAGATTGGAACGGCCCTTATACAGAAAAGGTCGATCCTGTGAAAGAATATAAGGCTCCGAAGGTAAAGAATTAAAATATGTGCAGGGGCGTTGTTTAATTAAACGCCCCTGCATGGATCACACAGCAGGCTTATAGACACATCTAAAACCTATTATGCCCTTTGTTATACTCGGATGATCGCCATATCTTGCGCAACTGCGGAACATATTCTGATCTGCATCACACCATGCGCCGCCTCTTATTACCTTCCAGCTGCCGGAAGCAGGACCGGAAGGATTTTCTCTGACACTTACTTTATAATATTTATTATCATACCAGTCAGAACACCATTCGTTTATATTCCCTGCCATATCCATAACACCACAGGGACTTCTTCCGTCAGGGAAACTTCCCACGGGTACAGTTCCCCGGTTTGCCATCATTATTATCATTTTGCTTACAAGGTCTGGCTTATTCATTTTTTTATTATTACATTTATTGGCATCCCATCTATCACCCCAGGGATATTCCCTCTGTTCGGTACCTCTGGCTGCTTTTTCCCATTCCGCTTCAGTGGGAAGACTCTTCCCTGCCCATTTAGCATAAGCTTTAGCATCATTCCAGCTCACTTCCACAACAGGATAATTTGCTTTATCAGGTGAGTAATATTTCATCCAGTTACCTTCCCCTGAATAACCGGTTTCCTGAACAAACCTTTTATACCGTTCATAGGTGACAGGATATTTATCTATATAATAATCATCAAGAAAAACCTCATGAACCGGTTTCTCATCGATATTTGTATTGCTTCCCATATTGAAAGAACCTTCAGGAATAAAAATCATTTCCGAATTATCTTTTGGATGTATTATGGACCGAACAGGCATATCTTTCATCATAACAGTAGGCACAGATGGCGTACCGTCCAGGTGAGAAATACAGTCTATACAGTACATAACATTATCTTTAACAGTCATATCACTGGGATGAAACAGTTTTTTACATCTGTTACATTTTTCTCCTTCCTGAGGCTCATCCGGTATAACTATTCCTGGATTATACCTGTAATTCTCAAGAGATTCTTTCATTTCTCCGGCTGTAGTAAATCTTGATGAAGGTTTCTTTTCTATTGCCTTTATTATAATTTTCTCAAGTTCTTCAGAGCAATTATTTATAATGGAAGAAATAGGGGCGACATCATATGGCTCGGGAAGGAGTCCTGTAAGTAAATGATACATGGTAATTCCGAGTGAATATATATCACTTCCCGGCCCGGCTTTACCTGCCCATTGTTCAGGAGCAATATAGCTGGGAGTTCCTATAGATGTCTTCTGAGTTTTACTTTCAACCTGCATGGTTCTTGCTATACCGAAATCTATAAGGACAGTTCTGTCATCGGAGGTACAGATCATTATATTGGAAGGTTTTATATCACGATAAATTATAGGCGGATTTTGATTATGGAGATAATCCAGAACATCCAGAACCTCTATGGCATATTTAACAACTCTTCTTTCCGGCAGCCCGGGATTACCTTCTCTCTTTAATAATTCTTCAAGATCACTTCCGTATATAAACTCCATGACAAGATAATAACGATCATGTTCTGCGAAATAATCTATGACAACAGGGAGATTTACATGGGACAGATTTGCCAGTATAAAAGCTTCTTCCTGAAATCTTTTAAGAGCATATTCCCGGTCTTCAGGCTTTTCATATGCTCCGAACATTTCTTTAACAGCACAGTCTCTTTTCAGCCTTACATCTCTTGCTTTATAAACAGAGCCCATGCCGCCGGATTTTATAAGAGATAATATTTCATATCTTCTATCCAGAAGAATACCGGGTTTAAGATTTTCTTTTATAAATTTTCCGGCAAGTTTATTACCGCATTCAGAACAGAATTTCGATGTATCTCTGTTTTCACACCCGCAATCAGGACAAAAATTTGACATAATGTTTCGGTGATCAGTTATCAGTAACCAGTGATCAGATTTCCACTCACTTTTCACTTTTCACTTTTCACTCATTACTCCTTAATAATTAAAATTTGTAATATCTCCATGTTCCAGGAACATATTTCCGTCGAATGTGACATAACCGTCTTTTCTCAAATCAAGTATTAAATCCATATGGATACATGATTTATTCAATCCGCCCACTTCTGGATAGGAATCGCCCAGGGCAAGATGAATACTTCCTCCGAGTTTTTCATCAAAGAGTATATTATGAATAAATCTTTTTATCTTATAATTTGTGCCGAACCCAAGTTCTCCGATATAAGATGCCCCTCTGTCTGATTTTAAGATCTCCAGGAGAAAATCTTCCCCTTTTTCTGCAGTTGCTTTAACTACCCTGCCTCTTTCAAACCATAATCTAATGCCTCTCATTTCCCTGTCAAGATAATCATTTCTCAGAGGGAAATAAATATGTCCTTCCACTGTTTCTTCTACAGGGGCACTGTAAACCTCTCCACATGGCATATTACGAATACCGTAACAGTTATGAAAGGTTCTGCCTTCTATGGACATACGCAGATCGGTATCAGGTGCCACAATTCTTACTTCTCCTACTTTACCTATAGATTTTATAAGTTCTTCCTGTCTTCTGTAAAGTTTATTCCATTCTCCCAGAGGATCTTCTTCATCTGCAAAACAGGCGCTGTAAACATAATCTTCAAAATCACATAAAGACATGCCTGCATCCTGGGCAAAGGAATCAGTAGGAAATATTGTAAGAGACCACCTGTCTTTCTTCATATGAATATCCCTTACAGGTTGCTGTGCCTGACGTCTCATCCTCTGTCTTGCAGGAGAAATATTGGCAAGGGTTTTCGTGTTTTTATGTCCGTATATATATATCCTTGCATCTGTATGTTCTGCTTCATAAAGTTCTGTTCTGGAAACAAAGGTTACCTGTTCTTCGTTTCCATGCTGAAAGAGTATTTCCATCAAACGGAGGGAATCAAGTCTTACCAGAGGACATCCTCCAGCTTCAATAACCTTGAGGTACGTTTCCTCTAAAAGAGGAAAACTTTCAGGCCCCGCAGTAAGAACGACTTCTTCTCCGGGTTTAACCCTTGCAGAATGATTCACTAAAATATTTGCTATATTTACAACCCTTCGATCACGCATTTTTTACTATACCTCCATAAAATCGTGATGCATAATGCGTGATGCGTGATGCGAGAGCAATTAACTTTTTTACGCATTACCCATTACGCATTACCCATTACGCCTTCATCATCTTCTGAGCCAGTTTTGCTGCTTCCCAGATAGTTTCATAACCTGTACACCTGCAGAGATGTTTTTCCAGTATTTTCTTTATTTCTTCATCGGGAGCGTCAGAATTCTTCTTAAAAAGAGCATAAAGACTCATTATATAGCCGGGAGTGCAGAAACCGCACTGGACTGCTCCTGCTTTAATAAAAGCATCCTGTATGGGATGAAGAGTTACACCGTCTGTCAGACCTTCAATAGTGATAATTTCTTTACCGTCTGCTTTAACAGCTTTGACGATACAGCTCCTTACTGCTTCACCATCCATTACTACGGTGCATGTGCCGCATGCGCCCTGGCCGCAGCCGTTTTTAGCACCTGTCAGGTTCAGTTTTTCCCGTAAAATATCAAGTAACATGGTCTTATCATCAACATGAACCTTATAATCTTTACCGTTTACTTTTAAACTTATAGTAGTCATTATTTATTCCCTCCCATTTTTTCCAATAAAACCTTCGGTTTTACAGGAATTTCAAATAAATCTACTCCTGTGGCATTTTTAATTGCATTCAATACTGCAGGAGGTATACCTATAATGGGATGTTCTGCAATACATCTCGCGCCGTAAGGGCCTCCTTCGTCAGGTGTTTCTACAAATTTCACAGTAAATTTCTCCGGCATATGGGATAATTTCGGTATCTTATACTGATTGAGATTTGCATTTTTAATCCTCCCTTTATCATCAAAGAGAAGTTCTTCCGTAAGGGCAGCACCGTATCCCATCATCATACCGCCTAACATCTGAATCCGTGCGAGGCCGGGATTAAGAGCCTTCCCCAGATCTATGGCAATAGCCAGATGGAGAACATCTATATTACCTGTCTTTTTATTTATCCTCACCTCTGCTCCTTCACAGGCATAGGTCCAGGAACCGGCACAATTGCCTCTTCCTGTAGTGGCATCAGGGAATTGAACATTTCTTATAAGATGAGAACCGGTAGAAGTAATCTGTTCTCCCACACCGTGTCCGTCAGGAGCAAGATAGGACTGGGCGAGTTTTTTCGTCTCAAATTTCAAGTTCAAATCACTTCTGGAAGTAATAAATTCTCCTTCATATTTAAGATCCTCTACAGGTCTGTGGTATATTAAAGAAACGCTCTGCAGCATTTTCTCAATAGCCCTGTTGCAGGCCTGAATTATGGCATTTCCCGAACGATATGTAGTTATAGAACCGACTGTCTGCCAGTCATATGGGGAATGCTGTGTATCCACATATTTGGAAAGATGTATCTTCTCTACTGGAACCTTAAGGGTTTCCGCTGCAATCTGAGTAAGAACCGTCTGACAGCCCTGGCCCATTTCAATACCGCTTATGCTTATATTAAACGAACCGTCTTCACACATTCGGAGAATAGCGCCGGAAGAAGCATTTGGAACCATCATAGGAGTTTTCATAAAAGAAGCTATTCCCCGGCCATAGACAAAATCTTCATCTTCTTTCGGAAGAGATTTTTCATAAAGAGCATGTTCGACTTCTTGAAGACACTTATAGAGGTCTCCGTTACCGGGTCTTATAATCTGTCCGAGAGCATTTTCTTTACCGTCACAGAGGAAATTCTTTCTCATGAGTTCCTGATGAGTCATACCGAGCTTTTCTGCAAGGATATTCATGGTTCTTTCTGTCATAAAATGTGCTTCAGGATGACCGTAACCGCGGTAAGCACCGACAGGAGGAGTGTTTGTATAAACACCGTATGTGTCAATTTTACAATGTTCATATTCATAGGGCCCTGTAGCAACAAAACCTGCGGCAGTAACTACATTGCATCCCGTATCACCATAGGCACCGTCTGCATAATAATGAGAAGCTTCAATAGCGACAAGTTTCCCGTCTTTTTTAGCACCTATTTTGATTTTACCTCTCATTCCTCTTCCTACGAGAGAACTTGTAAAAGCTTCTTTTCTTGTAAGAACGAGTTTCACAGGATATCCGGGAACGAAACTGGATATATAGGCACACATTGGTTCTATAACCACATCGGATTTACCGCCGAATCCGCCTCCGAGATATGGAGCTTCTACCTGTATATTTGCCATAGGTATATGGAACATATGAGATACTATTTCTCTTACCAGGAAAGGGGCCTGTGTGCTTGCCCACATATGGATACTGTTCGGAGAGTCCCACCAGGAAATACAGGCATGTGGTTCCATCTGTACATGACTTATAAGAGGATAATAAAAATCTTCTTCAACTATTACCTCCGATTCTTTAAAACCTTTTTCCGTATCACCTTTTCTGAGTTTATAATGATGAAATATATTTGTTCCTTTTACAGGAGGGAAACCGGGAACTCTTTCGTATTCATGGTTTCTTTCATGAACGATAGGAGCACCTTCTGCCACTGCTTCCAGAGGGTCTGTCACATATGGCAATGGTTCATAGACAACTTTTATTTTTTTTACGGCTTCTTCAGCCTCTTTTTCTGTTTCTGCTATAACTGCGGCCACACCTTCACCGGCATGTCTCACCTTATCAGTTGCAAGTGGGGGCTGATCCTTTATACAGGCGCCGAATAGTATATTACATCCCTGGCCTGTGACAACCTTTCTTACTCCCGGCATGGCTTCCGCTTCTGACGTATCTATTGATATGATTTTAGCATGGCCATGTTCTCCACGGAGTATTTTTGCATAAAGCATCCCCGGAAGCTTTATATCTGCGGTAAACCTGGCTCTACCTGTAACCTTGTCATAGGCATCTGTTCTGAGAACAGATTTTCCGATACACTGAAACTCCATATGTGTCCCTCCTAGATTTTTTATTTCGTGACGCGTGACGCGTGACGCGTGACGCGAGGATTATTTACGAATTGATATCATTAAAATAGTAGATAATAATTATAATAAAAAATCAGGAGTAATGCAAGATTTTTATAAAGTTCTCCATGTAAAAAACATAAGGCAACAGGTAAATTGTGCCTGTTGCCTTATAAATTTAAAGTGATAATTAGAAAGGTATTTCCTCAAGATTTAAATCGCCTGTATCATAGGCTTTAACAAATTCTTCACTCACATTATCAGGTGCAAAAGTAGCCCCATTCTCTTTAGGGCTCATAAATTCGATATGATCTGCTTTTATCTTTGTAGAATACCGGGTCTGACCGTCTTTTTCATATCTCTCTTCCTGAACAGCACCTTCTACAAGGACAAGCTGGCCTTTCGTAAGATATTTCTTTGAAAATTCTGCCAGTTTCCTCCAGCAGGCTACTCTCAGAAAATCTGTCTCCAATGTACCTTCGGAATTCTTATAAGGTCTTTTTACGGCAAGAACATAATTACTTACAGGAATACCTCCCATTACATATTTGATTTCAGGATCTCTTGTAAGTCTCCCCACAAGAATAATTTTGTTATAACTCTGCATAATATATGCCTCCTCTGTATTATATTTTTTAGGGTTAATCTAAATATAAAATCAGGGAGGTTAAAATACGAGTAACAGATGGGTAACAATGGAATCAGAATAGAATTTATTCTCAAAGTAAGAAGAAGCCATAAGAAAACTGGCTTCTTCTTATTAATTTCTATTTCATTATTTTTTCTCTTTTGCTTTTATTGCCTCTTCTTTTTTCTTTTTTGCAGTATTATTGGAAGGGTCAATTTTCAGTGCTTCATCGTAACATTTAATAGCTTCGTCATATTTGCCCTCTTCGCAGAATATAACTCCTTTAGTAACCAGCATATCCACATTTTTCGAATCAAGTTCCATTACCTTATAACAACATTTCAGGGCTTCATCATAATTCTTTGCCTTCCAGCAGGCCTTTCCCTTTGATGACCGGTACCATAAACTTTTGGGATTTAATTTTAAATATCTACCATAATATGTTATGGCTTCCTCATACTTTCCAAGAGAATCAAGGATATCACCACTGATCCCAAGGACTATGTCGTCATCCGGATTAAGTTCCAGAACTCTTTTATAATATTTAAGTGCTTCTTCATATTTGCCCGGGGAATATAAAATTCCCCCTGTATCATTTAAGATAGAAATACATTGAACTCTATTTTCAGGCTGAATTTCTATGGATTTTTCATAACATTTTATTGCTTCATCATACTTCTCTTTATCAGATAAAAATCTCCCCTTATCTCTCCAGAATCGGCCATTTTCAGGATCAAGTTTTATTGCCTTATCGTAACATTTAAGGGATTCTTTCTCATTATAAGACTCAATTACTTTTGCTTTAAAAGACCATATGAAAGGATTCTCAGGATCAAGTCCAAGGGCCTTATCAAGGCATTTCAATGATTTTTCCACTTCTGAAATTATTGGCTAACCACTCTGCCTTCATTAACCATGGAATAATACAATCAGGAGACTCCTTTATGATTCTGTTTTTTTTAAAAAATCCTTTTATTGATCTGAACTGCATCCCACCATACCTCTTTTGTTTTACCTGCCGGCAAACACCATAGACAGATCTATTTCCAGATCTTCAAATATACCAACTTTAATTTTATCTTCAGATGAATAGATTATTGATTTTCCGTAGAGTTTATCTTCTCCCAGTTTAAACACCATAACAGTCTTATGAACAGGATCTACTATCCAGTATTCCTTTACTCCGAACCTCTCATATAATAATCGTTTTTTCTTCATATCCTTAGAAGCTGTTGATGGTGAAAGTATTTCTATAACTAAATCAGGAGCACCTACACAACATTTATCTGCAAAAAATTTATTACTATCACAGATAACCATAATATCTGGTTGCACTATATTTGTTGCAGTGTCAACTGTTTCTCCTTCTTCCAATAACAATACATCTAATGGAGCATCAAACACTTCACAGGTCTTACCTTTGAGATACACTTCAAATTCTGTCAGCAATCGTCTTAAATATCTTTGATGTGGTATTCCAGCCCCTGGACTCATATCATATGCCTCTCCTTCTATAATCTCCCATCTTTCATCATCAGGCCAGGTCATATAATCTCTATATGTAAATAGTTGATCATCTTTCCTTTTCAAAAGTCCCATTGCAATCACCTCATCTTATATTATAACATAAACTCATCTTAAACTAATAAATATTTAAATCTTAAATGTTATAATTGCTCCTGGCTGGCCGGGATTTTCGACCCATATTTTACCACCGTGAAGTGTTATGATTGTACGGGTAATAGCAAGGCCCAGACCTGTGCCTCCTGTTTTCCTGTTTCTGGATGGATCTTCCCTGAAAAAAGGTTCAAAAATCTTTTCTCTATTTTCTTTTAAAATACCCTGGCCTTTATCTTTTACAGACACAGAGAAGCTTTCACCTTCTCTTTTCAAAATTATGTCAATTTCACTGTCACGGGGGGAATATTTGATTGCATTGGAAAGGATATTATAAAAAACTCTGGATATCTTCTCAGAATCTACAGATACATCGTGTAAATGTCCTTCTTTCCTGATGTTTATAGAGATATTTTCTCTGTCTGTCATAAGTTTAAAAGTCTCTATTACTTCATCCAGAATTTTTTCTACATCGGAAGGTTTAATATCCAGCTTATAATCTTTAGTATCCATACGGGATAAATCCAGCAATTCCTTGAGTAAAACAGACATTTCTTTAATATTTCTGGAAATATCCTGCACTGTTTTTATAGACGGATTTTTTCCCTCTTCAAGCTGTTCTTCAATAATCTCTACTGCAACATTTATTCTGCTAAGAGGTGTGCCCAGTTCATGGGCAACATATAAAATCAGCTCTTTCTTTGCTTCAAGCATGGCACGAAGCTCGTCTTCCATATATGAAAAAGCTCTGTTCAATTTTGAAATCTCGTCACCTTCGTCTTTATTTATATCATCTTTCTGTATATTCGTGCATGTTTCAAGGGAAAATTCTACAGTTTTTCTCGTAAGCTTTTCCAGAGGTTTTGTGAGATATATGGCAAGGGGATAGGCCCCTATGGAGAATAGAACAGACAGCATTAATAATCCTGTAAAAAACTGTTTTATATCACCGGCTATTTTATCAGGTCTGTCTATAGTATAAAAAAAGATAAATCCGATGAGGAGGACCATAATAGAAATAATAGAAAAAAAATAAAGATATAATTTAATATGTAATTTTGTTATTTTCAGCAGAAATCTAGCCTCCTGTATAAATATATCCGACTCCCCACACGGTTTTTATAAGAGTGGGATTTTTGGGGTCATTTTCCAGTTTTTGCCTTAGATGGCTTATATGGACATCCATGGAACGGTCAAAAGCCATAAAATCTCTTCCCCTTGCAAGATCCATAAGACGGTCTCTTGAAAGCACTATACCTTTATTTTGCACTAAAATACTTAATACATCGAATTCAACAGATGAAAGTTCTACTTCTTTACCCTGTTTTAAGACTTCTCTTTTTTCCAGATCAATTTTTATTGCAACAGAAGGTACAGAATCATTCTTTTTTAAAACTTTTTCCTGTCTTCTCACAATGGCTTTAATTCTTGCAAATAATTCTCTTGAACTGAAAGGTTTTGCTATATAATCATCCGCTCCGAGTTCCAGTCCTATAACCCTGTCAGATTCTCCCCCCATGGCTGTCAGCATAATAACAGGAAGATAGCTGAAATCGGAGTTTATATGCCTCAGAACCTCAAGGCCATCCATTCCGGGCATCATTATATCCAGAATGGCCATGTCAAAATGTTCTTTTTCAAGCATTTCCAGGGCTTTCACACCTGAATTTACCTTACATATTTCCAGTCCCTTGTTTGAAAGATATTCGTCCAGAAGATTCAATAATTCTTCATCGTCATCTATTATTATAACTTTCAACCTGTGACACTCCTTATTTTGCATAATTTTATTTTCAATTTTAACACAGGAATAGAAAATTACAATGTAAAAATTTTCAGATAAAAATCACTTTATTTATCCGGTAAGCTAAAATAAAAAATAGCTCCTGGCAATTAAAATACGTTAGAAAACTATTTTTTCTTTTTATATATCAAAATATGTCATCAGGGTAATATTAGTCCCTGTGCCGGATTGTACTGAGGCCACGAACCTTCCTTGCCTGTTGCTACTATATGAGCATTATTAAGTTTACACCACAGGGTAAAGTTATTATGAGAAGAGTTGCAAACATATTCATATCCTGTAAAACATGACGGGCACTCAGGTATTTTATATGGTTTACCGCTTTTTTTATCGGTAAGATATGAAAGAGCAGGGGGATAATGACCTTTGTTATCTTCTGCATAAAGTTCCAGTGCCGTAGCCATATTTTTTATATTTGATTCACAATTTGCAAGACGTGTCATAGCTCTGACTTTAAGAGAGCCCGGTACAAATATCAGACAGAGTAAAACCATAACTATCATGGCCATAAAATTGCACCCTATAGCTGTTGGAGCAAGTCCATCTCTTTCGCCTTCTTTTGCTCTTCTTGAGCCAACTATACTGAGAATCAAACCTGTCACAGGTAATAAGACCATAATTAAAGGAACCATAAAGAACAAATTTCTCAAAAAAATCCTTATATCAGGGCTGAAATTCTTTATTACCCCGTCTGACATACTTATTATCATACTGATAATATATGGAGAAAATATTGACAGCACAGCTAACATTATTCCTGCCGTAGAAAAATTATTTGATTTTTTATTTTCTTTCTCTTTTATATATTTTCCATAAGGCTTACCGTGCTTTTCAAGTATTTCTTTAAACTCCTTCATACTTATATATCGTTTCATAGGATCAAGGTCTATCGCACGTTTTACTATGGCTTCGACCTCATTTGATACTGACGGGTTCAAACTTCTCAAAGGTGGAAATTGAAACAGTTTCAGTGTCGGATCGTAATTCGTAAGCATTTGATATAAAATAACACCGAGACCATATATATCAGATACCGGAGTTGTCTGCCCTCGCCCTTTATATTGTTCCGGCGCCGCATATCCCGGTGACCCATACTTAAAAGTATCTGTGCCTTTATCAGGATTGTAATAACGGGCTATACCGAAATCTACAAGTTTCGGCTCCCCCTGCGGTGTTATTATAATATTTGACGGTTTGAGATCTCTGTATATGACAGGTGCATGAAAAGCATTATGGAGATAATCCAGTATTTCAGCAATTTTCACGGTCAATGTTATTGCCTGTTTCTCTGTTAAGGGGTCTTTCAATGAATTAATAATTTCCTCCAGAGTTTTTCCCTCTATATAGTCCATTGTCAGGTATTCTCTGCCATTTTGACTGAAAACACCGTACATCTTCGGAAGTCCCCGATGATTGAACTTCACCATAAATTCAGCTTCTCTAAAAAAAATCTCCCTTCCATGTTCCACATCAAGATTGGCTTCTTTTGAAAAAACCAGTTCTTTAACGACAAATTGTTTATCATCTTCAATTCTTTCCACAAGGTACACATTTCCCATAGATCCTTTTCCCAGAAGTCTTACTACTCTGTAAATATTATTAAGTACTGTTCCCGTTTCTAAAAACACTTTTTAATACCCTCCTTTAAATAGTGAAAGTAGTGAATAGTGAGTGATGTCCTATTCTTTTCACTTTTTACTCTAATTAAATTCTAATAAGTAAAGTAATTCCTATTTTATATTATTATTCCTGATAAATTTCGTTACAACACCTTCAGACGGACTATACTGTGGCCATGAACCTTCCTGTGTTCCTGCATTCATATGGGCATTCGGTTCTTTACAGAAAAGGGTGAAATTATGACCTTCTGTGGAACATATATATTCATAACCCGTATAATTAGCAGAACACAAAGGAATAGTTTTCATATATTTAGAGTTTTTAGTAAGATAGGAAAGATCAGGAGGATAATATCCTTCATTATCCGTACCGTATAGTTCCAGAGCTTTACCTATATTATTCAGATTTGACTCACAACATACAAGACTTCCTGCATATTTTTCTTTCGAAAGGGAAACAAAAAACATAAAACTAAATAATATTATAGCTACAAGAAAAAATATATTACATCCTGTAGCCAGTCCGGCTGGATTGAAGGAAATATTTTCATCTTCTCTGGCTTTATTTTTTCCTTTTATAGAAAGAATCAAACCGAATAAAGGCACCAGCGGCATAAAAAATGAAAGGAAAGGGTACAGATCTGAAATATATCTTTTTACTTCCAGATTTGAAGAATATCCTACAATGCATCGTAATATAATTGTCAACAAAAATATAAAAAATGGGGACACAATTGTTAATAGCCCTATAATAAGACCGTTCCAGGCCAGGTAATTAGTAGTTTTTTTCATTACATTTATCTCCTTTTTGTATCTAATGGTTATTGAATTCTTAAATTATCCTGCAATATAATAAACAGACATATGATAACTCACTGCCATAAGAACAAGTATAATAATATGCATAATAATATATCTTCCCTTCAGGGAATAAAAAGATATTGAAGGCATTTTAAATATAAATATAATAGCTTTTATAAAAACTATTGTGCCGAACAGTAGAACCAGAGCAAAAGGAAATAGATTTCCCAGAATAACAAGAAAAGGTGTGGAACAGAGAAAATATAAGAAAATTTTGGCAAATATTTTTATAAGAGACCATATGGTCAAATCCTTTTTCACAGACTTTACTATAACAATAAGAAAAATAAATACGGGAATAGCTAAGAAAGGAGAAGTAAACGTAAATGCCAGTAAGGCAAGACCGGCAATGACAATAAATAATATTTTTACGACTTTATAAAAAGAGCTTTTTACTGCATCCAATCGTGAAATTATAGCTTCACTTTCCACAGGAGACACATGATTTTTTATATGATAGAGAGTAATGATTTCCCATATAACATATATAGCCAGCAATATTGCCCATGGAAATATAAAAGGGAAAGCGTGAGAGAACCTCTCACCGGGAGAGGGCATTCAGGCAAAGGCCGGAGATGATAGAACTAATATAAATGCCAGTACATATTTCATAACAACATACCTCCTTACATATTTTCCCAGTTACTTATAATTCCGCTCGACGGCGAGTACTGGGGATAACATTCTTTTTTAGCTTTTTCCAGATTTTCCGTGGCACCTCGTGAAAATGTATCGGGATGGCTCCCGGGAACGGAACAGTAAAGGGTAAAAGTATCTGCTTTCTGTGAACAGATATAACCGTAACCTCTGTTGCTGTGAGGACAGAGAGGAAGATTCTTTATGTAATTATCTTCCAGAGAATTCAGGTCAGAAGGATATTTACCGTTTTTCTCTTTATATTTCTCAAGAGATTCTGCCACGGTCTGAATATTGTGCCTGCAGTTCCATTCCCATTGCCGGTACATAAGAGGGCCGCACATAGTATCATGAATGCCTGCCGACCAGGGGAGCATGAAATAACTTATGATGCCAATAATAAGAATATCCAGGAAGATGTAAAGAAAAGTTCTTCTTTTATAGCCGGGAGATTTCGTCACCTCATATTCTGAAATTTCCTTATTACATATTTCTTTACCACAGGGATACTCTGCGGCAATTTTCTCTAAAGCTCTTTTAAGTTCTGTTACAGACTGAAATCTATCGCCAGGGTTCTTTTCCAGAGTTTTCGTCACAACAGATTTCAATTCCGAAGGAACATTATTTATCTCTTCAAAAATAAAGGCTTTTTCCTTTTCTCTGGGGTCAAGACCTGTAAACAAATAATGAAGAAAGACTCCGAGGCTGTAAATATCACTTCTGCAATCGGTCTGGCTTTTCCCGTACTGTTCGGGAGAGGCAAAGCCGGGAGAACCGATAGTTTCCGTGTCTTTTGTCTTTCCTTCCTTGTAGGTTCTTGCTATGCCAAAATCAATAAGTTTTATTCTTTCTTTTCCGTCAATGAGAATATTTTCAGGCTTTAAATCGCGGTAAATAACAGGAGGTGACATGCTATGCAGATAAGCCAGTATATCACAGAGCTGTAAAGACCAGTATAAAATCTTATTGATCGGTATCCTGCGGGATTTATGGTTTTTCTCTATAAATTCATCTGAAGGAATACCGTCAACGTACTCCAGGACGAGATAAAAACTGTTATGTTCCTGAAAAAAATCCAGCAGATTGACTATACCGGGATGATAGAGTTTTGAAAGCAATTCTTTTTCCCTGAAAAAAGAGTTAATATAAAAATTTTCCTCTTCCTGTGAAGCAATTATTTCTTTTATGATACAGTCAAGCCCTGTATCTATGTCTGTGGCACTGTATATTATACTCATACCGCCTGCCGTGAAATAGGAAACTTTATATCTTTCTTTAAGGACAGTGCCGGGAGAGAGAATAGAAATAACTTCTCCCCGGAAATCTTTTTTTTCATCAGGTGCCGCGATACGTTTTACTGTATCCATAGGCTCAACTCCTTTCAATTTTATTCTAACAGATGATTTTAAAAAGAGGGTCAAAATTTTTGATAGTTTTTTTAAAAAGGCAATCTTCTTGACAGCAAATATAAATGCTATTATAATTATGAAATCAATTTTCATTACAGAATGTAATTAGTGAAAGGATATAATATGTCACATACCGATAGTAATGTAGACAGTGGCAATGATTATGTAGCAGTCAGGGCTTTAGAGGACGGTGTCAATATTATAGGCCTCACCCGCGGCAAAGATACGAAGTTTCATCATACAGAAAAACTGGATAACGGCGAAGTCATGTTATTCCAGTTCACAGAATATACGTCTGCGATAAAAATCCGCGGTAAATCGGAAATACACACAAAACATGGTGTTATAAAAAGCGGTAAAGATTAGATATTTTTACGAGAATCGTGAAGGGTGAAGGGTGAAGATAGGATAAGTTCTCATTCTTCGTTGTAAACACCCGGTCATGGTCGTTGACATAGAGTTGAGTCGAGAAATTTAGTCGAGAAATTTAGTCGAGAAATTTAATAGAAGAGACGAGCAGAGACGAGCTAAAGCAGTTCTGGTTATAAAAAGATCAGACTTTTTAGAAAGTCTGATCTTTTTATTTTTCATAAATTCCTCTAAGTCATCTCATGTCTGATTGTTTCGTTATACAGCACAATAAGACGGAGAATACCCGGATGTTTTCGTTAAAGCTCATCTCAGTATCTCTAAATTAATATTTTAAAAAGAAGGAGTGGCATAACATGAAAGACACAAAAAAATGGTATTTTGGTTCCTACGGAGGGAGGTTTGTTCCTGATTCTCTGATGGCTCCTCTGGAGGAACTGTCAGAAGCATATGAAAATTGTAAATCCGATCCCACTTTCCGGGAAGAACTGACAGATTTGTACCAAAATTACAGCGGCCGTCCAACGCCTCTGTATTTTGCTGAAACTTCAAGCACATTACTGGGAGAAGGAAAGATTTACCTGAAAAGAGAGGATCTGAACCACACGGGAGCACATAAAATCAATAATACTCTCGGACAGATACTGCTTGCTAAAA
>DAIOEN010000127.1:19726-20861 GCA_036746235.1 Vulcanimicrobiota bacterium | reverse complement strand
GGGGTAGTTGTCACCCGGAAGGAGAAAATTTATGCAGGGTAGTGGTACCCAGGGCTTTTTAGATTCAGGCTCTGTATTAAAAAGTCAATTTCAAATAATAAAAAATCTGTCTGTCACAGAATTAAGCAGGAATTATCTCGGGAAAGATATAAATACAAATAAAACTGTTCTGGTTAAAGAGTTATTGGATACATTTCAGGATCAGGCAAAAAAAGAACAGGCAACAAAACAATTCAGAATAGAGGCACAGATTCTTATAGGCCTTGTTCACAGGGGTATTCCAACCTTTCGTGATTATTTTGAACACGATAATAAAAGATACATTGTAATGGATTATATAGAAGGTAAAACATTACATGATTATATCAAAGATAGCAGGGATTTTTTCGACGAAAAACAGCTTCTGACATGGGCTCTGGAGTTATGTGACATATTACATTATCTTCATTCAAGAAGACCAAATCCTGTTATCTTCAGAGCTCTTGCTCCCAAAAACATTATCCTTTCACCTGAAGGTAAATTAATTCTTATAAATTTCGCCATATCAAAAGTATTCAGTCCTTCATCTAAAACTATGGCTGTCGCAAAGATGGTAAATCATAATTTTTCACCTCTGGAACAATATTCAGGTGTTACAGATAATAGAACAGACATATATTCTCTAGGTGCAACCCTTTATTATACGATAACAAAAGAATTACCTGTAGATGCAATGAACAGGAGCCTTGAAGATACTCCACTCCAACCATGTATAGAAATTAACAATAAAATCTCCCCTGAACTTGACGCTATAATAACAAAATGCATGGAATTACAGCAGGAACTGAGATATCAGAGCGTGTCCGATATTCAGGCAGAATTGAGAAAACTCTTCGATATGAAATACCGTCTTCAGAGTGCACCTAAAACATCGCGATTATCTCTCAGTTCTATTGGAGGAGCATCTCCATCCCCTCCATCAGGTTCACTCAGACCACCTTTAAATATGCCGGCAGAAAGTCCTGTAAAACCGGGGCTTTCTCAGGGCTCTTTAAAGCCACCGATGCAGGGAGCAGGTATGGCACAGGGCTCTTTAAAGCCACCGATGCAGGGAACAGGTATGGCACAGGGCTCTTTAAAGCCACCGATGCAGGGA
>DAIOEN010000127.1:0-19626 GCA_036746235.1 Vulcanimicrobiota bacterium | reverse complement strand
ACCGATGCAGGGAACAGGTATGGCACAGGGCTCTTTAAAGCCACCGATGCAGGGAACAGGTATGGCACAGGGCTCTTTAAAGCCACCGATGCAGGCAGGTCAGACAAAATCAGTTCTTACCCAGGGAACTCCCAGATCGTCTGTTCCTTCAGAAAGACAGGAACAGGTGCCACCCAAATTACCTTCAAGGCCACCTTTAACTATGTCTGCAAAAACGTCCCGTCTTTCAGATGTTATACTGTCACTTCAAAAACCGGCAAAAACTGCTGAAATTACAGAGAGAAATGCCATTTCACCGCCTGCTTCAAGAGTGTCTTATTCCGGAAGGCAGGTACAACCAGAACAACAGGAAAATAAACTATTTAATCAGGAGGCTACAGATTTAGAGGAAGTTCAACATTCAGATACAGATGAACACAGAGATCTACCACCTCCAGTATTTTCCAGAACTTCATCATCGCCGGATAGCCAGCAACGAAAAAGCCTTCTTCAAACAAAATCAGAAGAAAGTAAATCTTCTTCATGGGTTACATCTGAGAAAGGGCGTACTCCTCTGACAAGACGATTAACCTTACCGCCGGCACAGGGTAAAGGAGCAGAAACATTGCCGCCTCCTGTGACACAGGGGAAAGGTGTTTTACCGCCCAGAGCAGGTTCATACGACAGATCGAAAAGTATAAGTCAATCTTCTGATGAACAAAAAGATATTCAAACTCATGTTGGTACAGGCAGTAAATTCCCTTTACCTTCATTACCGAGAAGATCTCCTGACACTGCAACGAAAGTTGTAGACTTATCAAATAAGCCTATACCTCCGCCTGGGCTAAAATCACAGGACAGACCGGAATCTGGTAATTATCCTTTACCGGTTTCTCAGGGCGGAAGTTTAAAAAGAATTCAAACAAGAAAGTTTTCTCCAGATTCTATGCCATCTCTTCCGCCAAGAAAAGAAAAGAGTGAAAAAGATCAGGCTTCTACTCCCTCAAGGCCATTTACCGGCAGTGGTGCTTCAGGTTCCCTTCAGGATGGCAGAGAGAAAAAAATACCGGCTATATCTCACAGTGCACAGACTCATAATGAACCAAATAAAATGCCTTATCAGTCCGGCAGAAGGGAAGATAGTGGAGAAGATACAGCCTTTGAGAAGGAAACATCCATATCATCCAGAGAGAAGCCTGTAGATAAAGGAATAATACTGAATAATAGATATAAAGTAATAGAGTTATTGGGTGAAGGACAGACTACCAGAACCTATAAAGCTATGGATATGAAAAACAATTTCCATGTAGCATTAAAAGAGTTACTTGACAAATTTGACGATCCCGTAAAGAGAAGAGAAGCAATATTACAATTTCAGGTAGAAGCCAAGATACTTATAAAGCTTGAACATCCTGCCATACCTAAATTTGAAGAATATTTCTCTCATGAAGGGAGACGTTTCTTTATAATAGATTTTGTAGAAGGAGAAACACTTGACAGAACAATTCAAAATTCTCCGTTTTTTGAAGAATCCAGATTAATTGAATGGGCTATAGAATTATGTGATATTATTGATTATATGCATTCTCAGACACCGGAACCTGTTATATTCAGAGATATGTGCCCTAAAAATGTCATTTTATCTTCAGAAGGGAAACTTAAAATAATAGATTTTGGTATTTCAAAATTATTCACACCTGATGCAAAGACAGCTGCAGTTGCCAAAACTATAAATCCCAATTACTCACCGGTAGAACAATATGTAGGTCAGACTGATCAAAAAAGTGATATTTATTCTGTTGGTGCCACCTTATATTATCTTGCAACAAAATCTGTCCCTGTAGATGCCATAGACAGAAGTATAAACGATATGAACCTCCCTAACTGCAGGAGATTTAACATTAATATATCAACAGAATTTGAAGCAATTATATTAAAAGCTATGGAAATAAATAAAGTTGATAGATATGAAAATATTAAAGAAATGAAAGTGACTCTGGAGGAATTATACAAAAAAATAATGAAAACCTCTCCTCCTCCGGCAGGTAAACAAAAATCAGGCAGACAGACTGGCTCACTTACTGCCGGTAAACCATCTGGTAAACTTCCTGGTAAACCATCAGGCAAACTGGATACAGGGACAATTTCTTCTCAGAAAGAAGAGACTAAAGAGGATAAGAAATCCGGTAATATTACATCCATCTTATTAATAGCTGCTGTTGTATTATTCCTGTTATTGATAGCTATCGGAGCGACTATATACTTTACAAAAGCCTGGTTATATATACCTGATATTATAGCTTATATAACTAAACTCCTAAAAAAATAATCAAGTTATATGAGAAGAGTGAGTAGTGAGTTAAATCGTTAACTCACTACTCATTTTTTACCCTATCTACTTGCTGCTTCTTTAATCATATTTAAAGCTATAACAGATCTCTGTATCTGATTTGTGCCTTCATATATCTGTGTTATTTTTGCATCCCTCATCATTTTCTCCAGAGGATATTCTCTCATATAACCGGAACCACCCATTATCTGAAGGGCGTCGGTAGTAACTTTCATTGCAGTATCAGATGCAAGAAGTTTACACATGGCAGATTCCTTGGATATTTCCTTCTGAGTTCCACTGTCTACCGTTCTGGCCACAGCATAGGTAAGAGCTCTTGCTGCCTCTATCTGTGTGGCCATATCGGCAAACATATGCTGTACTGCCTGGAAGCCTGTAACAGGTTGACCAAACTGTACTCTCTGACGGGCAAAATCCATAGCTGCATCCATGGCACCCTGGGCTATACCAAGAGCCTGAGCTGCCACTCCCGGTCTCGCATTATCAAGGGTTCTCAGGGCTACTATAAAACCATAACCTTCTTTTACAAGAAGATTTGCTTTCGGAATTTTACAGTCCTGAAATACAAGTTCTCTTGTAGCAGAACAGCGAATGCCCATTTTCTTTTCTTTTTTACCGAAATCAAAACCGGGAGTCCCCTTTTCAACAATAAAAGCTGAAAGGCCGCGGGAACCTCTTTTTTTATTTGTAGCTGCTATAACGGTATATATGTCTGCTTCACCGCCATTTGTTATCCACTGCTTTGTTCCGTTTAAAACGTAATAATCTCCGTCAACTTTCGCAGTAGTTTCCACTCCTCCTGCATCACTTCCGGCATTTGCTTCCGTAAGTCCGAAAGCAGCCAGTTTTTCTCCTTTTGCTATAGGAGGAAGATATTTCTTCTTCTGTTCTTCAGTTCCAAAGAGAAGTATAGGGAAAGCTCCCAGAGCAGAAGCAGCAAATGATACAGAAACTCCTCCGCAGGCACGGCTTATCTGTTCGACAGCGAGAGCCAGTTCGAAGACTCCTCCGCCGAACCCGCCGTATTCTTCCGGTATATAAAGACCAAAAAGATCTGCCTGTGCAAGATGTTTCATAATTTCCCAGGGAAATTCTTCAGTTTCATCCAGTTTTGCCGCTACAGGCATTACCTTCTCTATTGCTATCTTTCTGGCAAGATCAACTATTGCCTGTTGTTCTTCTGTTAAAAAATAATTCAAAACAGTCACTCCTTTATCAGTTATCAATGACCAGTGACCAGTGATCAGTGACCGGTAATATAACCGGTAACTGATAACTGGTCACTGGTCACTGTAAAAGTCATTCTATCACGGTTTAAAATAAAAATCAACGATGATTGTTTTTTAAATAGTAAAAAGTTGACTTTTTGGTATAAATATTGCATAATTAAGAGGTTCTTATAATTATTTTGAGGTACCATAAATAATACGTCACGCGTCACGATTTTAAACATAAAGGTGATAATATGAAGATAGACAACACATTAACTAAGAAATGGTCAGATAAATGGTGTAAAGAAAAACACAGTACCATTATACCTGTTACTGAAAGATTTGTTGAAAAATTTCTGGATGCAGTAAATAATGATGACGATCTGACTGCTTATGAAGAAGGTCAATTACTTGGAAGGGAAATCAATATTTCTGTCACTCCTTCGGAAATTATAGAAGCATGGAAAAGTCTCAAAAATTCCTTTATAAACCTGCTGGATGAAGAAAATTGTTCCGCTGCCATAGAAACCAGTGAGAATATGTTTAACAGCTCTAAAATAGGATTTCTGGAAGAAGTGCTTAACAGGCAAAATCTGGAACTTCAAAATGTTCAACGGAGAGAAAAAGAACTATCTACAAGGTTTGAAGTAGCAGAATATGAATTATCAATATCTTTAAGTAAAAAAGTCAGTTTATATGAAGCCATGAATCTTACCCTTGATACAATTATCCGTCTTACAGGTGCTGAAAGAGCATCTATTATGCTATGGGATGAAAAAGAAGAATTACTTACAGTGAAAGCTGCAAGAGGAATTGATGCGGAGCCCTTCGGTCTCTATAAAATAAAATCAGGGGAAGGTATCGGAGGCTGGGCTTTTGAGCATGGCCAGGTCTGTGTGGTAAATGATGTAAGAAAAGACAGTCGATTTATAAAATCGCCTTCCAATCAAAAGGAAATTAAATCTATTATCTGTTTGCCTCTTATAGCAGAAGATTTTAAAATGGGAGTTATAATAGTAGGAACTCTTACGAAATACCATGATTTTACAAAAGATGAAATAAAAACTCTGGAACTTATAGCAAGCCGTTCTGCTCTTGTAATTGATAATGTCATACTCCATGAAAATGAAAAGAAATATATTGAAGAACTGAAAGAAAAAACAGACAAATTAAATGCTATAGTGAGAGATATGGGAGACGGAGTATTACTTTTTGATAAAAACGGATCTATTACATTCTTTAACAGAGCGGCAGAATATATTATGAACAGAACGGAAGAACAGGTAATTGACACGGAATGGACGTCTCTTATAAACCTAAGGGATGATGAAGGGAAGCCCGTATCTATAGAGCCTTCTTTTAAATTCAAACGTTCCAAAGGATTTATAAATACCGCTCCGGAAGAAAGAAAATTTCTAAGTGCTACCGCAACGCCCCTTCTTAATCCTCATGGAGAAAAAATCGGAGGTATTGTAGTAATCAGCGATATGTCCAAGGAAAAAGAGATAGAAAAAATGAAATCGGAATTTGTCTCTATTGTTTCCCATGATTTACGGTCACCTCTTACGTCTGTCAAGGGATATGCCAGCATGATATTACACTACAATGATAAATTGACTGATGATAAGAAAAAGGAATTTCTGGAAATAATAATAAGAGAAGTAGAAAGACTTGTAAGGCTTATAAAGAGCCTCCTCGATCTGGCAAAAATAGAATCAGGAAGATTTGAAAGCCAGAAAATGCCTGTAGAAATAGTTCCTCTGATGAAAAATGTTATGGATACCTATAGAAGCAGTGAAAATCATAAGATAAATATGAATATAACAGGGGATCTGCCTGTTATCATGGCAGACCCTGACCAGTTAGAGCAGGTTCTTCATAACCTTGTCGGTAATGCCATTAAATATTCACCTGAAGGAGGAGAGGTAGAAGCAGGGGGATATCTGGAGAATAATAAAATAATTATTTATGTTCAGGATCAGGGTATCGGCATACCGGAAGAAGAAATTGAAGGGGTTTTCGATAAGTTTCACAGAGTAAAATCGGGCCATAGAATTGCCGGAGCAGGGCTGGGATTATTTATTACAAAAAATATTATAGATGCCCATGAAGGCAACATATGGGTTGAAAGTTCTCACGGGAAAGGAAGCAAATTTATATTTTCTTTGAATTTATAGGAATGATCAGGTCTTTATTCGACTATTTTTCCATCGCCATTGACTTTTCACATATTTTAATATAAAATTATTATAGATAAACCTGCATAATCTGTAATATAAAGGAATAATATATGTTTTTAAATAAACATGGTTTTACCTTTGCAGAAATAATGATATCAGTAGGTATATTATCTCTTCTTCTCTTAACTGTCCTGGCTATCTTCGGAACAACACTTTCAGGAATAAAAAGAGGAGAAAACGAAATAGTAGCCGCATCACTTGCACAGCAGGTAATGGAAACCTATAAAAATGATCTGGAACTGAATTTTGATAGTTATACAGTCGGTACTCACGGAAATGTTACTCTTGAGCAGAATATTATAAATGGAATTCCTTTTACGGCTGAAATAGACATATCAAAGATAGGAGGATTATCTGAATCCCGTATAAAAAAAGTTGAGGTACATATAGGGTGGAAAGATAATACATTAGGAAATACTAAATTTAAACTTACCACCTATATAAACAAAGGAAATGATAAATAAGATAAGGAAAACAGGTCTTTCCCTTGTGGAACTTATAATATCAATAGCAATAATCAGTCTCATATTAACATCTATTAGTATTGTAATGGTCAGCAGTATGAGACTATCTGTCATAGGCCGGGCCAGAGGAGGCATTCAGGGCAGTGCTATTTCTGCCCTGGGTTATTTATCAAGAGAACTTATGGAATCGGACATAAGATCTGCCAATATCTATAATATAGATGCCAGCTGCCCTGCTGCAATAAGTTTCCTGTCGGCAGTAGAAATAAACGGTGTAGATCTTAAATATGAACTGTCTACAGGTAAAATGGCATGGCAAAAATATATCATATATTTCCTTGTTCCAGATACGGCTACGGGAGATAAAATGTTAATAAGGAAGGAGTACAATCCGAAAGATCCCGGTACACCTCCTAAAAGTAATTTCGAGTATTATATTGAAAGAACCATACCTTTAATCTCTGATGATCTGATAAATGAATGTAATTATACACCCGGTGACAGCCGATGCAGGGTAGTGGCCCATGGGATATATGAACTTGAAGCAGTGCTGCCTGATCCGAATGAATATGTAAACAAACGTTATATTACACTTTCAGTAAAAATCCGTGCTGTATCGGTAAACAAACAGCTGAAAGAACAGTCAGAATACAGGACAAGGGTTTACTTCAGAAATTAGGGAGGAATTTCATATGTTTTTTAAAGCAAAAGAAGGACTGATTTTAATAACAGTTCTCGGAGTTATGATGGTTACCAGTATACTGATTCTGGCTCTATTTCAGACTACTCTGGCAAATTTAAATTTTGCTTCAAGGCAGATAAAAAGTATCATAGCAATGAATGCTGCAGAAGCGGGAATTGCAATGGCAGTTTATGAACTGGAAAGTGACCCTGACAGGGTGGCTAAGGTTACAGGGAATATAAGTAATGGCATTGGATATGACGTAACCATACAAAACAATATTAATGAACCGAATCAGATTGGCGAAATGCCTCCTTATTCTATAAAACTGACTTCTGTAGGTTCTGCAAGAGAATTCAAAAGAACAGTAGAAACAATACTGAGACCGAGAAGTCTCCAGCTTGGCCTGGCCAGTAACGGCCCTGTTGATATGAATGATGCTTTTTATGTTAAAGTCAATGCAGTCCCCGGTTATACAGGAAATATTCATGCCAACGGAGGGATTTATCCGGAGCAATCATTTTCTGCCGATATAGTTCTTATAGATATAAATTTATTCTTCTTCCACCTGAAGCTCCCTTTTCCACCTTTTTATGATGTAAATGGTAAGGTTACCAGTCGTGGCAGGATAAGTAATTTTATAAAAATGGGTGTAGAGCCTCCCGGAAATTACAATGACAACAGCGATCCCAATCGTCCTGTAGCAGAAGTGCCTTTAAATTTCACAGAATGGACCTTTGATAATCTTAAAGCCAGGCATGCTGATCCAAATGAAATAACGCCTCCTGCAGGTACTGCAACCTATCGTGTTGAAAACGGTCAACTCAATTATTATATGGGTGGCACTCTGGGCCCCTTTCCTGTAACAGGAGGAGCCTTACCACCCGGTGTAACCTGCAGTGGTAATACATTAACTGCGGCAGCGCCTCTTAAACTCCATATTACAGGTGATATAACAATAGAAAATTCCAATTTCTACTGTCCGAGTTTAACACAGGTCATAGTAGAAAAACCTGATTCAGGGTCAGGCTCCGGTGATATGATCATAAAGGATACGAACTTTTACGGTAAAACTGCTCTTATAGTAGAAGGAGAACTTACATTTGAAGGATATTCGAACATATCAGGTCTCAATACTGACGGGCTGGCCATATATTCAGGGGAAGGTATGGATATACACATGCAACCTGCTGACCCGAATTTTGCCGACTCAATCAATTTACCTGCCGGTGAAAGGAAAAAGCATACCTACTATGGTGTAATATACAGTGACGGTCCTATAAATCTATATAACGAAGGGTGTCGGGGGCTAATGGTTGACGGTTCTGTAGTAAGTACTTACAGTAACGGAACAACTCCTTCCATAAGCTTTCAACATGACAGCAGTGTTTCAGGTTTCGGGAAACTCGGCTATTGCCTTGAATTTAAATATGATCCTGATTATACACAGAATCTCATAATAACATCACCGGGAACATCAGGTCATAGATATGACAGGGTATACTGGCATGTATATTAAATCGTAACGCGTGACGCGAGGAAAGAGAAAATTAATAAATTTTCATTCCTGATTATTCATTTTCGAACGAAATTATTTCTCATCAAGTACTTTTCTTATTAATTTTGCCATAAGCCTTATATCAAAAGGTTTCATGGTGAATTCCCTGACACCAATCTTTTTGGCCTTTTCTGCTGTTATCATATCACTGTAACCGGTAGATAGAATTACCGGAAGAGCTGGTCTGATAGACAGAATATTTTTCACCAGGTCAGTACCGGTCTTTTCAGGCATTGTCTGATCGGTAATGATTATATCAAATCTGTCAGGTTCCTTCCTGAAGATATCCAGTGCTTCGGAACTGCTTGAAAGAGCGACGACTGTATAGCCCAGATCTTCTAACATTTTCTTTCCAAGATAGACAAGTTTTCTATCATCATCTACAAACAGTATGGTTTCTGCTCCTCCGGGAAGATTTTCCGCAAAAGAAACCTTTTGAGGCACTTCAGTATCAATTCTTGGAAGTAAAACTTCAAAGACAGTACCTTTACCTGGCTGACTGTTTACTATGATATCTCCTCCATGGCTTCTCACAATACCATGAACGACAGATAGCCCCAGGCCTGTTCCCTCTCCCGGATCTTTTGTAGTAAAATATGGTTCAAAAATATGTTCCAGTATATCAGGTTCAATGCCATGGCCCGTATCCTTTACGACAAGCTTTACATAGGGCCCTGATTTTAATCCTTCATAGAGGACGGCATTATTTATATCCACATCAAAATTAGAAAGACTTACTTCCATAAGCCCCCCTTTTTCTCTCATAGCATAAAAAGCATTTGTACAGAGATTCATTAATAACTGATGGATCTGTATAGTATCTGCAATTACCGTATAAGGGCCTCCGCCGAGTTTCTGACGAATATCTACGGTAGCAGGCAGTGATGCCCTCAAGAGCTTTAATACTTCTTTAACGATAACATTAATCTGAACAGGCATTTTTTCCTGTTCACTCTGACGGCTGAAAGCAAGGATCTGTTTTACCAGATCCGTAGCACGATAACTGGCCTGAATAACCTCTTCCAGATTTGAATAAACCTTGCTCCCTTCAGGTATCTCCTTTAATGCCAGATAGGTAAAACCAATGACGGCACTCAGAATATTATTAAAATCATGGGCAATACCACCTGCCAGTGTGCCTATAGCTTCCATCTTCTGTTTCTGACGAAGCTGGCTTTCCAGTTTCTTTTTATCTTCTTCCGCTTTTTTTCTTTCTGTTATATCACGTAATACACCCTCTATAGCCAGAGGAGAATCATCTTCACCGAATACTATATGAGTATTTGCCGAAAAATATATTTCTTTTTCATCTTTACTTTTAAGTTTTATTTCATAGTCCTTTACAAAATGGGAATTATATAAGTCTCGTAATAACATATCATACTGTAAAATATCAGGACATATGTTTTTTACAGGTAAACCTGTAAGTTCTTCCGGTTCATAACCGCAATAAGACTTAATGGAAGGGCTGATAAGGGTAATAATGCCATCCATATCTGTGCGATAATACACATCTACAAAAGATTCAAATATAGTGCGGTATTTTTCTTCACTTTCTTTTATCTGTATATTTTTATTCCATCCTTTAATAAGGGAATCTACAAGACAGTAAAGTTCTTCTTTGTTAAAAGGTTTTGTAATATAATAAATATCCTTTTTCAAATTCTCCTTTATAGTAGCAAGTGATATATCGGAATAGGCTGTAACAAGAATAATAATAACTTCCGAGTCAATATTCCTTACCGCACTGGCAGTTTCAAGGCCTCCAAGACGGGGCATCTTCATATCCAGGATACAGAGAGGTGTACGATTTCCTTTCTCATATTCACTACTGAAAGCATCCAGGAGATACTGGCCGTCAGAAAAAGTTCTCAGATGAAAATCTTCCTCCATTTCTTCTCCATGAGGTAAATCGAGCTGTCTGGTGAATATAATTGTATATATATCTAAAAAATTCTCATCATCATCTGCTATAAAAATAGTTCTATTATACATAATATTTTACCCCTTTACCTGATAATTGACTTTATAGTTAATGTTATAACTTAATTAGAATCGTGACGCCTGATGTGCGACGGAGGGGGGATGTTCTAATATAAACTATAAAGCTGGATACCAGAAAACTTTATGGTTCTTCCTTTCTGTATTCAAGAGACTTTCACAAAGTTGATTAATTGTAAATGATGAAAAATGAAGAGGTAATTCAAGACTCACCCATCATATGTAAGGATGTCATACAAATTACAAGTTGCTTTTTATTCATCTATATGTTACATTATACATAAGTTCAATTAGAATGTAAATAGATTACCTGAGGTTATATTTTAATGAAGAGAAATTTTTTAATTATTTTATTTATATTGTCTTCAGTTATGTATATATCCATTTCCACAGATATCTTCCCTGCAGAAAGGGATAAGGATTATGACAGAGCCTTTTCCGGGAAATCGGGCTGGACTGGTGCAGACGGAACCTATTCAATACCATTGAGTAACGGAAGAACTATGTGGCTTTTTGGAGACACCTTCATAGGAGAAGTAGACCGGTCAGGAAAAAGATCTAAAGAAACAGTGCTAATAAATAATTCAATTGCTATACAGGAAGGGAAAGATCCTTCTACTATTAAATTTATTTACGGAGGAACAGAAGAAAAACCGGAATCTTTCTTTATCCCTCCTGATGGTAAAGGTTTCTTCTGGATTTACGATGCAATTCCTGATAGAGGTGATGGTAAAATCATTGTTTTCCTCCCACAGCTCGAACTATCAGGTGAAGGTATTTTCGGATTTTATCAGACAGGAAACTGGACTGCAGATGTTTTAATTGAAGGAAATAAATGTTCCGTAAAAAATTATAAAAAACTGCCTTATTTTCAGGAAAAAGATGGAGAAAAACCTGCCATAGCATTCGGTGCATCAGTACTCGTGGAAGAAGACTGGACCTATATTTACGGCACAGAAGATTATGAATTTACAAAAAATCTAATTCTTGCCAGAATAAAATCAGGTTCCATACCTTCTGAAAGTCCATGGGAATTTCATACAGGCACAGGATGGAGCAAAAATCTGTCTGACTGTAAACCGGTATTTAAAGAAGTGGGAAATGAACTGTCTGTACACAAAAACCATGATGGCAGATATATATTAACTACCCAGAAAAACGGATCAGGTTCTGATATAGAAATAATATTCGGGACTTCGCCGGAAGGCCCGTGGGATAATCCCCTGGCGGTATGGCATATAGAGGAATCAAACGGCAGAATTTTCTCCTATAATGCCAAAGCTCATCCCGAACTTTCCGATACAGAGAAAGGACTTCTTATATCATACAATGTAAATGCCTGGAATTTTGATGATTTATATCTCGATAATACTATATACAGGCCGAGATTTATAAGGGTTCGGCTGGACAGTGAGCAGTGACCAGTGAGCAGTGAGCAGTAATCAGTGACCAGTGACCGGTGAGCGGTGAGTCGTGAAAAGTGAGTTTTAGGGGCTAACTGTGTTCGTTCGGTACCGGAAAAATACTCATCACGCATCACGCATCACGCATCACGCATCACGCATCACGCATGAAAGGTATATATACTTATGGATCCAATATTTCTCTATATCTTAACAGGTGTATTCTTTATACTCCTTATAAAATTCAAGCTCATATTTATCTTCTTCCCGTCAATAATGAAGAGATTCTGGCAGCCCCAGGTTATTTCCGGCCCGGGAGGACACAGATATATAACTGATATGAAACACAGACTCACAGATTTTAATCTGGCCTCATTAAATTCACTGGTTGATGCCCAGTACGATAAATCAGTTAATTTCAGAGTAGGAGGAGTTATTTTTAACTGTGAAGATGAGAAAAAAACCATCCTGTCTTTTTATGCCGATTTTGTATCTCCTAAAGATGAAATTGTGAGACAGAACAGATTACTTGGCTCTCTAAAGGCTATAACACTGAAAGATGAAATGGAAATTCTTGCAGAAAATAATAGCTTTAAATTATTCTATAACAAAGGTCACATTGCTTCTATTACAGCAGCTACAAGACGCATCTTAAATCCTTCTGGACAGGAGATAGGATTCATAGAAGGGCCGGAATATAATGGTAATAAACTTCACGACTGTGAAAATAGAAAGATAATAATTAACGGAGAAGAAACAGGTGAATACGGATTTTTATCCTTCTCTACAGAAGAAAATACACTTATTACTTCCCAAAATCCTGTATTTAAATCCATAAAAGAGAGGCTAAATGAATTTCAGACCCAGCTCCTGACATGTATAGTCATTATGGATATTTATTATAACTCACTTTATTGTTTTGAAAAGAAGATTATATAATTCGGTAAGTAATAATATCGTAATGCGTGATGCGTAATGCGTATTTAACCTCATGGCGTTTTATTAAACGCCCCGACTCACGACTCACTTTTCAAACACCCCAAAAGGCGGAGCCCATAAGAACCCCGCCTTTCATATATCTACTCTACAACCATCTCAACAGGCTTTGTTACAGTCACATTCTCAGGTTTGTAATACTCATAGACCTGAGATCTGGGAGCCTGCACTTTAACAGGATATTTTGCCCTTAGCTGATAACTTACTTCCAGAGATTTTTCTCCCTTTATCTCATCTATATAAATAATTACCTGTCTCCCCGTAAGACTGTATTTCTGTATTACCTTATCTGTAACAAGTTTCTCAAGACCATCAGTCTCTACGGTAAATCCCGGAGGTATGCCAAGATCTATTATGGTCATCTTTATATCACCTTTAGTATTGTTGGTAATCTGTGCTTTACATGTAACAAGATCATTCCGGACAAGTTTAGTCCTGTCATAAGAAACTTTTATAGAAAGAGATTCGGCAGTTTTTTCTTCCTTTATCACAGTCCATGGCAGATAGTATTTTGTCACAATCTGATAGAGGCAATTACCTTTCCCTTCAAATTTTATGTCCACATTGTTCTTACCTGCTACAGTGCCCAGGTCAAACTGTTGATAAACATCAAAATTCTTAGAAGTAATATTGAAATCTTTAAATTTCTTTCCGTTTATCAGAATGGAACCTGCTACATTTACCTCTTCTGTGGCTTTTTCCGCTGCAAGTAAAAGAGTTCTCAGGGTAAGTATTGTAGGCTGCGTGGAATGCCATGTTCCATAGGCGTCCTTATTTTGTATGAGAAATGTAATACATTTATTGACCACATCGGGGTAAAGATCGGATTTCAACATTGCATAAGTCGCAAGAGCAGTAGTTTCAATAGTAGAGCTTATTCCCGACGAGAAGGTAATACTTTCGAGGGAAGATTCCCAGTAAACAGAAGATTTATCTTCTTTTTTCATATCTATAAGTGTCTGAAAAACATTCTTCAGTATCGGGTCAGATTTATCATATGATGAAAGGGCATTCGCTATAATAGATAGCATATAGGGATCTTTTGCCTGGGTATAATGTTCTTTTATATAGGAAACAGCTTTATCTGTAATACCTTTATTTTCATAACCCGTATCCAGGAGGGCCCAGGTTATATAAGCAGTAACGAGGAGATTTGAATTCTGAAGCCTTGACCAGCTTTCTGCATGGCAATAACTTTCATCAGGTTTCCAGCTACCGTCCTGTAACTGCTGTGCTGCAAGCCAGTCCTGGGTTCTCTTTATAAGAGCAGGGTCTACGGAATGAACTTTTGCCATATCCTTAAATTCCATTATGCCAAAAGCAGTAAGCAGTTTATTTGCCGGCGCATCGCCAAACCATGAGAACCCTCCTCCCTTGACTTCAAATGTAAGGAGTCTCTGATAACCGTTATTTATATAGGTTTCGGCTTTCATCTGAATTTCAGGCGTTATTTTATTTACCCTTTTCAGATAATCCAGCACAAGAACATTCGGGTATGTCGTAGAACTTGTCTGTTCAAAACACCCGCCCGGCATTCGAAGAATTTTATCCAGCCCTTCCACTACCTGAGAGAAAAGGCCAGGGTATAAAGTAACAAGTATTTTACTTGCCCCCCTGATAGCATTATCCGGTATTTCAATTGTTTTCGACAGAGATCCGGTAAGTCTGTCACTCTGTGTTTCTATAAACAATTTTCCCTTCGGCTCTATTTGAATTGTTCTCTTTATAGCATCACTCATCTTTGAACCTTTTGCATAAACTGTAAGAGGATGGGTTCCTACATCTTTTGCTTTAATTCTGAAATAAACAACACTTACCTGATCTTTTTCCAGAGAAATATTTTTCACAGAGTCATCAAGAAGTGTAAACCAGTTATCTTTAAGTAGTTCCAGTTTTACCGTCTGTTTGTCAGGCAAATAATTATAAACTGCCACAGGTATGGAAATTTCGTCATCCTGTGTGAGGAATACGGGAAGGTCAATATCTGCAAAGAAATCCTGAAAAACCTTTATACCTGACTGATGGTTTCCCATATCTCCTTTAAGAGACGATGCAAAAGAAGTAAGCCTCCACGTAGTAATGGAATCAGCCATTTTTACATTGATCTTCGCCACACCTTTTTCATCTGTAATGACTTCCGGATTTGTATAAAGGGTTTCAGGGAAATATTCCCTCACTCTCGCAGGTGCTTCCGGAGCGCTTCCTCCTGTCGGGCCATCTGAAGGTAATGCAGCCATAGGACAGAGTACAGGAGGGCCTCCTGCAAAATTCTCTGCTTTCATAACCTCCATCGCTCCCCCTTCTTCGTTGGCGAACCATCTTGCATTACTCCAGAAGGGATCATTGTAAGATATGTAACGCTCAAGTATTTGATATATATTTTGATAGCTTATATCATCATCCGTTCCTTTTTTACCGTCAGGGCCGAAGGATATAAGTTCCACATAACCTGTGGTTCCGCCACCTGATATATATATGTAATTGCCCCATGGATCAAGTATTTCTTCCTCTTTTAAATATCTATCTTTCAAAAGGTATTTGCCTTTAATCATCTCGGACACACTGGAAGGATAACGGTTATTCGCTCCGTAAAACAGATTTATACCGTTATATACGGCAGTAAAATTTGTATAAAGATTCTTCAGATCCTCTACAAAGGAATCTTTATTTACAGTAAACACCTCGTCTGAAGGTGCATTCTTTAAAATAATCTTTGACAGGTTCTGAGTATCACTTTTATCTTTTCCTTCTTCAAAACCTCTTACAAGATCTGAAAATTCTATACCATGTATTTCATATTTCGGCTCAAGGAGTTCAGCTTCCAGAAGGAAATAAAGTTTTTCAAACCCCGGTTTTCTGTCTGCCAGAGCGAAGAGGCTTTCATCCACTATATCCACTCCCAGGACAGACTGAACCGGTTTCCCCGACTTATCAGCCACCTTGAATTTTATTTCCCCGTCTTCTCCGGGAAGATAAACACCTTTATTCATAGACACATTTATATCTAAATCATTTGCGGAACTTACGACGATCTTTCGTGTATCTCTTATAATCTGTCCGTCAGGAGTAATTCTGTAGGCATGGAGAGTAAGACTTCCGGCACAGTCAGGAGTTAAGCTCCATTCAAGATTTCCCTTACCTGACTTAATGTCAATGGCTTTAGTCAGAATAGTCTGATTATCTCTTATTATATCCACATAAGCAGTAACTTCACCTGTTACGGAGAAAACATTTAATTTAATGGCTTCACCCACTCTGTACAGGGCTTTATCAGTTCTTAAAAGAATCTGTTCTCCTGCGGCACTTTGAAAAACTCCTTTTGAAGAAGCACTGTTTCCCCGGTCATCATAACATTTTATCTCATAAGAAGTCTTCTCATGTTCAGGTTTTACATAAACTTCGGCAAATCCAGTATCATCAGTTTTTATTTTCTCCGTTTTACCGTCAATAGTAATGTCCAGAGTTGTTCTGGCAGGACTGCCGTCAGGATAATTCGTAAGAATATAAACAACGTTCTCCACAGACGGAATAAAGGAGTTGCTTTCAGGTACAACGGTTATTTGAACAGGGTCTTTTACAACAGGGAGAGATTTATAAATTATTTCCTGATGTTTTGCCCTGTCTGTTACGGTAATTTTCATATCCAGTGCGGCTTTACCTCCTTCAAGGGGAAGACCGGTAAAATAATCAGGCACTTTATATTCAAACACATAAAATCCTTCTTTATCTGTCTTACCACTTATTTCAGAAAGTTTATTTTCCTGAACGTCAAAGGTAGAAAAGGTTATGTTCACATCACCGTCTGACACAGGTTTCCCGAAGAAATAACGGGATTCTACAGTTCCTTTAACAGTCTGTCCCGGTTGATAATAATCTTTATCCGATTTAACAGTATTATTGAATTTCGGCAGTACATAACGTTTTACAGTAACATTTTTCTCTATTTCTTCCTTTTCTACAATGGCTTTAATATGATATTCACCCATGTTGACTTCATCTGCAAGATTAAATTTACCCGATGCCACTCCGAATTCCGAGAGCTTTCCTTCATATTTAAAAACTTTGTTGCCTTTTGCATCCTGTATTTCAAATATTACAGGCATATCAGAAACAGGTTCCATATCAGGTCTCTTCAGAGCAAGAAGTCTTAAATTTATCGTCTGACCGGGCTGATAAAGAGGTTTATCCGTAGTGAGAAGCAATTGATAACTTTTAGTTATATTGACATCAAAAGCTATTTCTTTTTTTGCCGTTTCCCGTGAAGCAATTACAGAAAGCTTTGCTTTACCGGAAAAATCTGAAGGTATTTTAAAAGATGAATTAACACTTCCTGAAGAATCGGTAATGCCGGAAAAAAGTTCCTTTTTGTCCTTATCGGAAACAAAATTAATAGAAATTTTTACTCCTTCCAGGGTCTTATGACCCTGTTCATCAAGAGCAATAATTCTCAGTCCTGCAGTACCTCCTGAAAGAAAATCTGTCTGTCCAAGAATTTTAAGTCTTATATGCTGGCCTGTGGCTTCGCCGGGATAATAGAGGAAAGCCATAATTAATATAACCGGTAAAAGTAAAAGACACTTTTTCATAAAAAAACTCCTTTCGTAAAATAAAGATGAGAGAAAAGACGTGAGCTGTGGGGGAAAAGTGGTTATTTATTTCCCGGCTCACGTCTCGTTCAACAACATGATATAAAATATTAGACGGATAATTTTTAAAATTTTCTTTTTACAGGTTCTTAAGATACTCTATAGCTTTTTCCAGTTGCAAATCTTTTCCTTCACAGTATCTTATATCAAAAGGTACAATAATATCAGGTTCCACGCCTTTTCCTTCCAGGTTTTCTCCATCAATTCGTGCGGCACAACATGCCAGATATAAAAGAGAACCATCGGAAACAGTTAATATCTTACCTCCAAGAACGGCTCCTGCAGTCTTTTCACCTATAAGTGTACCAATTTTATATTTCTTAAATCCGTAAGCCAGAATCTCTTTACCGCTTCTCACCCGTTCATTTATAAGCATGACAACAGGTTTTTTCCAATGAGAATTACCGCCTATGACAGTACCGTCTCTATCAATCATCTGCAGTTCTGGAATTTTTTCATTAAATACATTTAAATAATCAGGATTTGCCCCTCCCCATCCGTCACGGAGATCAAATATAAGGGCATCTGCATCTTTTAACATTCCGTCACTTATAGAGGAAATAAATTCATCATAATATTTTTCTCCGGCAAAATTCCATATATGAATATAACCTATATTATTTATAACCTGAACAGTTTCTTTCTCTGCCCTGAGGAACTCTTCAGAAGGATTTATAATTTCAGGTATAATCTTTACCTGAAAAGGTTCATCTTTTTCTCTTCTTCTTATAAAAAATGTTACTCCGTCAGGTTTATTGATGAGAGATGCCACTCCTCTGTAAGGTTCACCGTCAACAGATACTATTTCATCTCCCATCATAAGTCCGGCTTTTTCAGAAACAGAACCTGCCATAACAGAGACAATAAAAATCCTGCTGTCTATTTCTTTTGTAAATAAACCTGTCGAAGGATATAATATATCTTTATCATTGAAGATTTTTTTTATTTCAGGCAGAGAGGAAAAAATAGATGCAAGCTGATAATATTCAGGATCATCTTTCGTATAATAACCGGTATGAGATGTGTTAAATTGTTTTAGCATATTGTTAATGACCTTTGAAAATTCCCTGTCAGAGCGTATTTCGCCGGCATTGGTACGGAAAATTTCCTTTATATTGCTGAATTTATTATCTATAAAATCAGGATCATAAAAATTCTTCTCTACCAGTTCACATATTTCATTAAATAACTTAAAATATTTCGGACTTTCCTCAATAGATGAAACACTATAGTGAGGATCCAGTATTTTTGCCGCTTTTTCAAGAACCGCTTCATTAAAATCTATTTCACATATGCCTTCAAAAGGGCAGGCACCTTTATCATTTATATTGCTTATCTTGTATTTATGCCCTACTGAAAAAGCCACAAGCCCACCTTCAGGGAAGAATTTATATATAGAATCAACTAAAATCTGAGCCAGTTCATCCTGTCTTGTTTTAGCCCATTCCACCCCTGTAGAATTACATATAAGAAATGGTTCAGGCAATATGGCAGGCATCTTTAAATATTTCAGATTCCCATAGCCTCTGTCGCCCTGTACCAGAACTTTAATACCGGTTCCTTTCCACTTATTCAGATGAAACTGATCAGCAACCCTGTTCATATAATATTCAGCCCATGTCCTTGTGAAATCCGATGACCCTGTTGTTATTAAAACCATTGTATAATTTGTATTGGGATCTCCGCTCGTAGAATTAAAATGCTGTTCCACATAACATATGGCACCATCTTCATTGGCTTTTTCTTCCCTGTCTCTGTAATCACCTCTGTAGAATTTTACTTTATAAACAGGTTTTTTTACAGGAGAAATCTCTTCTCCGAAGATTTTTAAAGGTATAAAAAAACATATTAAAATAACCATAGAGAGTAAAAAGGTTCTTATATTCATAATTTATTATCTCCTTAAATCGTGATGAATGATGCAGCAGTTCTATTTATTATGCACGATTTAGAATAGCAACGGCATCTATTTCCACAATAGCTCCCCTGGGAAGTCGTGATACCTCCACACATACTCTGGCAGGTTTTGACGAAGAAAAATATCTTTCATATACGTCATTCATTTCCTTAAAATTATTCATATCCGTAAGATACAC
>DAIOEN010000126.1:0-21007 GCA_036746235.1 Vulcanimicrobiota bacterium | reverse complement strand
TGTCAGGCAGAAGCTGATAAAATGGTTACGAACTTATTTGGAGCGGTACTAAGTGACAGTGCTTTTGTATTTACGTACTATCTCATTTATTTCGGGATCGGTATTCACGCCACTGGTACTGAAGAGTTTATAGTTAATACTTAATATTTTCTTTGAAGACCGGTCAATTTCAATAGCCATGTCTCCTACATAATTGGCATTACCGCCTGCTTCAACAATAACAGTATGCTTTCCGTCAGGATTTTTTACTTCTTCTGCTGCTTTCTTATGATCATGGCCGGCAATTATAACGTCTATTCCGGGAATAGACTGAGCTATAACCCTGGCTGTATTTATACCTTCATGCATGAGTACCACTGTTATTTCAGCACCTTCATTTTTTACCTGAGGAATAAGTTTCTGAAGTGATTCCGATATTGGTGTAACGTTAAAATCTTCCTCTATTTTATCTGTTCCATGGCTCTTCTGGGTGGTAACGCCGATAAACCCTACCTTTACCCCTTCTATTTCTTCTATTTTATAGGGTTTGATATTTTCCAGGGTACCTCCTGATTTATAATTCACATTACCGAGGAGAGTTGTAGCCCCAAGACCTGATAGAACATTTTCTTTAAGAAAATCACTCCCATGTTCCAGATCATGATTGCCGGGAACAAAGAATTCAACGCCAATAGAGTTAAGAATAGCTGATACAGGGCCGAAGAATTTTGAATTTTTTTCTTTACTGTTACCATTATAAGTAATATCACCGAGGTTTATTATATATGAATTTTCATCTCCGTAAATAGATTCCCTTTGTTTTACAATGGTAGCTTCCCTTCCGAATTTCTTAAAGGTATTATCATGCTCATCGTTTGTATGAACTATTCCTATTGTTGTGGACAAAGGCTGAAATGAGTATTTATTATCAGGAGAATGAAGTTGAAATGTATATTCAACTTCAGGTTTTATAGGATCTCCGCTGTAAAAGGTTCCGGATGTAGTACATGGTTCAGGAAGAATTGAATGCAGCAATTCGTTTTTACTTTCAGGAGAATAAGGCAGGGTAGAAGAATTGTATTTACTATTTGTAGAGCCAATTCTATAAAAATCACTGCTATTATTGTAATTACTGGAAAGACTTACTGCATCTTCTGGTTCATTAGCTCTTTTTTCTGTATTTTTTGATAGTACAGATTGAAAAGAAAAAGTACTTACGTTCCTGGTGTTATTATTTATAATCATAAAAGATATTATAAAATATATTTAAGTTAAGAGCAATAGATATGGAAAAAAAAGTTAATTAATTTATTGAATTAAATGTATGAAAAGTGAAAAGCGAAGGGTGAAGGGGGAGTCGCAGGGGCGAAACGTGTTTGCCCGGTAGCCGGTGAAAATACCCGTTACGCGTTACGATTATAAAGCATCATAACTTAAATAGCACCCTTTAACAGATTAACAAGTCCTCCTTCACCCTGGCATTTCTGTATATATTTAAATAACTCTCTGCCGAAAGGAGAAATGATTATGGTCTGTTCGGGATCGACTGTTACATTGTTAAGATACTGGAGTCTGAGTATATCTCCGTCATGAAGTTCCGGAATTACACCGGCAAAGAAGAAACCTAAATATTCCAGGGTAGTGCAGAAAGTACATGTAAGAGGGTGAGTCAGGGGAAGATCTATATATATACATTCGATTTTATTCAGGCACAGTTCTTTAAGATGTACCCGGACAAGATCCTTCAGGTCAGGGCCGTAGCGGGAAATATTCATAAAAGCTATCTTTCTGTCCGGTATTACTTTTATATCTACCATGGCGTGGTCAGGCAGATCGAAAGTAGCTTTTTTGGTAGGTTTTTCAAATTTTCTCCGTAATTTTATGTGTTCATATATGTTTTTTATTATTGTAGTATGCTGAAGGGGAATATATACAGTACGTTCAGGCTCTTCATTGATTTTAAAATAATATATGATAGATGACTGGCGGTAAGGATCTTCTTCCATAGCTCTTTCTGAAATGCTGGCAAAGAGGAAACCTGTTTCCTGTCCTCCATAGGTCCGATTTACCTTTTGAGCAAAAGGGTGAACTGTTACTGCTTCACTGTAAAGTCCGTATAATTTACACCCTTTTGCATAGTCCAGTGATTTTGCCATCATTTTAGTAAAGAGTCCTTTTTTTCTGTAAGAAGGATGGACTACACACTGTATAAGTTCTGCTACGGTCGAATCAGGCTTCTGACGTGCTATGCCTGTGTGGCCAGTTATTTCTCCGTCCTCCGTTACTGCTATTACTGATTTTTGCAGGCCTTTTTCCAGAAATTCCTTCATTTTTTCCGGATAATATATATAATCTCTATAGGTATAACCATAGGTATGATAAAAACACTTTGCAAGAGCTACCCCTTCTTCTCCTTCCATAAACCTTACAGTAACAGGTTTTTCGGTAATTTCTCCCGCCGGAGAAGTTCTGGTTTCTTCTTTAATGGACGGATGTTCTTCATAGGAAATATTTTTTATTAATTCCAGACGTTTTCCGTCTTTACCTAAATTTACAAACTTTATTTCATCACTGAAGGCTTTCATAAGCATAAGGCCTATGCCCTGACCTTTACCACTGTCTACTGTTTTCCAGTCGAATGGCAGCCCCTTGTCTTCAATTGCTATAACAAACTGTGCCGGTCTCCTTTCCAGAGTAATATCAAAATATGCTCCGTCCTGACCTTCGAAGGCATGATCTATCACATTAAGACATGCCTCGTCTGCAACAAGTTCCAGCTTTCTGGCATCTTCCATATTTAATCCTTCATTGATCGCCACATCGCGGACAAAAGTTACAATTGAAGATATAAGTTTTTTATCTGACTTTACAGTTATTTTTGTAATCATGCTGTCAAACATATAAGTTCTCCTTATCTTTGATACGGGTAAAGCAGGCTTCCCGTCACGCGTTAAGCGTTACGCGTCACGATCTTATCTCGGTGCAAATGTAGGGCGGAATTGCTTTACATTGAGCGAGTTACCGCCGCTGATTCCGGCACGTCCGGTATCAAGACAGTAAAGTTTTCTATCATTACTTCCGAAATAAACAAGGCCGTTTACAATACACGGGCTTGACCATATGTCTCCACCTGTTTCAAATTCCCAGGATTTTACTCCTGTTCTGGCATTAAGACAGTAAAGTTTCTTATCACTGCTTCCAAAATAAATAAAACCTTCTGCTATACACGGACTGGAACTGATTTTATCACCTGCACAGAAATCCCATATCTTGTTGCCGGTCTTTGCTTCAAGACAATAAAATTTCTTATCGTCACTTCCGAAATATATATACTCATCTTCGGCAGAAGGACTGGATAAAATCCATGAACCTGTCTGGAATTCCCATATTTTTTCTCCTGATTTTATATCAAGACAGTAAAGATTTTTATCATTACTTCCGAAATAAATATTCCCGCCGAAAACACATGGACTGGATTTCACCATACCTCCTGTTTTTAAATCCCATATTTTTCTGCCTTCTTTTGAATCAATACAGTAGAGATTATAGTCATCACTGCCGAAGTATACAGAGCCTTTCTGGACATAAGGACTGGAATCAACAACATTACCTGTTGTAAAATCCCATAACTTACTTCCGTCTCTTGACCTGAGGCAATATAGTTTTTTATCATTACTTCCAAAATAAACAAAACCATGACTGATGCAGGGGTTTGATTGGAATCCCAGATTTGTGTCAAAACTCCATAGCTTTTCTCCTGTTCTTGCTTCAATACAGTAAAGGGTTTTGCCGCTGCCATAATAGACAAGACCCTGGGCAATACATGGACTCGAAGAGAATGTATAGGCACCTGTATCAAAATCCCATATTTTACTGCCATTTCTTGCGTCAAGACAGTAGAGTTTTTTATCATAACTGCCAAAATAAACACAGTTTTCCCATACACATGGACTCGATGTAACAGGGCCATCTACAGAAAAATCCCATACTTTTTTTGCCTGTTTCCTGAGTTCTGTTGTAACAGGTCTTGCAAGTTTTGACGTTATTCTTACCGGCTGTGTGGCTGAAAGAACACGGTACATTTCTTTTGCGCTCATATATCTTTCCCGTGGATCTTCTCTTAAAGCTTTCATAATAACTCTTTCCACTTCAACAGATATGGTAGGCATTGTTTTTCGTGGAGGAGAAAATTTAAAAGGTATTGGTTCTATTCCTGTGAGAAGATGATGCATTGTAGCACCAAGGGCATAAAGATCCGAACGTGGTTCTGCTTCACCTCTGCACTGTTCTGCAGGAGCATAACCTGCCGTGCCTATGGCAGTTTTCTGACTTCCGCTGTATTTACTGGAAACCCTTGCTATACCGAAATCTATTAATACAGCTTTCCCTGTATTATTTATCATAATATTACCGGGTTTTATATCTCTGTAAATAATAGGAGGTGTCTGAGTATGGAGATAATCCAGAACATCCAGTACCTGTTTTGCCCATTCGACTATTTGTTTTTCGGGCAGTCCGGGATTTCCTTCTTTTTTCAATTTCCTTTCCAGATCTTCTCCTTCTATAAAACTCATAACAAGATAATATCTGCCATAACAGATAAAACTATCAACATATTCCGGTAAACTTGAATGATCCAGTTTCGCAAGTAACTGGGTTTCTCTTTTAAACCATTCTGTAGCTTTTTCATGTTCTTCTTTTTTTCCATATGGAGGAAGAAGTTCTTTTACGGCACATATTTTATGCAGATTATCGTACGATGCTTTGTAAACCGCACCCATTCCTCCGGCTTTTATGAGATCTATAATAGTATAACGATTATCCAGTTTTGTCCCTGCTGGTAAAGGCCCATTAAAGGAAACAACAGCCTGGGATAATCTATTTCCACAGATTGTACAGAATTTTGCTACTTCTCTATTTTCTTTTCCGCAATTATCACAAAATACAGACATTATTTACCACCTTGAATAGTGTGACGCGTAAAGCGTAATTATATTTATCGGTCATTTGCTGTTTTCTCTTTACTCAATATATAAAAGATTACAAATTTTCTTTTCTTACGGGGTTGAGCATTAATATTTATTAACCTGAGCATAAGCATATAATAAACGTGTTCCTCCCGTCACCCTTCACTCTTCATTTATGCTCACTTCAGTAAATTATAGTACCATAATATTACTTCAATTATTGTAAGTTTACATACATATAAAAGACTTTATTATATTATAGTTACCACGTTACGCATAATAATTATATTCCTGACCGCTGAGAGAATTTCCTGCCGTAAGACCGGATTTCCCTGTGTCGAGACAGTATAATTTTTTATCATTACTTCCGAAATATATGAATCCGTTTGCAATGCATGGGCTTGACCATATTTCCCCATCTGTTTCAAATTCCCAGGCTTTTATGCCTGTCCTGTTATTAAGGCAATAGAATTTTTTATCACTGCTTCCGAAATAAATAAGACCATTCGTTGTACATGGGCTTGAACCAACTCTGCTTCCTGTTTGAAAATCCCATACTTTCTTTCCATATCTTGTATCAAGACAGTAAAGTTTTTTATCATCACTTCCAAAATAAACATAATCTTCCGTAACACAGGGGCTGGACCATACCCAGAAACCTGTTTTGAATTCCCAGAATTTTTTTCCTCTTTTTACGTCAAGACAGTAAAGATTTTTATCATTACTTCCGAAATAAACAAGACCCAGACAGACACATGGACTGGATTTTACCATGCCTCCTGTCTTGAATTCCCAGAATTTCCTTCCGTCTTTTGCTTCAAGACAGTAAAGATTGTAATCATCACTGCCGAAATAAATAAAATTTTTTAAAACACAGGGACTGGAAACAATAATATTACCTGTTTCAAATTCCCAGATTTTCACTCCGTCACGGGCAGAAATACAGTAGAGTTTTTTATCATTACTTCCGAAATAAACAACATCATGTATAACACATGGACTGGATTGAAACCCCAGGTTTGTTTCAAAAGTCCACATTTTTTTCCCTGTTTTACCTTCTATGCAGTAAAGGTTTTTACCGCTGCCAAAATAAACAAAACCATTCGATACGCAGGGACTTGAGGAAAAGGTATAAGAACCTGTATCTAATTCCCAGTTTTTTTTACCATATTTTGCATCAAGACAGTAAAGTTTTTTATCACTGCTTCCGAAATAAACAGAGCCATCTGATACACATGGGCTTGATGTTACAGACCCTTCCGTTTTAAATTCCCATACTTTTCTTCCCGGTTTTCTCAACTCTACCGTAACAGGTCTTATAACATTAACAGTTATCCTATTCTGGGGCCTTCCATAGGGAAGAGCAGTATACATGTCTTTGGCAGATGCATATCTGTCGTCAGGTATATCTTTTAAGGCTTTCATAACAACCCTTTCCACTTCAACCGATATGGAAGAGTTGAGTTTCCTGACCGGTTCAAACCTGAAAGGAAGAGGACATACACCTGTTAGAAGATGGTGCATAGTGGCTCCAAGCGCATAAAGATCAGACCTTGGTTCTGCATCGCCTTTGCACTGTTCTATAGGGGCATAACCGTTTGTGCCTATGGCAGTTTTCTGTGTGTGACTGTATTTGCTTGCTACCCTGGCTATACCGAAATCTATTAACGTAGCCTGTTCGTATTTATTTATCATAATATTACCGGGTTTTATATCTCTATAAATGACAGGAGGTTTCTGCGTATGAAGGTAATCAAGAACATCCAGAATTTGCCGCGTCCATTCCACTACTTTTCTTTCTTGTAATCCCGGTTTCCCTTCTCTTTCCAGTTTTCTTTCCAGATCTTCCCCTTCTATAAAATTCATAACAAGATAATATCTGCCGTAACAGATAAAACAGTCAACATATCCCGGTAAATGAGGATGGTCAAGCTTTGCAAGGAGTTTCGTCTCTCTTTTGAACCATTCTGTAGCCTTTTCATGTTCTTCCTGTTCACCGTATGGAGGAAGAAGTTCTTTTATAGCACATATTTTATTCAGATTATCATAGGAAGCTTTATAAACTGCACCCATGCCGCCTGCCTTTATAAGTTTCAGAATAGTATAGCGATTATCCAGTATTGTTCCCGGAAGTAAAGGACCTGTTAATGGTATGATACCTTCCTGTAAATTATTTCCACATACAAGACAGAATTTTGCTATATCTCTATTTTCTTTTCCGCAGTTATCACAGAATCTTGCCATAATTTACCGCCATTTGCAGAAACAGTTATTTCTGCCCTGCGACAGAATACTGTTTTATTCAAGTTCTTTCGCTGTGCTCACGCAATAGAGCTTATGATCTTCATTCCCGAAGTAAATAAGTCCTTTGTAAAAATAGGGGCTTGAATATATACCGAGTCCTATACTGGTATCCCATACTTTACTTCCCTTTTTTAATTCCAGGCAGAAAAGATTTTTATCCCATGTGCCGAAATAAATAAGCCCTTCTGCAATGGAAGGAGTGGAATAAATCATACTTTCTGCAGGAAAATCCCACACTTTTTTCCCGTCTTTTGTATTGAGGCAGTAAAATTTTTTATCCAGTCCTCCGAAATAAATAAGATCATCAGAAATTACGGGACTGGAATAAATACCAAGGCCTGTTTTAAATTCCCATACAGATTTCCCTGTATCACGTTCCAGACAGTAAAATCTTTTATCCAGTCCGCCGAAATAAATAAAATTATCCAGTATACATGGACTTGAACCTATCTCATTAAAGGTTTTAAATGTCCAGATTTTTCTGCCTTCTTTTATATCGAGGCAGTAAATTTTCCGATCTCCGCTTCCGAAATAGATTCTGTCTTTTACAACAACAGGATTGGAATATACTATGCCATCTGTTTCAAAATCCCATATTTTTTGACCGCCTTTTGCACTCAAACAGTAGAGTTTTCTATCACTGCTGCCGAAATATACATAACTGCCTTTCACACAGGGACTTGAATAAATATAACCTCCTGTTTCAAAATCCCATAGTTTATTTCCTTCTTTTGCATTCACACAGTAAAATTTTTTATCACAGCTTCCGAAATAAACGGAACCATCCCATATGACAGGGCTGGAATATACATGCCATCCTGTTTTAAAATCCCATAGCTTTTCTCCGTCTCTTACATTTAAGCAGTAGAGCTTATTATCCCAGCTGCCGAAATAAACCATATCATCTGACACACAGGGGCTGGATCTTACTGTTCCGCCTGTCTGATATTCCCATATTATCCTCTTTGATTGTTTTTCAGTAGAAGATTTCTTTTTAGTTACTTTCAGAAGAGAAAATTCCGGTTTGAACGGTAAAGCTTCAAGCATTTCTTTTGCACTGGCAAACCTGTCGGAAGAGTTATCTTTGAGAGCTTTCATAACAATACGTTCCAGAGCAATAGATATTTTAGATATAATTTTTCTTGGCGGTTCAAACCTGAAAGGTAATGGCTCCACTCCTGTAAGTAACTGATGCATTGTTGCCCCCAGGGCATATATATCCGATGATGGTTCAGCCTTATTTCTCATCTGTTCTTCCGGTATATAACCGCTTATTCTCTGTGTCTCTCTGCTTCCCTGATAGATTATTTTTTCCAGTCCCATATGCATTAAAATAGCATTTTCATCTTTATTGATTATAATTTTGCCAGGTCTCAGATCACTGTAAATTACAGGAGGCTTCTGGTTATGGAGATAATTCAGGACTTCAAGTATCTGGCCTGACCATACAATGATCTTCTCTTCGGGAAGTCCGGGATTTCCTTCTTTTTCAAGTCTGTTTTTTAAAATTTCACCTTCTATAAAGTCCATCACAATATAATATCTGCCTTTACTTACGAAGTAATCGGTAATTTTAGGCAATCCCGGATGAACCAGTCTGGCAAGATTTTTAATATTTCTATTGAATAGCTCTGCTGCTTTTGTCTGTGCGTCTGCTGTCCCGTACGGTGGAAGGAGTTCTTTTACAGCACAGAGGGTATCAAGTTTATTATCCACACATTTATAGACGCCGCCTCTCAGACCTGCTTTGATAATACCGGTAATAACGTAACGATTTTCAAGAACCGTTCCTGAAGGTAAAATTAAATTACCTGTTGAAGAAACAGACAATTTTGTTCCGCATCCGCTGCAGAATTTTGATGTATCCCTGTTTTCACTTGCACAGTTATGACATGTTATTGCCATAGATTAAACTCCTTCTCTAGTATTTAATAATAATAACAAATCACTCAGGATTTATTCAATGGGTAAAAGGAAAAATCCTTTTATTTTATAGAGTTTTTATATATCAGGGACTGTAAAGAAATAATCTCTTCCAGGTGTTGAGTTAGAAAGATTACAGTGTATTTTATAACTTAAGAAATTTCTCAGAAGGATTGATATAAAAAAAAGAGAATTTTAGAATTATAATCCTTATGAAATTGACTATTTCAAAAGGGAAAAATCTATACAGGAGAAATTTTAATTTATGTCTCAATTAAATAATCTGGAAATAGTGTCTTTCGAAATATTAAGAATTATATTCTTTTTAAGTTTTCTTTTTTATATTATTTCTATGGTTTCCAGAAAAAATAAAATAATTTCTTTTATATCGACAGGTTTGTTTGCTCTTGCCTTTTTGAGCCTGACTTTTAACCTGTCGGTAAGAACCGTGGCGGCAGGAAGAGCGCCTTTTTCCAATCTTTATGAATCTCTCCTGTCATTCGCCTGGGGACTTGTTCTTATATATCTGATAATAGAGAAAATATATAAATTGAATATTCTCGGTGTATTTGCATCAGGTATAACTATGGTGGCAATCCTTTATGCATCTGTATTACCTAAAGAAATAGAACCTCTTATGCCCGCTCTTAAGAGCCACTGGCTGGTTTTTCACGTTTTATGTTTTGTATTTGCCTACGGCGCTTTTGCCATCTCCTTTGCTGCCGGTATATATTATCTGTTACTGGAACGCATAAAAAAAGACAGTGAAGAAAAAAAGAAGATTCTTATAATTCTGGAAGATGTCATATATAAGATAATAGCTTTTTCCTTCCCCTGGATGACACTGGGAATAATTACGGGTGCCATATGGGCAAATAATGCATGGGGAACTTACTGGAGCTGGGACCCCAAGGAAACATGGTCTCTTATTACATGGCTCGTATATGCCGCATTCCTTCATGCCAGATATAATTATAAATGGAAAGGCACTGTGACTGCCATACTTGCTATTACAGGTTTTGCCGTTGTAATGTTTACCTATCTGGGAGTTAATTTTTTTCTGGCAGGGCTTCACAGTTATGCAAAGTGAGGCGTGACCAGTGACCAGTGACCAGTGAACAGTGAACAGTGAACAGCAGGGGCAAACCACTGTGTTTGCCCGGTACCGGTGAAACTACCCATCACCCATCACCCGTCACCCATCACCCATCAAGCTTATATATATTTATGAAGTCCGCCAAATAAATAATTTACCCCTACGAAAGTTATAAGTAAACAGATAAAACCTATAATTATGAGGATATTCGTTCTTCTCCCTCTCCAGCCTCCCATATATCTTGCATGGAGATAAACTGCAAAGAGCAGCCATGTTACAAGTGACCATGTTTCTTTCGGATCCCAGCTCCAGTATGAACCCCAGGCGTTTTGAGCCCATATGGAGCCGCTTATAATGCCCATTGTAAGGCATGTGAAGCCTGCCGTTACCATGGTGTAACATAATTCGTCTGCTGCCATAAGGGAAGGATAACGGTTGAAACCTCTTATGTTTTTATATTTAAGATTTTTTTCCTGGATAAAATATATAATGGCACTGAAAAATGCAATGGTAATACACCCGTAACCGACCAGACATAAAGGTACATGTACGAAAAGCCAGAAACTCTGAAGGGCAGGCATAAGAGGGACTATCTCATTATTGGTACTTATTGCACAGACATTTATTATACATGCCATGGGCATAATAAAGAGACCAATGGCTCTGTGACCCGGTTTTAACTTTATAATAATCAAATATATAAGCACTGTAATCCAGCTGAACAGTGAAAGTGTTTCAAATAATGTGGCAACCGGCGGATGGCCTTCTCTTATGAAACGTATAATAAGAGAAACTGTCTGACAGGAAAATCCTGTGAAAATTTTCCACAGAGGAAGTTTCCCGAAGTTTTTTATGCCGAAATATATATCTATTATATAAAGAACTGTAGCTGCCAGATATAGCAGCAGGCTTATTTCAAAAAGAAAAAATTCTGTTCTGTCCATTAATTTTCTCCACTGTTTTTCAGATCAAAAAGCTCTGTTATTAATTCATCTACAGGCAAAAAACTTTTCCCGTTGGACATGTTTTCTTTTAATTTTATTATAGGATTATGAAGGAGTTTATTTATTATTTTCTGTGTCGCATAATCTATTATTTGAATATCTTCGGCAGAGAGATGAGAAAGTTTTTTCAGCACAATATTCAGCTCTTCTGTTCTTATGTCTTCTGCTTTTTTATTGAGGGCTTTTATGATAGGAGCAGACTGTCTGGAATTTGCCCATACCAGGAAATGCCCCTTTTCTTCTTCTATTATTTTTTTTACTTTTCCTATTTCTTCTTTTCTCTCTTCAAGATTGTTTTCCACCACTTTCTGCAGATCATCTATATCATAGAGAAATACATTGGGAAGATTGTTTACTGAAGGCTCTATATCTCTCGGCACAGCAATATCAATAAGGAAAAGAGGTTTCTCTTTTCTTGCCTTCAGGATTTTCCTGATTGTATCATAATGTATGACATAATGGGGTGCACCTGTTGAACTTATGACTATATCGGCTTTTATGAGGTATTCTTCCAGTCTGTCGAAATTTACGGCTTCTCCCTTGATTTTTTCCGCCATTTCAAAGGCTTTTTCATAGTTTCTGTTTGCCACAATAACCTGTTTGAGTCCATGATGGGATAGCTGTTTTGCAGTGAGCTGTCCCATTTTACCTGCTCCGACTATTATGGCAGATTTATTTGCCAGTTCTCCGAAGAGCATTTTTGCGAAAACTACTGCTACATAACTTATAGAAGAAGGGCCTGTGCTTATTTTTGTTTCCGTTCTGGCTCTTTTCCCGCATGTTATGGCAAAACGGAATAACTGGCAGAGATTGGGACCGTTGCTTCTGATTTCTCTGGATATATCGAAAGCTGTTTTTATCTGTCCCTGTATCTGCCCTTCTCCTATTATCATAGAGTCTATGCCGCATGCCACAGAAAATAGATGATTAATGGCTTCTTCGCCTTTCATAAAATAAAGATGATCTTTAAATTCTTCTATGTTTAATTTTTTATATTCTGACAGATAATGAAGAATTCTTTCTTTTGCCTGTTTTTCTTCTTTTGAAACATAATAGAATTCCGTTCTGTTACAGGTTGAAAGAATAACATTTTCTTCTAAAATGGCATCTTCTTTTAGACAGAGCAGAAATTCTTTGCATTTCTCAGGAGAAAAATTCAGTTTTTCCCTTGTTTCTACAGGACAGGTCTTATGATTGACCCCCGTTACCATGATCATGTTTATCTCACCGGTACTTTGTCTCGTGACTCAAAGTGTTCGTGACGCGTAACGCGTAACGGCTTTAATCCCTGCACATCATGCATTACGCTTTACGCATTACGAGGCTATTATGTATGGATAGTGATGAAACTCACTATAAATCGACTGGGTACTGCCTTTACCTTTTATTATATCATAAAATATATTGAAATATAGTTAATTTAAGGGTATAGGAATTTTCATTTTTAATGGCGTAAAATAAGGCTTTAGATGAAATTTAAGTAGAAGCAATTTATCTAAATAATTTCATAACAACAATCTATAATTGCAATTGTGTGTACGATTGAAAATTTTCTTCTCCATGCAGGATTATGTAAATAAAAACGAATTTATACTTAATGCCAGATACGATTCCTCGCATCACGCATTACGCATCACACGTTGCGAGTTTACAACAGGAGTGATTACATATGAAACCGAAAGTATATTTTATCGAATTAAAAGACGGTGCAACACCGGCACAGCAGGCGGAAGCCATGAAAAAGCTCTATGATTTTGCCGGAGTTTCCGCTATTGTATCGGAACATGATTTTGTGGCCATCAAGGTTCATGTAGGAGAAGAGGGAACTGTCACTTATATGAAACCCGATGTTGTTAAAGTAATAGTAGATGAAGTTAAAGCAAAAGGAGGACTTGCCTTTTTGACTGAGACTTCCACCCTCTATAAAGGTGAAAGGTCAAATGCGGTAAAGCATCTTTTACATGCTCATAAAAGGGGATTCGGAATAGAAGCTATGGGCGTTCCTTTTATTATGTCTGACGGGCTGCTGGGAAACTCTGAAGGGGAAGTTACCATTAACGGAGAGTTACATGAAAAGGTAGAGATTGCCAGTGAAATTATCGGTACAGATGTTCTTTTGGCTGTTAACCATGTTACAGGCCATATAGTAACAGGCATGGGGGCATGTATAAAAAATCTCGGTATGGGCCTTGCCAGCAGAAAAGGTAAAAGACAGCAGCATGCTTCCATGCATCCGTCTATAAAAGCCAGTTGTATTCTGTGTAAAAAATGTATGCAGTGGTGTCCTGCAGATGCCATTATAGAAAAAGATAAAAAAGCATGGATAATACAGGAGAAGTGTATCGGTTGTGGCGAATGTCTTACAGCATGCCGTTATGATGCGGTAGCTTTCGATTGGGGTGCAGAGGCAGGTCATACGCAGAAGAGTATGACAGAACACGCCCTTGGGGTGGTAAAAGGAAAGAAATGTTTCTTTTTCAATCTTCTCACTGATATGACAAAAGACTGTGACTGCTGGCCCACTGCCCAGAAGAAACTTATACCGGATATAGGAATTATTGCTTCAAATGACCCTGTCGCCATTGATATGGCTTCTCTGGAACTCACACTGGAACATAATAAAAATACTATTGCTCAGATGTCCTATGCAAATCAGAATGCTTTAATACAGATAGACCATGGCGTTAAAATAGGACTCGGTTCGAAGACATATGAACTGGTAAGGGTGAGCAGTGACCAGTGAGCAGGGGCGACCCCCTGTGGTCGCCCGGTACCGGTGAAAATACGCATTAACCATCGTGGATCACCCGTCACGCATCACGCATCACGCATTACGATTATAATAATGAACCAATTAGACTTTTTTTACGAAGATAACCATAAAGCTGCCCCTGCTCCTCTTGCAGACAGGATGAGACCTGAATGTGTGGAAGAATTTGTCGGCCAGAGCCATTTACTTTCAGAGGGAAAGATTCTTCACAGACTTCTGAAGAGTAAAAAAATGGAATCCATTATTTTCTGGGGCCCTCCCGGGTGCGGTAAAACAACCCTTGCCAGGATTGTTGCCGGTCATATGGACTGTCATTTGATTTCCCTTTCCGCTGTTTCTGCAGGAACTAAAGAAATAAGAGCTGCTGTGGATATGGCAAAAAAAGTATGGGTTCAGGAAAAAAAACGGTCATGCCTTTTTATGGATGAAATACACAGACTGAATAAAGCCCAGCAGGACGGACTTCTTCCATATGTGGAAGACGGAACCATTTCCCTCCTGGGAGCCACTACGGAAAATCCTTCCTTTGAAATAATCCGCCCTCTTCTTTCCAGAACACAGGTTCTGATACTGAAACCCCTGGATTATGAAGAATTGAAAATTATTATACAGAGAGCTTTAAGTGATAAAGAAGCAGGTCTCGGAGAGTTTCCTGCCTCCCTTACAGAAGAAGGAGAACACTATCTTATAGACGCCACGGGAGGCGACAGTCGCTCTCTTTTGAATGTCCTTGAAATAGCCGTAATGACAACCATGCCTTCCGAAGGTACTACCAGAATCATTGATTTAAAGATTATAGAAGATATTCTTCAGAGGAGAGCAGTTCATTATGATAAAACCGGAGAAGAGCATTACAACCTTATATCGGCCCTTCATAAAAGCATAAGAGGAAGTGACCCCGATGCTTCCCTTTACTGGCTTTCCCGTATGCTGGAAGGCGGGGAAGACCCTCTTTATATAGCAAGGCGCCTCATAAGGGTTGCCTCTGAAGATGTAGGTCTTGCCGATCCTTTCGCTCTTATGGAAGCAATAAGTGTTTTTCAGACCTATACCATCCTGGGAAGCCCTGAAGGGGAGTTGGCTCTTGCACAGCTTGTGGTGTATCTGGCTCTCGCACAGAAAAGCAACAGCGTTTATACTGCTTTTAAAGAAGCACAGGATATGGCTAAAAAAACGGCAATTTACAGTGTGCCATTCCATATAAGGAATGCCCCTACGGGACTGATGAAGGAACTCGGTTACGGAAAAGAATATATTTATCCTCATGATAATCCTGAAGGGTGGGTACCTGAAGTTTATATGCCTGAAGCCCTGAAGGGCAGAGTTTTTTATAATCCTTCAGTAAGAGGATGGGAGGGAAAGAAAAAGGAACAGTTAAATAAAAGGCGGGAAGAAGTAAGGAAATATGGGGAAAAAGAAAAAAAATCCTCAAAATAAGGGAAAAATCTATAAAATACTTTTATTGATTTTTTTTATGTTAATTATAACGACTGTTACATTTTATCCTTCTCTTTGTAACGGATTTACGAACTGGGACGATAATGAATATGTAACAGATAATTTACTCACAAAAGATCTTTCGTCCGATAATGTAAAAGATATATTCAATTTTACGGATTCGAGGCATAAAAATTATACGGTAAAAAGCCTCTATGTTCCTCTGCCTTTACTGACCTACGGGCTGGAATATTACTTTTTTCATCTGAATCCTGTCGCCTATCATGTTACAAACCTCATATTTCATCTGCTTAACTCTCTCCTTGTATTCTGGCTTATATATTTAATATCAGGTAAAGATTTGATTGCTTTTTTTACGGCTTTATTATTTGCAATTCATCCGCTTCATGTGGAATCCGTGGCATGGATTTCAGAGAGAAAAGATCTGATGTACAGTATGTTTTATCTCATGTCTGTCATATGTTATTTATATTATATAAGAGGTAGAAAACACCATTTCTATCTTTCCATTCTCTTCTTTTTTCTGTCTCTTTTATCAAAACCCATGGCCATTACTATGCCTTTTCTCCTCTTCCTCTTTGATTATATGGAAAAGAGGAGATTTAATGACCGGCTGTTCCTGGAAAAAACACCTTTTTTTGCGCTTTTTTGTCTGTTTTTTGTCATATATGTGTCTATAATGACTTCTGCACAGATGACAGGTACAAAAACTTCGTCCAATCTTTTATACAATTTGTGTATAGCCGGTTATGGACTATTATTTTATATTGTTAAAATGATCTTTCCTATCAGTCTTTCATGTCTCTATCCCTATCCTGACAGGCCAGATAATTATCTGCCATTGCCTTTTATTATTGCCCCTTTTATTGTAATAACGGCAGGAATATATACCTTCCGGTTAAGAAAATATAAAAAAATATTTTTTGCCATATTGTTTTTCTTTATTACCATCCTTCCTGTAAGTCAGCTAATACCTGTGCCCCCCGGCATTGTTGCCGACCGTTATACCTATATTCCCCTGACAGGTTTTTTTTATATGATTTCAGATTTTTTGTATTTTTTATATATGGATAAATTTAAAGATTCAATCTTCAAAAAAATTACTCTGACTGTTCTTACAGGTATCATAATAATTCTTCTCTCTTTTTCATCATATGAGAGGTGTAAAGTATGGAAAGACAGTGTTACTCTCTGGTCAGACGTAATAACTAAATATCCTTCGGTAATGGAGGCTTATCTTAACAGAGGTATGGCATACAGCGAAGCCGGTGATTACAACAGTGCTATGTCTGATTTTGCCTGTGCAGTAACCCTGAGACCCGATTGCGCCGATGCCTATAATAACAGGGGCGCTGTTTATAAAAAAGTCGGAGCATATGATAAAGCTATTGAGGATTTCAATCATGCCCTGAGAATTAAATCTAATGATCCGGGAATTCACTATAACCTTGGAATATGTTATAAACAGATCGGATTGTATGATAAAGCACTTCAGTCTTTCAACAGGGCTATAGACATGAATCCCCTTGATGAAAAATCCCGTAACAGCCGCGGTAATATTTATGCACAGCAAGGGGAATTTGACAGAGCTATTGAGGATTATACAGAAGCCATAAAGATAAATCCTTATTACGGAGATGCCTATAATAACAGAGGAAATGTTTACTCTGAAACAGGTCAATATGATAAAGCCACAGGGGATTTTACAGAAGCTCTTAAACTCAATCCCCGGCCCGATGTTTATTATAACAGATGTCTCGTTTATTTTACCATAGGAGAATATGACAGGGCATGGGAAGATGTGGAAAAAATAGAAGCTATGGGATATAAAGTAGATAAGGCTTTCCTGGATAAACTCAGAAAAGCAGACCGGGATTTTCGGGATTTTAAGGATTGACAGGATAATATAAGAACCGTGACGCGCCAGGCATCACGATTCTTATATTGATAACCGTGCCTATCTTTGATTGTCATTGATGTTATTATTCGGTGCATTTATCTGCTGCTGAACATTAATGTCATTCCGATTGTTTTGATTCTGTCGATTTATTTCTTCTCTGTAGGGAAACTGAACATAGTGAACCATATTCCCCTTTTTATCCAGTATAAATCCTCCTACAATTTCTTTTGATGAAAAATCCAGCCTTGTGCCGGCAACAGAAGAGGAATCTTTCTCTATTTTTGCTTCTTTTACTTTATCTAAAAATTTTTCAATGTCTTTCTCTTTTATGGCAGGTTTTTCAATCTTTTCTTTCGTAAGTGCATCTGTTATATAAGACTTCAATAATTTGGGCCATAATTTTTCAAATAATTCTCTGTCACCGAATACATCCACTCCTTTGATCTCAGAACCGATAACTACTGCCACACCGGTCATGTCTTTATTTTCTTTTATAAGATTGGAGAAAATCTTCGTATATTCATCTATTTTCTTCTGTATGTCTTTATCTTCATATATGACATCGAACTTACCTGTAGGGTTTTCTTTGTTTGAAATCTTTGTGTTTTCAGATACTTTATACCATACAGTACTCTGGTCACCAGTCTGTTTTGCCGCCTGTCTTACATCCATATTACAGTTAACCTCATTGGAACCGAATTTTTCACTTTCATGAACCCATCTGCCATGTTCTACACAGAAAACCTGTTCTTTTATCTTCCCGCTTTTCGGGGGAATAAGGGTATCTTTACCGATCATTCTGTTCTGTTTTGCACCTGCAATAATCTCTCCTGAAAGGAGAAAGATCCAGCTATTAGAAATATTTTCTAATTCTACTGTGTTTACCTGACCGTCTGCCACTTCTTTTATTACAATATATTCTCTTTTTATTGCTTCATCCAGGGTAAGAAGGTTCAGTTGTTTACTTCCGTCCTGAAGCTTCAGAGGAAATATTGCCAGATTTTGATAGACCATCGGTTGATGAACAGAAAAAACAGGTGGCCGGGGAACTTCGCCGGCTATGGACATAAATGAAATGAAAAGAAAAAGGATTAATATAAACATATAATCCTTTTTGTAAAACTGTTTTAACATAATAGTACCTCCTAATATTTAGTTACGGCCCTTCACTTATCACTTTTTACTAAAATATTAGGCGTCTTAATATGAAAAATAATCCTTTTTTTATAATTTTTTTTTAGATTTTTCAGTCGTTATCTCCGGTAAATATTGAAAATAAACCTCTTTTCTTTGGTTTCTTTTCCGATTTTGAATCGTCACTTTCCTCTTTCTGTTTTGCCTCTGCCCCTTCTTCTTCTGTTCCTTTTTCTTCTCCTTCTTCTTTCTTCTCTTCTTTCTGTTCTTTCACCTCTTCCTCCGGTTTTTCCTCTTTCTTTTCTTCCCCTTTATTTTCCTCTGGCTTACTTTCTATAACCTGTTCTTCTTCCGGTTTTTCTTCTTTCTTTTCTTCTACGACAGTTTCAGTCTCTTCGATTTTTTCAGTTTCCTGAGCTACTGTTTTTACTTTTTTAAGCTCCTCAGTAAAAAGTTTGATAGCATCTTTTATTACATTGCCATATTTTTCTGATACATCTGGACTCCATGCCCCCTGGTAGATATTCTTCAGAAGGAAATTAACAAATTCTCCGTCCGGTTCGTTAAGTAATTTCTCTAAATATTCTTTTGTTTTTCTTGTATATTTTAGTTTCTTAGGATGGAACAGGATAAGGTCAATATTATAGTCATCTTTATGGAATTTTTTTAATTCCGTAAGAACTTCTTCATTCAGATTCGCCAGGTCTATGACAAAAAACGGATTTTTATCCATTTTATCCGGTTCTTCAATATTAGCAAAAACTTCATAGGTGATACCGTCTGTCAGCATAGCCAGTCTGGCTTTAGAGAGACCATTGAAGTATTCAGCAAGATCGCCTCTGGAATCTTCCAGTTTGTTTCCTATACCTTTAACTTCCAGGAGTATTTCCGGTTCACCATTGCGAAGAATTGCGTAATCTATATCCTTATCTTTCGGAGGATCCATCTGGATTGGATATGAAGGAACAAGTTCAGAGGGGTCAAAAACATTGTAACCGAGGAATTGCAAAAAAGGCATTACAAGAGAATATTTGACAGATTCCTCTGTCTTTAATCGTTCCTTAAGTGCCATAGATTTTTCTGCAAATGCTTTAACTTCATCATTGAATCCCATAGTAAAAACTCCTTTCTCTGATTAATTATTTTTACTTTCTATAATTGAACGTGAAATTCCTCTATATATAGAAATTTTAGAAAATTTTTTCGTAAACTTTTCTGATTTTTTTACTTATACCAGATTATTACAAAAATTTAAAATATTCTTTTATTTTACATGCTATTATGCTAATATAATAATATAAAGTTATAGTTACTTTCATAAATTATGAGGAGCAATTAAACAACGGTGTAATTAAAGCACAATACTATAAGGTGTGTATTTTTTTAATATGGAATACGATCAGAAAAAGCCTTTAATATTAATAGTAGATGATAATTCCGTAAGCATAAGGATGCTTGTTCATGTATTGAAGAAAAAGGATTATGAACTTGCAATCTCCAGAAATGGCTCTCAGGCACTTGATATGCTTGAAGATATTCGTCCCGACCTTATTTTACTGGATATTATGATGCCAGATCTGGACGGATTTAAAGTATGCAGGACACTGAAAGATAATCCCAGGACAAAAGAGATACCGATTATTTTTCTTACGGCAAAGGAAGAAACGGAAGACCTTGTCCAGGCTTTTGAACTTGGCGCGGTAGATTATGTGACAAAACCATTTAACGGATTGGAACTTTTAGCGAGAGTTCAGACCCACCTTGACCTTAAATTTGCCAGAGATACACAGAAAGAATTGCTTATAAAACTGGAAGAAAATCTCAAGGAAATAAAAGAAAAAAATGAAAAGCTGGAAGAATTAAATAAAATAAAAAATGAATTTCTCGGTATGGCAGCTCATGATTTAAGAAATCCTCTGGGAGTTATTCAGGTAACATCGGAATATTTACTATTACTTGATTTGAATAATAATCTGTCGGAAGAACAGATGGATCTGTTAAGAGAAATCAATACTTCAAGTGAATATATGCGTGATATGTTAAATGAGTTACTTGATATTACTGCTATAGAATCAGGCCAGCTTAAACTGGAAATTAAAGCAGAAGACTATATAACTTTTTTAAAACATATTATAAAACTCAACAAACCTCTTGCTGACAGAAAAGACATTTCACTGGAACTGAATGTAAAAGATTCTTTGCCGCCTATGAGTTTTGACAGGAATAAGATTACTCAGGTACTGAACAATTTAATTACAAATGCCATAAAATTTTCCTGGCCTGACACGGAAGTATCTGTTGAAGTCAGGAAAGAACAGGATTGTATTATTACCGGCATAATCGATCAGGGACAGGGCATACCTTCCGATGAAATTAATAATATGTTCAAACCATTTCAAAAGACAAGTGTAAAAGCAACTGCAGGGGAAAGAAGTACAGGACTCGGCCTTGCAATTACCAAAAAAATAGTGG
>DAIOEN010000125.1:15264-21014 GCA_036746235.1 Vulcanimicrobiota bacterium | reverse complement strand
GAACATATAATTCCCTGTATAAAATCACTGAAAAAAATCACAGAAAAAATCTCCTGTGAAATAATCGTAGTGGACAATAATTCTAAAGACGACGGAGTTTCTAGTATAGAAAAACTCTTCCCATTAGTCAAAATTATAAAAAATAGTGAAAATTTTTATTTTGCAAAGGCAAATAACCAGGGATTCAATATAGCCTCGGGCGAATATGTGGCAACCCTTAATTCCGATACCGAAATAGTAGAAGATCCTTTTATCCCTATGATTGAATATATAGAGAAACATCCCGACACGGGTATCATATCATGCCCTCTTTATTTTCCTGACGGAAAACTTCAGGGAACGAGAAGAAAAATAAAAGATATTCCTGCTTTTCTGGCAGAATTTACTCCTTTCTATATATTTCTGAAAATAAAATTTTTACGAAATTATTTAAAAAATCTCTATTATGAAAGTAACTGCAGTATTCCCTCTACCCCTGTCGACACCCAGGTCATTCAGGGTGCTCTGATGTTATTTAAAAAAGATTTTTTAGATAAACTCGGTGGCTTTGATGAAACATTCAGGCTGTCTTTTACCGATGACGAAATATGTATAAGAACAGGGAAACTCGGATACAGGGTTATATTTTTGCCCTATGGACATGTTATTCATTACGAAAGTATTTCCATGAACAGGGTTTCTATGGTAGAATTTGTACACTGGATTGATTATTTTCACTATATAAAAAAATATCTTGGCGGTATTCCGGCTCTGTTATGCCTTTATCCTCTCTATCTATCAGGAAGAGTAATGAGATGGATCTTTATAAAACTGGGTATAATAAATAATATAAGGACAAGAAAACTGGAGCTGATGGAAGATTAAAAGAATTCTTTTACTTCTCTGCAGAAATTTCGGAGATACTGTCATAGGGACAGGTATTCTTAATTCCCTGGGCAGAAATTTTCCCGATTATAAGATAGACATATTTACAAGACCTGAATTTAGAGATATATTTATGAACAACCCTTTCATGAATAATATCTATTACGGGAATTTCCCCGTAGGGACAGAGAAAAATTTCAATTTTCTTACATCTGTCGATCTCATGAAACAGATAATAACACTGAGGAAAACCAGATATCATATATGTTTAAATAACATGGGAGACATGAGGGAAAACTTCATAGGTTCCCTTATAAAACCTGAAAAAAACATCAGTGTCATATGGGACAAAGGACATCCTTTCAGAAATCTTGTAAGACAGGGAGGAACATACCTTCTGACCATGTCCATTCCGGTAGAAAAAAATCTTTTAAATATATATGATATTAACAACCATATTGCCAGAAGTCTCGGATGCACCATTCAGGGGAAACCGGAAATTTATGTAAAAGAGAATAATAAAATAGATAACCTGATAGCTATACATCCCGTGGCAGGTCAAAAACACAAATTATGGCAGTGGAATAAATGGAAAATCCTGATAAAACTTCTTGTAAAACAAAACTTTAACATATGGATTTTTTGTTCTGAAAAGGAAAAAGATAAAATAGAAGATATATTTGCCGACGTAATAAATAAAAACACTGTTATTCAATGCGGAAATCTGGAAGAATTTTTCAGAAAACTCTCGTCCGTAAAATTATTGATCGGCCTTGACAGTTTTTCCCACCATGCCGCATGGGCTCTCGGAGTGCCTGCCATTATGTTAAACGGAGGAAATGATTACAGAATATGGCTTTCTCCAGGAGCAAAGGTCATTTCAAAAGGTAATACTATGTGTTACCCCTGTTATAACAGACCTGCCTGTGAAGGAAAAAATTCTGAATATAAATGTATGAAATCCATAGAAGTGGAAGAAGTTTTAGAACTGGTGAAAGGAGTGAGCAGTGACCAGTGACCAGTGACCAGTGACCAGTGACCAGTGACCGGTTATGTCCCAGTTCACTTTTCACGACTCACGAGTCACCACTCACGACTCACGCATCACGATTTTATTATCAATCATCACAGTCACATACAACTCAAAAGACGTAATTACAGAATGTCTGTCATGTCTGGAAAAAAAATTGCAGAATATATCTTCAGAGATTATTGTTATTGACAATCATTCCACCGATAATACAGTCAGAATAATAAAAGAACAATTTCCTTCTGTTCATGTCATAGAAAATGTTACAAATAAAGGTTTTGCTGCGGCGTGCAATCAGGGAATAAAATATTCGTCAGGCGATTTTCTGTTATTTCTTAACCCTGATATTATTGCAGGTGAAAAATTTTCATTTTCCCCTCTATTTGAATATATGAATGAACATAAAAAAACAGGACTTCTCGGATGTAAATTGATTAACACAGACGGAACAATCCAGACTTCGTGCAGGAAATTTCCTGATATAATCACTGTAATGTTCAAAAGAATAAAAATTTTTCAAATATTTCCTTATGCAAAAAAAAGGGTTGAAGCATATATAAAACCTTTATCGAATTATGAAGAAATAACTTCTGTAGACTGGTTGCTGGGGGCTTTTTTATTTACGAAAAGAGAAATTATTAATGACGTCGGAATGTTTGACAAAAGATTTTATATGTATTTCGAAGATGTAGATTTCTGCCGCCGTGTTCACAGGAAAGGATATGATGTATGTTATTACCCCTTTATAGAAGTTATTCACCACCATAAAAGAGACAGTGCAAAAGGTTTAAACAGATTGCTCTTGATTCATATATGGAGTGGTATAAAATATTTCTGGAAATGGAAATTTTGTCGTGACGTGTGACGCGTAACCCGTCACACGTCACTAACATATTATTCCTTCATTTTTTCCAGTATTTCTTTTGCCCTTTCCGCATATTCCCCGGTCGGGTCAAGTTTCAGATAAATATTGATTTCTTCTTCAGCTTTTATTTTATCATCCTGAAGAGCATATAAAGTACCCAGGGCAAAGTGTGTGACAGGGTAATCCGGATTGATCTCAAGGGCTCTGTTTAAAGACGTAAGAGCATCATCATATTTCTGCAATACTATAAGAGACATACCTTTAAGAACAGAAGCATTTAAAACAACTGTACTATCAGATGTTTTTGCCTGATTTTCCAGTTCTATTGCCCTGTCGAATTCTGCTAATGAATCTTTATGCTTTTCCTGTTTCATATAAACAATCCCCATATAAAGATGTCCATGAGAATAACCGGGGTCAAGTTCAAGTGCCTTCTGACAGTTTGCCAGGGCTTTCTCTACATCTCCTTTAAACACATAAATCTTACCGAGATTCAAATAGGCATCTACATAGTAGGGGTTAAATTCAAGAGCTTTAGTATAATTACTTATTGCTTCAGCTATATCTCCGTCGTTCTTTTCATAAACTCCCCTGTAAGTATAAGCAAGGGCAAGGGATTTATAACCTTCAGGAAGGGCAGGATCAAGTTCAATGGCTTTCTTACTCGCTTCAATAGATTTTTCAAAAACACCTGTTTCACTACTTTTAAAGGGGCCTGCCTTCTGAGCACAGGCATCTCCCAGTCCTGCCCAGGCAAGGGCATAGGAAGGATCAATGTTTATTGCATTCTGAAACAGTTCAATTGCTTTTTCATTATCTTCTTTCGTATACCTGACATAAAAATCTCTGGCCTTTGCATAGGATATATAGGCAGGACCGGAACTGGTAAAATCCTTCTTTACCACTTCTTCCTGTTTTTCACTCAGCTTTACCCCCATAATATCAGTTACATTTTTAGCTATCTGATCATGGACATTATTAAGTGGTTCTATATTATTTTCTATTCCCTTAATACCTTCACCCATATATATGGAATCACTCGTAAAAACCCTGACATCTTTAGTCTTTACATCAAGGGTTTTTGTAGAAACTTTAAATTTATCTCTTGAACTCTGAATAGTTCCCAGCATAACTATATCTGCTTTAAGCATATCAGCCAGCTTAAAGGCAATCTCTTCAGTAATCATTTCATCCTGTCCCAGGCCTATTCTCTTTTTTGCTCTTTCAAGTTGAGTTCTCTCTATAAGTCGCAGTCCTTCTATTGTTGAAAGTTTTGTAATAACAGTATCGGCAAGTCCCGAACCTACATATCTTTCAGCAACATTGTCAGGAATAATATTAAAAGAAGATATGGCAAGAATCCTCACGTCTACCCCCCGGCTTTCTCTTGTGGCTGACAGAAAGTAAGAAATGAGGAAAATCAATAAAATAGATAGAATAATAGAATATTTTTTCATAAAGACCACCCTTTCTTTGTTTAATCGTGACGCGTGACGCGTAACGCGTGACGCGTGGTTTACATAAACGATGATATTCTCTATATATAACAAATATATTATATATAAATCATGATAAAGTATATAAATTTTATAATCAATAGTTCTTAATGAAATAATATAATTTTCCTGTAAAAGGATTTTATTATTATATTGAGAATAATTCATTATATTCAATAAATGATAGCTTACTTCATAACTGTATCCTCCCGTGACGCGTTACGCGTTACGCGTCACAAAACAAAGTCATGAAAAGCTATAAATATAAAATATAATAATTGAGGAGGGAGATTTTTATGACCGTTTCAGGAAAAAATATAACAGTAATATTTTTACTTATAATTTTTTGTCTGACCTCTTTTCCGGTTTTATCGGGAGAGAAAGCTGCTTCTATCTTATCAACAGTCAACAGAGTGGAGTTTAACAGAGGTTCAAAATGGGAACAGGCCACTAATGGTATGGATCTTTACTTCGGAGATCAATTAAGAACCCTCGACGATTCAAAAGTTATGCTTGTCTTTAATGACGGCACTCAGACCAAACTCGATAGCAATACTACTGTAACACTGAAGAAAAAAGAAAATCAACAGAACCAGGTAGGCATAATAGAAATGATTACAGGAGCCATATGGTCCAAGATAAGACCTACAGAAGAAGGGAAAGCTCCTGTCTTTGAAGTACAGTGCCCTACTGCTACATGTGCGGTAAGAGGTACAGAAATAGCCATGAGAGTAAGTAAAGATAATAAAGAAAATTTCAAGACAACCCTGACTGTAATAAACGGAGAGGCAGAATTTTCAAATCAAAACGGCAAAACTATGGTTCCTGCCAGTTGCCAGAGTCATGCATACAGTGAAAAATCACCGGTAGAACCGGTAAAACTATCAAAGAGTCAGGTAGATGCAGAAATTTCCTGGATTGATTTCGGCAATCCCAGGGTAATGGTTATAGTTTCCGAGTTAAATCTAGGACAGGCCACTCTTGTATCATCGATGGAAAGCCAGATAAACAGCCAGTTAAGTGATGCACATTTTCACCTTATAGATTCAGGAACTATTGATAATATAAGACAGACTGATGAAGCAAAAAAAGCAGTACTCGGCGACATGGTAGCTGCTGCCACACTGGGAAAAAGATTTACCTGTGATGTAACAGTGGCAGGTAAGGTAGAAACAATATTTAAATCGGAAGAAAAAACTGGACAGACTTCACAGATTATCTGTGAAGCTATATGTGACGTAAAGGTTATAATAACGGATACGGCACAGTTATTATTCTCAAAAACTATTACGGCAGAAGGAAGAAGCCTTTCTAAAGATGCAGCAGGAAGGGCAGCCCTTGAAAATATTTCAAAGAAAATAGCAGGAGACCTTGTATGGGAAATACCTCTGGGATATACAAAGGCTCAACATGGTAGAAGGGCGACTCAGGTAATAATCGGTAACTGCTCCTTTACGGAAAGAGATAAAGTAATAGAATATTTAAATACCATACC
>DAIOEN010000125.1:0-15164 GCA_036746235.1 Vulcanimicrobiota bacterium | reverse complement strand
GTAACTGCTCCTTTACGGAAAGAGATAAAGTAATAGAATATTTAAATACCATACCGGGACTGGAAGGGAAAGTATTCCCGAGAAGTTTTGAAAATTCCATAGCAATAATAGATGTCGAATATGAAGGAACTTCGGAAAAACTGGTTCATGAACTGATAAAGATAACCTCTTTGAAACTCGATGTCACAGGAGTGACTATGAACAGAATAGAAGCAAAAGTTTTAAAATAAATGACTGGTAAAAAAATTTTAAAAAAAATTTATTTTTTGATTTAAAGTAAGAAGGAAATAAAGAATAGACATTGAAAATATAATAACTATTCTTAGAGAAATTTAATTTAAATAGAAAATAATTAAGGAGGTGAATCTTTTAAAATTTAATCTGCGGTTAGTGAAGATGCATTAATCACAAAATATATTCATTTGTTTAAAAGAAAAAGGAGAAAATAGTATGAAAAAATTCGCAATCTTAATCGCCATGGTTCTCGTAATCTCTATGATGTTCTGTACACTGGTAATGGCAGAAGAATCCACATCATCTGACAGAGGCACAAGAAAAACCGGAGCAATAGCAATAAAAGCCGGTATCACAATAATACCTGATAAAGATTTTGACAGTTATTCACTTACTGACGGCTCAGCAGTAGTTCGCACATGGCCCGGAAGAAACGGCTTCACACTTGAAGGTTCAGTAACTGCATTCAGCACAGATTATGTAGATGTTGACGGTGTCATAGGCGTTGTATTCAATGCAGAGCAGACTGTTACAGACGTATCACCCGGTTATGTCGGAAAACTCGGATACGGAAAAGTAACCAATGTATATTATATGGGTGGACTCAACATATATCCAACAAAGAAAGATTTCTTCTTCGGTTTCCATGCCGGCGGAGTTACTTCCTATTATGGTGATTACACCTATACAGATACCAATGGAAACAGCATTACCCTTTCCGGCGGAGACAATGAAACAAACTTCATTTTAAGAGTCGGCGGCGGTATCGATACAAAACACATTATCGTTGAAGCTTCCTATATAATGGTTCATCAGTCAGAAGTAGCAGGCGACCTTTTAAATGGCGTCATATACATACCATCTCTTAACAGACATGGTTTCCAGATCCTCGGCGGTTACAAATTCTAATATAATTTAGAATAAAAAAAAGCGGGTTTTACTCGCTTTTTTTTATTTGACAAAATAAAAAAGGCGGAATTTTCATTCCGCCATTTTTATTTATTCTGTTATATTAACTGGCTTTTTTAACCCTGTCTTTATAACATTCTCTGCAATAAACAGGACGACCCTCTTTGGGCTCAAAAGGTACCTGAGTTTCTACATTGCATGCTGCACATACTGTAGTATGAAGTTCCTTTTTACCGCCACGTCTCTTTTTTGCAAGTCTGCACTGAGGACAACGGCCTGGTTCGTTTTCAAAACCCTTTTCTGCATAAAATCTCTGTTCACCTGCAGTAAAAGAAAATTCTTTACCACATTCCTTACAGGTTAAAGCTTTGTCATCGGACACTTTTAATCTCCCTCCTTTTATACCTAAGACTTCCTGTGCTCGATTTTCTTTTTCCCGGAACCATAAGAGAGATTAAAAGTGGCAACCTGAGTTTAATTCCGACGTATTCTTATCTCCTTGCCGGAGATGACATTGGGTGAAACACCAGAAAAAGACTGTCTAATCTTACCTGATATGACCCGCAGGTTACGCCTCAACCTTTTTAATAGAATTATATAAAATAATTCCTAATAACAAGGTTCTTTATCACAGGACACATTACCCTTATGATAAAAAACTAGATAATAGTTAATACCAAGGGACCTAAACTTTATCTCTCCTGTTATTTTTGAAATAAACAGGAAAAAAGTAAATCTAAAAGCACTAAAAAGTTAATATTCCACAGCTAAAGCACCTTTACCATATGTGACATACTGTAAGGGACTTAAACTATGGCATTTTATTCCTTTAATTATACAATATATTTAGATTATGTCAAGTAATCTTTTTATTATCATTAGTATGAAGTAATTTAATGGCCTCTATGGCAGTTTTTATGGCTTTTTCTACGATTACATCCTTATCTGTAGCACCGGAGAAAGGTTTTTCATCATAGGTTTCTCCTATAATAGCAACTACTTCGGCGGCCCTCAGTTTTTTAAGAGACGAAAGAATAAATATAGCAGAAGCTTCCATAGATGTAGCAAGTACATTGGCTTTTCTCCAGCATGTCCAGAGTTTTGCATTTTCCTCATCCATAGGATGACCCTGATTAATTTCCGTATAAAAAGCATCTTTACAATGAGTAATACCGTAATGGTAGCTGTATCCAAGTTTTTTTACCGATTCTATAAGGGCTGAGAGTGTTACAAAATCGGGTGCTGCCGGGTAAGTGATCGGTATGTACTGCCTTGTAGTACCTTCTTCTCTCACGACAGCCGTCGCCATTACCAGATCTCCGGGTTTTACCCATGACTGGAGAGATCCGGCAGTACCAACTCTTATAAAGGTATCTACTCCTACCCTGGCAAGTTCTTCAACACATATGGCAGTTGAAGGACAGCCTATTCCTGTAGATACGGCTGAAATTTTTATTCCGTCTACTGTGCCGGTATAAGTGACATATTCACGATTTTGAGCAACTTTTTCTGCCTTATCAAAAAATTTAGCAACAAAGGGTACTCTCCCCGGATCTCCTGTGAGGATGGCGTACCGGCCTACGTCACCCTTCTTTAAGGAGACATGATATTGAATCTCCTGCATAGAACTAACTCCTTTTAATAAAAACTGATTCCCTGTTTTAAAAACGGAATTCCTAAATTCGACAGGTTAATGGAAATTCCTACAGAAAAAATAAATAATTTGTAGAGACGGGGCTTTCCCGTCTCTACAGCAATATTTATAATTCGACAAAAGCTTCGAGGGCATCTTCAAAGCACTTCATCGGAGCATATAATATACCTGCTCCTACCTGGCCTATGCCGGGTTTTTTATGGGCTATTCCCGTATTTATAATAGGAGTTATACCTTTTTCTATTACCTTACAGAGATCAACTCCTACAGGTGTTCCTCGAAAATCCAGTGTCGGCATCTGATAATCCCTGTGTTCTGCAACAGTTATTTCATACATTTCTCTCGTAAATTTTATTGAATCAGCCGGTGTACCGCCTATAAACTTCACTATTGCAGGGGCAGAGGCCATAGCAAAACCGCCTATACCTGCAACTTCTGAAACAGTGCTGTCACCGAGATCCCTGTTGGCATCTTCAGCAGTAAAGCCGGGGAAATAAAGACCTTTGGGCTCACCGGCCTGTGCAGTAAACCATCTTTCTCCGAGACCTGCTATTCTTATGCCTATATCGGTGCCATTTCTTGCCATAGCAGATACAAGTGTGCTATTTTTAAGGCCGAATATCGTATCGGTGCTGGCCTTACATGCTGCCATAGAAAGATTGAGGAAACTGTGAACATTTGATGTTATAAAAAGAAATATTTCACTTATTACTTCTTTAGATAATTCGGATTTCAGTAAATAAGGAGTGATTTCCTTTAAAAACATAGTAGATGCGGCAACATTTCTGTTATGGCATTCATCACCCATCTGAAGGGCCTGGGCTGTGAGATTTTTTATATTTATTCCTCCCGATAACCTTACGGCTCCCTGAAGAGCAGGGCCAAGAACCTGTTCCATCCATTTAAGTCTCTGAATGACTTCTGCATCATAAGCTCCAAACCTGAGTACTTTGCCGAGTCCCTCGTTCAATGTACAGTAAGCTCTATTGCCGAAGGTTTGATTTTCCACACAGTAAACATACATAGACGGAGCAACAATACCTGCCATAGGCCCCACTGCACTGTGATGATGGCAGGGAGAAAATTCTATTTCTCCTCTTTCAAGGATTTTTTCTGCCTCCTCCGGCGTCTGTGCCAGTCCTTCATACATAATAGCACCCATGCATGCACCCTTTACAGGTCCGCACATCATGTCCCATGTTACAGGAGGGCCTGCGTGGAGCAGCATTCTTTTATGCATGCCGGGAATAACATCTATGGCTTTCCTCACATCAAACAGCACAGGCTGGGCATTTATAATCCTTTCAACACCTTCTTTATTGGCTTTTTCTGACAGTTTTTTAAGCTTTAACAGAGCAGAAATCAATTTTTTATTACCCTTTGCAGGAGGTGCCCAGTCTATCTGAAGAACTTTAACATTCTGTTTTATCATAGAATTACGAAAAGTTTCAAGACCCATATTGATGACTTTCATTTCTTTTCCAAAAATATCACTTATTTTTGCCATTATAATCACCTTTCTGTTGATAAAAATCGTGATGTGTGATGCTTGATGCGTGATGCGTAAAAAATATTATAAAGCATTACGCATTACGCATTACGCATTACGTTTTACTACCATTGCTGAAAATCTTGCTGCCTGGGCATTTGAAGGCAGAACCACTACACCGGCATCTTCAAGGATTTTCTTCTGATTTTCTCTGTTCTGAGGATCACGGGATGTGCCGGTAATAGAAGCTACACAGGAAATATATCTTCCCTCTTCCCCGGCAATCTTTTTAGCTTTCACCACAGCAGAAGCAATCTCTCGAGCCGGGTTTTCATGTGCTCCGAGCCCCAGGACTACATCCATTAAAATTACCGCACATTCACGATCTTTAGCCTCTTCTACAATACGTTCCTTCCTCAGGGTAAAGTCTATCATAGGATGGGGTACTCCCCTTGTAAATTCATCATCTCCCATATCTACAAATGTGTGGGCAACACTTTTCTTACTATTTTTTAATTTAAGTTCTTCCCTTATGGGAGCGTTGGAATTTATCCTTATACCCATATCATCAAGGACGATATTTGCCTCTTCACATACAGAACCTCCTGAATAAAGGCCTCTGATATACTTCTGGTCAGCAGAAAACTTACTGTATTCTTTTTCTGCCAGTATTTTTATTTCTTCAACAGGATCATTAAAGTCTATCTTTTTATATTCTTCTTTTTTCACGAGTGCCATAGCCATATGAGCCGCTTCTTCAAGAGTCTTTGCTACTTTATATCCCCTATTTTTACTTTTTTCCACATTACCTCCCAGGAAATTTATTATGAAAGGTTTCGGGCAATTTTTCAGAAGATCTAAAATTTTATCTTCCACTTCAGAAGATGGCGGTTTGGATATAAGTAATATTATTTCCGTATCTTTATCCTCTATAAGGGCCTCCAGAGCACCGGTCATGGTAAGTCCTCCCACTCTGACAGAAAGGTCTCTTCCTCCTGTACCTATTGCCTGGGATATACCGAAACCTGCATTAGTAATAAGAGAGGTTACCTCCTGAATACCTGTGCCTGAAGCTCCGACAATACCAATATTACCTCTGTTTAAAATATTGGCAAACCCTAAAGCCACATTATTTATAATAGATGTACCGCAATCGGGCCCCATAAGTAAAAGTCCCTTTTCTTTTGCAAGGGTTTTAAGTTCTATCTCGTCTTCTACAGACACATTATCACTGAATAACATTACATGAAGCCCGTTCATAAGAGCTTTTTCCGCTTCCCATCTTGCATAATCACCGGGAAGAGAAATAACAACCATATTTGCATCCATCAGGTTCAAAGCCCCTTCTATAGATTTTGGCGTAACAGAACCTGTGTCATCTGAAGAAGGTTTCTTTTTACTGGATAGAAAATTTTCTATTTCATCCAGTATTTTATTCATATCTGCATTATCCTCAAGAGATAAAGCTATTAAAAGATCATTCGGCCCTGCATCTTTTCCTTCCTCTGTAAGTAAAGAATCTGAAGAGAGCAGTTCTCTGTTGTTATCCGTCCCCATCATAACAGAAGCTTTTTTTATGCAATTCATCTCTTTAATCTGATTTGACACAAGCATTAAAAGAACTGAATCAAGGTATCTGTTCTTTTTTACAATGTTTTTTACACTCATAAAATATCTCCTTTCACATTTAGCCGTCAGCTTATGCTCAGGTCAGTAACATACATCCGGTTAAAATACCGATAACAGTAACAGTGCCCGAACTGGCACCATAAGACAAAAGATTTATTAAAGGTTTTTCATCTACAGGTGCCCCAGAAAATAAGACATCTAAAAATTCTAAAACAGTCTGCGAAAATCTTCCTTCGAGAGAAAAAGAGATAAATCTGGAACTGATAAAATTTGTTTTTTCTAAATTCAAATCTTCTTTTATCATATGCAGTATGACACTGGCTTTATCTGCCGTATCTAAAGTTCTGGTGAAATAATAAAGTGCTCCCACGAGACCTACCAGAAAATCATCACCTGCCGGTGTAAGTCCTTCGCCTGTACCTATAATTCTACTCAGAGAACTTTTAATCCTCCCTCTGTTATTATCCTTTAACCCTTTAATTAAAGATATTACACTGTCATATAAAAACACTGCAACAGATTGACTCTGAACTGATAAAAAGATTCTTTTTATAATTTCTTCCGCTTCATAAGAACTCTGATTGGAAAAGAAAGATAAAACATACATGACATTCCTTTTTAAATTTGCAATATTTATGTCATGTGATTTATGTTCCCATAAAGAAATATTATGGAAGTTTATAAAAGGGCTTCTCTGAATATATATTCCCTTATCACAGCAGACAACAGGACATCCCGGCTCCAACTCCGTCTCCGGAAGAGTGTATCTATCTGCTAACAATATAGTATCAGGGCCGTTATAGCGTGTATTTATTGAAATAAGTCCACCACGGGAGGTCTTCAAATTAATGGCTCTACGAAAAACACTGTGGACAGTAGCTTCTATATTATGTAATATCAGTAAATCCATTAATTTTTTATCTATAGATAAGGCATTTATAAGCATATAAAATGTAAATATTTTGTCTTATAATCCAAGGTCAGCACTTATACCCTTCATGGCTTCCACTGCTATGGCCATAAATTCTTCAAGTTTAAGTCCTGTTCCTTCACAATCCTTAATTCTTTCCCTGCTTACTTTCCTTGCAAAATCCTTTTTCTTCATCTTCTTTATAACAGCCTCTGCCGTTACGGAAGAAAGTTTTTTATCAGGTAAAACAAGAGCAGTGGCTACAATAAGACCTGTTACGGATTCCGCGCAGGTCAGTGCATGATCAAAAACACTTTTTCTTTCAATACCTATATCTTCCGCATTGTGGGCTTTTATGGCATAAATAATTTCACTGTCCATTCCAATGCCGCTCAGAATATCTTCTGTAACAAGTGTATGTTTTTTCGGATCTTCTTCTGTTTCTTCAAAGTCAAGATCGTGAAGAAGTCCTGCCATACCCCATTTCGCCTCATTCTGCTTCAGTTTTTTTGCCAGTTCTTTCATTATCGCCTCGGTTGCAACAGAATGTTTTATCATATAATCTGTTTTTACATGCTCTCTGAGCAGTTTATATGCATCTTCTCTTGTTTTTATTTCTTCAGCCATAATATCAGTCCTTTCTGTGTTATGTAAATTTCTTATGTAACGTTCAGGTCGGTGAAATCTTAATTATAGTTGAAAATACCTGAAATTACAACTTTTAAAAGAATTGAAAAATTCCTGTACACTATCCGGCAAATGTCTTAAAGAAGGAGAAAACACAAATGGAATAGAATAAATTGATTTAAATATAATATTATGAGGAGGCATAAATATGAAAACGATTTTTATATCCATGTTTCTTGTAATGATAATAGCTGCAGGTTGCAGTGCCGGCGATACGGTAACACAGCCGGAACACATAGCAGGAGGTTATACCGAAATATCTGTAACAGAACAGATTGTATCTGAAACAGTGGCATATCTCCATGATTATTTTATTACAGATGAAACCTATAAAGGCCTTGTAATTACGGAAGTTGAGAAAGCCTGGTCTCAGGTTGTGGCAGGAAAGAATATAAAACTCATATGCAGTGTGGAAAAAGGGAAAAAAAATCAGAAATGGGAGTTTATAGTATTTATAGATTTAAAGAATAATTTCAATTTCACAGAAGGAAAACTTCTTGAAGATAATATTGCCATACCGGGAGGTTACGTGGAAATTTCTATAGATGAAAAAGATGTAATCGATACGGTAACATTTCTTAATGAATATTTTCCGACAAAAGAAGAATATAAAAACATAAAAATAGAAAAAGTCAATCATGCCTATTCACAGGTTGTAGCAGGAAGAAATATAACAATCGATTCTACTGTAAAAAACGGAGAAAAAACTGAAGAATGGGAATTTACCGTATATATAGACCTTCAGAATAAATTTAATTTTACTGAAGGGAAGAAAATTTAAATTTGATTTCATAAAATGAAAAAAATTAAAAAAAAATTAAAAAAAGGGAACTTTTTTTATAAATTCAGAATATTATAATTAGAGGGTAATATATTAATTATTATACTGAGGTAATTGTACAGTACATGTATATAAAAAACATCAGATAAATATTTAATTTTTTTAGGAGGGATTAATTTTGACAGAAATCAGTTCAAATTCAGCTTATAACAGAATAAGGGAATCAAAGTTACAAAAGAAAGATAATCAAAAGCCGGCTACTAAAACACAGGCCAGGGAAGATAACTTCGAGCAAATAGATGAAAGGTTAGATGACAGTCTGGGAAGCAATTCAACCAATACCAGCTATAATAACAGACTTAAAAATACCCCTTCCGGTGTAAAGAGACGGGAACAATTTAACAACAGACAGGAAGACACAAGTTCCATATCAGAACAGCCGGCTTATTCGAATTTTTATGAAGAAAATAATACAGACTCTCTTTACACCACAAAAGCGGAACCTCTCAGAGAACAGAGGTTCAATAATCTACCATCTGATCCCATGGCTGCCAGAGAATATCTTAGAGAACAGTATGAAAAGTCAAAAGGTATTACAGGGGAACAGGCGGTAGAGTCAAGAGAAAATTTACCTTCGAGAGGAAGATTAATAAATATCAAAACACTTCCGGAAGGAGAAGAGATACCGTCATCTGGCAAAGAAACTTCCGAGACGTCTCCAGGGGAAGCAGGTATTAAATGGTCAAATAATGGAAATAACATAGATGAAGAGAAAGAGAACATGTTAAAGGATCTTGTTTCAACGCTGGATAAAGGTGTGCCTGAAAAATATAAATCGGATTTCTTAATAGATGTGAACGGACAAGATCCTAAAGGAGTTGCCGGAGGAACAACTTATCCAGGAAAGAAAAAAATAGATCTTTATACCAGGCATCCCATGACCGGCAATGCATTAAGTGATGAAGAAATAGTAGGGAATCTAACACATGAATATGGTCATGCATTTTCTGCTAAATTGAAAGAAATGGCAGTAAAAGAAGGTAAAGAAACGTATGATGAAAAAGATCAATTTTATACGCTAAGAGATTCTGAAGGAAAAGACCTCTATACAAGAGGTATGGAGCTTGAAGCAGATGCAAGAAAACGAGGATTTGAGCCGGGAGCAGGAAAAGTATTTTCCAAAGAACTTATTAATGAAATACTGAATGATGAGGAATTGATAGCTAATAGGAACGAGCTCCGTGCACAGTTAGAACGGGGTGAAATAAGTTCAGCTAAGGCTGACATGCTGGATAATAGAAAATTAGACGAAATTGGAAGAAAGAAAGATCCTAACTATATTTATGATAAATATGACCCATGGGTAAACTCTTTAAATTATTCTGATGAGACTGGCCATCATGAGAAATATACACGTAAAGATAAAGATGAATTTTTTGCCGAAACTTTTAAAACGTATAAATTGGACCCTGATGGCTTCAAGAACAAAATGGCTCAAATGGAAGATTACTTAAGTTATAATAAAGAGGGAACAGATGAATATAATCATGTAAAAAAATCATTAGGTGTAATGAAAGATTCTTATAAGGCTATACAGAGTCTGTTAAATGAAACAGACTAAAAAAGTCAATTGTTAAAAACAGATGAATTTTGTAAATACAGAAAGGAGAAAATCGTGAAAATCAACACAAATCAATCTATGGACCCCAGATTACAAACAAATAAAAACACCACCCGGAAAGAGGGGGCCCTATCTGAGGATAAAGCTATTTTAGATGTGAAATTTGGGAAGGATAAAGATGAAGTTTTTTTAATGGGAAAACATCTTAAATTCATAAAAGACTTCGATAATGCAGCCGGTTTTGCAGGTGTAGCAGCCGGTGCTGCAATTGTAGCAGGGACTTTTCTTTCAGATATGAGACCGGCAGGAAAATTTATTTTAGCAGCATTTGGAGGGGCAATGGCTATGATGGGTGGGATGGTTGGTTCAAGTATGTCTTCAACTCTTCTGCCTTGCGGAAGTAGTCTGCTTTCAGATAAAGCCTGTAACAGGCATCATAATGTGGTCATTTCAGCTTTTGGAGTTATGGGAGCAGCAGGGGCGGTAGGAATAGGAGGAGGGCTGGGAGGAATAGTGGCAGGAGGCATAGGAGGAGTATTAACAGGCATGATAGCCGCCAGCCAGACCGGGTGGCCGGAGAGTAAATAGCCAGATGTAGATTTTTTATTTATAGCTCCAGTAATGACTACAGTTTTTTTAATGTTCAAAAGCTGAATATTGCAAATATCAGTCTATCTAAAAAGTGCTGTTCCCTGTGTTAATCTTTCTTCAGGTAAGAGATTAATAAGGAACGGCACTTTTATTTTTCTTTACATAATCAAAAACAGCCGTTTCACCAAGCTTTTTTTCCATATCCTGGAAAAACTTCAATCCCTTTCCATATACTGTATTTCCTTTATTTGTAAAAGAGCCTCCTGAAGTCCTGCCCTGAGAGTATTTATAAGCCACCCATTCGGCAAAACCTTCTATGAGCAGTTGTTCCTGATCTAAGGGACAGTTATATTGCTGCCATGCATGGGTAAATTCATGAGCCATAACCTCATATATTCTTGAAGTAGAGAGGCCGTATTGAATATAAATCTTCTGTCTCCAGTAAAGACCTGCTATAGCGGCATCTGCAAGTTTTTCATCATGAGCTATATGCAGAAGTTCTTCCTCATCAACAGACATAACCTGCAATGCACATGGAACCTGCATGCCATATTTACTGTAAAGACCTGCCGAAACTTCTTTCAAAATAGCATCTAACTGTTCATTTTGCTGATAATGTTCTGTAAGTCCTCCTTCTGCAGTTTTTACATCATTAAAATTAGAAACTTTTTCTCCTTTAGCAGAAGAAGGGGTCGGATAAACTGCTGCCTGAGATGACGGGAATTCTATAATTATGCTATTTGTAGAAGAATCATACATAGATTTACTTGCCCCTGCATGTTGAACTGCATATTTCAGATAAACATAAAATCGATTCTGATAGGTATATACATAGTCATTAGAAAAATATCTGTTATTTATATAATGTTTATTTTCTGCCATATTATAGATATGTGTTCCATTTACTGCTTTCATGAGATCATCACAGTCTGCATATAAAATATTGTTATAAAGTATGACTCTTCCCTGAAATAATTTACCGTCAATATATACAGAAGGAAAATTTGTCTGACCCAGTAACGGAAGTGTAAAGAGACAGAATAGAATAAGTAAAAATTTAAATATTTTCAAATAAATCAACTCCTTTTATAGTTTTATAATATAATATTTTACTTCGTGACGTCAATAAAATATTTAGACCATGTTTAAAAATCAAAATTTTTAAAACAGAAAATTAGTCAAAATAGTATTTTATTATACAATAAAAATTCAAAAATGAAAATTCCTGTACTCCATGTTAAAAAAATTAACATTTTTTTAACAAAATATTATAAAGATTTTTATATTTATGTGGTATTATTTAAACAATAAGTTAAAATTTGGTAAAGGAGTGATATAGTTAATGAAAATAAAACCGGGAGATATAAATAACTTTAAATCAAATGAACAATTAAAAGCTTATCAGGCAGCCACTTCTATAATCAGTGAAACAGATGATATAATTAAGAGAATGATAGAAGTGGATGACAGAGCCGACATAGACTTTAATAAAGGTAAAGGCGATGTCATGATGGAAGCCGGCTATGGTATCCAGGATGCTCATTTACTTTATGATCCTGATACAAAAGAAGCCAATTTCCTTGATGCCAGAAAATGTAAAGATCACATAACTATGAAAACGAAAAACGGACTATTTGGCCTCGGTGACCCATCAGTTGTGATTGAGAAAGAAAATTCCCAGAAAGAAGCAACTGAAACTGTGACTGTCAATAAAAAAACTAATGTAATTACATATAATATAGATGGTTGGGCAGATGGTATATATTAAAAACCTGTAGATTATGAATATATAACATCACGGGAATAAAAACTCTGAGAGCATGTGTTCAACATGCTCTCAGAGTTTTGTACTGTATCTGCCTGGTATAAATCATATAAAATCTCCCCATGATTTTATGTCGTAATAAATCGCCGATCACTTATTTTCTTCTTGACAGAGAAAAAAATTTTGATATTATTATTCCATATCTCTACATTAAAATTTTAAGGAGGATTATTAATATGGATCTCATCATCAGAAATGCCCTGCTGAGGGGTGCAAAAGAAACTCAGGACATAGCAATCAAAGGTGGAAAAATTGCGAAAATCAAACAAAATCTTAAAGACAAAGGTAAAAAGGAAATAAATGCCGACGGAAAACTTGTGACAGAGTCTTTTTGCAATGCCCACCTTCATCTATGTAAAGTTTACACCCTTCAGATGATGGATGAAGAAGCTCTTAAATCATATCACGGCGGAGATATGGGTGCAGCTATGACTGCAATAGAACTTGCTGCAAGGGTAAAAGACAAATATGCAGTAGACTGGATTATTAAAAATGTAAGAAAAGCTCTTGCTCTTGCTGCAATAAACGGCAATACTCATATCAGAGCTTTTGCAGATGTAGACTCAAAAGCAAAACTCATAGGTATAGAAGCACTTCTTCAGGCAAAATCGGAATTCAAAGATATTGTCGATGTACAGGTAGTGGCATTTCCACAGGATGGAGTCGTAAGAGAACCGGGAACAGAAAAACTGATAGACAAGGCAATGAAAATGGGAGCAGACGTAGTGGGCGGTATTCCCTGGATAGAATTTACAGAAGAAGATGAACAGGCCCATATTGATGCCATGATGAAACTGGCTGTAAAATATGATAAAGATATATCCATGCTTGTCGATGATGCAGGAGATCCCGGATTAAGGACACTTGAGAAACTTGCAGTGGCTACAATAAAAGCAAAGAGACCGGGCCGTTCCCTTGCCCATCACGCAAGAGCTATGGCTCTTTATCCGGGACCATATTTCAAGAAAATAGCAGCTCTCCTTAAACAGGCAGAGATGGGTGTCATCAGTGACCCTCATACAGGGCCCCTTCATGCAAAGGTAAAAGAACTGCTGGCAGAAAAATGTCTTGTAGCACTCGGACAGGATGATGTAGTGGATGCCTATTATCCCTTCGGCCAGAACAGCATGCTTGAAGTTGCCTTCTTAAATGTCCATCTCCTCTGGATGACAACATATCAGGAAATGGAAACTATTTACGATATGGTAACAATCAATGCGGGAAAAGCAATGAATGTAAAAGATTTTTCTATTGCGGAAGGACACCCTGCCCACATGGTAGTCCTCGACGGAAAGAGTGTTTATGAAGCTATTATGTATCATAAAGAACCTCTCTATGTAGTAAGTCATGGTAAGTTAATAGATAAAGAAGCTATGAAGAAATTTATTTAATCCTCAAAATAAGTGAAAAGTGAAAAGTGAAAAGAAAAGGCCATTACTCACTATTTTCTGTTCACCATTCACTTTTCACCGTGCCTGCCATAACGTGTGTTCACCAAGAATACTGATTACCGTTCCAGGTGGGTTGGTAACCATTTTATCAGCTTCTGCCTGACAGGCTCTTACGAAGAAAAATAATTTGCCTTATATCATTTGTTTTACAGACAATAAATTAACCCTTATTTAATTTTTAATTCTATATAAAAAACTAATTTTTCTTCTCCAGAGCCTGCCAGGCAGAAGCTTTTTGCGGATACCCTTTTAACTGTTACGGTAATGAGAACATATTCCTCTCTTCCTCCTTCATTCTTCACCCTTCACAATTCTAATATAAATCATTTAAGAAGGAAAAAATCTGTATTTATCTAATATATTAACGCAGTTATTAAAAGGAATGACCCTGATTTGTAAATATTCAATATCCCGGTACATTTCTTTTTAATCTAAAAATTTTTATAGAAAAGGAGGTTTTATATGTTCAGTGTTAAAAATGCTTTAAAATCCAATATTATAATCTTATTACTGTTGCTATCTATATCACTGCAGGTCAATTCAGCCCAGTTTACCACTCTGTCCAATTCTTTTATAGATCCTCAGTCAGTACCTCTTACAATAAACGGCTGCACCTTCCCGAAAGCTGTTATATATCAGAATAATATAATGTATGCACCTGCAGTAGACTATATTTCTATGCTCGGAGTTGATTCAAATCTTCAGTCATTACCTTCACAGATGACAATAAACGGTAAATCTGCACCTCTGAGCCTTCTTGCCATAGGACCTGACAGATATACAGGGCAAAATATTTACTACCTGAATGTTACAGCTACAGCGGATTTTGTCGGCGCAACATATAAAGGTTCAGGGAATCAATTACAGGTGACTGTTACAACACCGGCAGGTCAATATAGCGTTAATACACCCGGTTCTATTTCAGGCTCTGTAGTAATCAACAAACCTTTTCAATCAGGCATAATCAGGGTTACGGAGGAATATATAAATAATGCCCGTATACCTGCAACAAGAGAAGTAACATCGTGCGGACTTCCACAGAACGGTAATTTTTCTTTTACCAATCTGCCTCCGGGAAAATATACGATAATAGCCCAGTCTTCCTATTCGTCCCAGGGCAGCCTTTCATATAATTACAGTGTTAACGGATATTACTATTATATTACTGTTGTTAATACTACATGGACTAAAACCCTGTCTCTTGGCCCGGGAGAACATACAAGGATAGAATTACAGAATGGGCAGGAAGTCTGCAGTCAACAGATACAATATGTTACTCCGCCGCAGAACTATTATCCCAGAGGATATACCTATCCATAAAAACAGACCTGATTAAATTCTAAGGAGGTAGAGAATATGTTCAAAAAAATTATAATTTTAATA
>DAIOEN010000124.1:18673-21344 GCA_036746235.1 Vulcanimicrobiota bacterium | reverse complement strand
GGGTGTGAAAAATAAAGATAACGAATATACTGCGGAAAATATTCAGATACTGGAAGGACTCGAAGCAGTGAGAAGAAGGCCTGCCATGTATATCGGCAGCACCGATGCAAGAGGACTTCATCACCTTGTATATGAAGTCGTAGATAACAGTATCGATGAAGCACTGGCCGGAGCCTGTGATAAGATTGTAGTTACCATAAATAAGGAAGGATCTGTTACTGTTGTTGATAACGGTAGAGGTATTCCTGTAGATATAGTGCCTGAAAAGAATAAAACAGGCGTGGAAGTCGTAATGACCATACTCCATGCAGGAGGTAAATTCGGAGGAGGAGGATACAGTGTATCGGGAGGACTTCACGGAGTGGGAGTATCTGTAGTAAATGCTCTTTCCGAATGGTTGCAGGTGGAAGTTTACAGAAACGGTAAGATTTACCGCCAGGAATACAGAAGAGGAGATCCTGTAGCACCTCTTAAGCCGGACGGCACTACAGATAAGACAGGTACGAAAGTAACCTTCAAGCCTGACCCTGAGATCTTTGAAACAGTGGAATTCAATTATGATGTTCTTCAGAGGAGACTTAAAGAACAGGCCTATCTCAATAAAGGTCTCACCATAATCCTGGAAGATGAAAATACCGGCGAGAGTAAAACCTTCTGTTTTGAAGGAGGCATAATTTCTTTCGCAAAGGATCTTACTGAAGGCAAGGAACCTGTTCATCCAGAACCTGTTTATATATGTAAAACAGTGGACAATAACCTGGTAGAAGTAGCATTTATATATACAGATACTTATAAAGATTTTATCCTGTCTTTTGCAAATAACATCAAAACCACTGAAGGGGGCACCCATCTTACGGGCTTTAAATCAGCCATTACAAGAAGTATTAATAAATATGCGAGAGCAAAGGCTCTGTTGAAACCGAATGATGAAAATTTCTCCGGTGAAGATGTAAGAGAAGGTATTACGGCAGTAATATCTGTAAAATTACCGAACCCTCAGTTTGAAGGACAGACAAAGACAAAACTCGGAAACAGTGAGATGCAGGGTATTGTTGATTCCATAGTAGACGAATATTTCAGCATGTTCCTTGAGGAAAACCCGAAAGCGGGAAAAGAAATAGTAAATAAAGCCTGCAAGGCCGCAAGAGCAAGAGAAGCGGCAAAAAGGGCAAGAGATATAATAAGAAGCAAACCGGGTTTTTCTAACGCACTGCCGGGTAAACTGGCAGACTGTTCCAGTAAAGATCCTTCAGAGTGTGAAATATACATTGTGGAAGGAGATTCTGCAGGAGGCAGCGCAAAACAGGGCCGTGACAGACACTTCCAGGCAGTACTTCCTCTTCGCGGTAAGATCCTGAATATTGAAAAAGCCAGAATTGACAGAATAATGGAAAATGAAGAAATAAAATCTATGTTTACAGCCATAGGAGTTGGCATGAAACTATCTGCAGAGAATGGAGATAAAAGTGATTTTGACCTTGAAAAACTCAGGTATGACAGGGTTATAATTATGACAGATGCAGATGTGGACGGTTCTCATATAAGAACATTACTTCTTACATTTTTCTACAGACATATGCCACAGCTCCTGGAAAATGGAAATATTTATATAGCTCAACCGCCTCTGTATAAAGTATCAAAGAAAAAACAATTTGTTTATGCCTATAATGATGAAGAATTAAATAATGCAGTAAATAAGTTCAAAGACGGATATACAATACAGAGATACAAAGGTCTCGGTGAAATGAATGCAGACCAGTTATGGGAAACTACAATGAATCCCGAAACGAGAATTATTCAGCAGGTATCGATAGAAGATGCCGAAGAAGCTGAAGAAATCTTTTCTATCCTTATGGGAAACCAGGTTCAGCCCAGAAAAGAATTTATTCAGCGTTATGCCAAAAAAGTAAAGAATTTAGATATTTAGATTGGGCTCGTGGTTCTGTGGGACGGGCCTGTGGGGTTAATTAACACCCATCACCCATTACCCATCACCCATCACCCTCTATGAAGGAGTTTACATGTTTACAAATACCATTGCTAAAAGAATAATACCTGTTTCAATAACAGATGAAATGAAATCTTCCTATCTCGATTATGCCATGAGTGTTATCATAGCAAGAGCACTCCCTGATGTGAGAGACGGCCTTAAACCTGTCCATCGCAGAATACTCTACTCTATGGATAATCTTTCTCTTTATCCTGATAGACCTCACAGAAAATCTGCTACCATCGTAGGTGATGTACTCGGTAAATATCATCCTCATGGTGATAGTTCGGTATATGATGCTCTTGTGAGAATGGCCCAGGATTTTTCCCTGAGATACCCTCTTGTAGACGGTCATGGAAATTTCGGGTCCGTAGACGGAGATCCTGCTGCAGCATATCGTTATACAGAAGCAAGACTTTCCTCTATAACACTTGAATTGCTCAGGGATCTGGATAAAGATACAGTTGAGTTTATACCGAATTTCGATAATTCCCTTAAAGAACCTACTGTGCTTCCGGCTCTTCTGCCGAATTTATTGATAGGAGGTTCTGACGGTATAGCGGTAGGTATGGCAACAAAAATACCTCCTCATAACCTGGGAGAAACACTTGATGCTATAGTGGCGTATATTGATAATCCTGATATAACATTCGAAGAACTCATGCATATTATGCCGGGACC
>DAIOEN010000124.1:0-18573 GCA_036746235.1 Vulcanimicrobiota bacterium | reverse complement strand
ATATTGATAATCCTGATATAACATTCGAAGAACTCATGCATATTATGCCGGGACCGGATTTCCCTACAGGGGCACAGATTATAGGCAGAAAAGGTATAAGAGATGCCTACATGACAGGTCATGGCTCTATAACTCTGAGACCAAAGGTATCTTTTGAAAAAAATCCTAAAGGTACAAAAGATTTAATAGTTATTACAGAGATTCCCTATCAGGTGAATAAAGCAAAACTTGTTGAAAAGATAGCAGAACTTGCAAGGGATAAAAAGATAAAAGGCATACAGGACCTCAGGGACGAATCTGACAGAACAGGTATGAGGGTTGTTATTGAGGTTAAGAAAGATGTAAATACTCAGGTCGTATTGAATCAGCTCTATAAGAAAACTCCTCTCCAGTCTAATTTTAATGTAAATGCCCTTGCCCTTGTAGATGGTACTCCGAAGATACTTACGCTGAAAGATATGATCCATTATTATCTGGAACACAGGAGGGTCGTAGTAAAAAGAAGAACTGCTTTCCTTCTGAATAAAGCAAAGGCACGGGCACATATAGTGGAAGGTCTTCAGATTGCTCTTGATCATCTTGATGAGGTTATACATATAATAAGAAGTTCTAAAAATCCTGATATTGCGAGAACTTCTCTTATGGAATCCTTTGAGTTTACCCTTGAACAGGTAAATGCCATACTGGAAATGAGGCTTTCCCGTCTCACAGGACTTGAAGTGGATAAATTAAACCAGGAATATACCGAGCTTCTTAAAGATATTGCAAAATATGAAGAAATACTTGCCAGCGAGAGAAGGCTTCTGGCAGAAATAAAACTGGAACTTTCCGCAATAAGAGATAAGTTTGCAGATGACAGGAAAACTGTTATAGTCGATGAAGAAGTAGAAATGGATGAAATAGATTTTATCGTAGAGTCAGATGTGGTTCTGACTATCACACATCACGGCTATATAAAGAAAATGCCTTTAAATACCTATAAGAGCCAGAGAAGAGGCGGTAAAGGCATCATAGGTATTGTAACAAAAGAAGGGGATTTTGTAGAACATATATTTGTTACATCAACACATCATAAACTGCTCTTCTTTACAAATATGGGTAAATGTTACAGGCTTATGGTTCACCATATAGGTGATGCAACACGTTATGCCAAGGGCACTGCCATTGTAAATCTTGTAAATATGCTTCCCAATGAAAAGATCACTGCCGTTATACCTGTGAAAGATTTTACAGATGATAAATATCTATTCATGGCTACAAGGAACGGATATGTAAAAAAGACTGAACTGAAAGAATATGATACGAGTTTTCGTAACGTCGGGCTGAATGCTATAAAGCTCTCAGATGGCGATGAGCTTATAGGGGTCGAAATGACCTCGGGGAATCAGGAAATAATCCTGGGGACAAAGAACGGCATGGCCATACATTTCGATGAAGCCAATGCAAGACCTATGGGCAAGATGACAAGAGGTGTAAGAGGCATAAGGTTGAAAGAGGATGACAGTGTGGTGGCTATGGTTGTAATAAGAGAAGAAAGTTATTTGCTCACTGTTACCAGTTCAGGTTATGGTAAATTAACACTTATTTCTGCTTATTCCAAACAAAGACGAGGCGGAAAGGGACGTAAGAGTATAAATTTGAAGAAAGCCAGAGGCATTGTTGTAGGAATGAAGCAGGTATCACTTGAAGATGAGATATTTATAATTACAAAAGAACAGGGTAATATAATCAGAATTAAATTGAAAGGTATTTCTATAATAGGCAGAAACACCAGGGGTGTAAGGTTTATAAAATTGAAAGATCAGGATGAAGTAACAGCTATGGCTCTTATTACCGGTTCTAAAGAGGTTGAAGATGACGGAGACATACAGGAAGATAGCCCTGTAGAACAGCTTATTTTCGGAGAACCGGGAGAAGTCTATGAGGCACCTGTGGCAGAGCTGACTGCAGATGAAGAAGATGACGAAGATGAAGAAGATATGGAAGAAGAGGAAGAAGAGGAAGAACTGGATGAAGAAATAGATGAAGATGATGAAGAGTAAATAATATTTTACTTAGATCCTCTCTGAAAACACTTCAGAGAGGATTTTTTGTGATGTCTTTCCGGCAGAGTTGTTATTTAATAAGAATCTATTGACACATGTTGATAAATATTTAAAATAGATCTATAAAGGTTTGTTTGATAGAGAGGGGATTATTATGTAAATGTTAATGTTTTTATGTGATTTCCCTCATTTAAATCTATGGGATCTATGAAAAGCTATTAATAATCTTGAAAGGAGATTTTACTATGAATATAGGGAATAATGTATCTATTTCTTCTTCTACCCCCGGTGTTACCTGCAAAAAATCGTCTCATATTTCTGATAGTGAACCTGTGGAATCATATATTTCCACTGCTAAATCCGCCGGCGATGTTCTTTATCCCAATCTTGCCAGAAAGATTTTTGCATCTGCCGATAAAATGGAGAACACCATTGAAAAACTCGGTGACAACCCGACTCCCGAACAGGTTCATGAGACAAAAGTCAGGGATATAGTCAGAGGACTTCAGGGACTGACAAAGGCTTACGGTGATTGTTATGATGAAGAAAAACTTGAAGAAGCTATGGATAGTTTAAAGAAATTTGCCTATAATGCAGGGCAATTTAAAGATCTCATGGTATATGAAGAAAAGATACAATCAGTCTGTCCCGATGGTATCCCTGAATCTATAAAAGAAAAACTTGCTTCCTCAAGGAAAGAGGCAGAACAGGAATTCATGGATTTTTATAGGGAATTTAAAAATGATAAGTTACCTGAAGCACTGGAAATACTTAGAAATCCGTCAGGGGCAGGTGAACTGGACCCTAAAGATATAGAAAAAGCTGATATTAACAGATTGAAAACTGCTGTAAGAACAATTGCAGATAAGATTTTGTCTGTAGGACTTTCTCAGCAGGATCCTGAAGAATTTCATACGGGAAGAAAGTCTATCAGGAATCTTGTTCAAATAATAAATGAAACAGAAGATCTCTTTTCCTATAAGAAAGAAGATATAGAATCTTTGAAACATCTGTTTAAATCCTGCGGAAAATCCCAGGATTTGCATATAACTCAGCTATGGCTGCAGGAATATGGATTTGATAAAGAAGCCGGAAAAATTGCAGTGCTTCAGAAAGAATTACAGGAAAAAGCAATGATAGAAGGAAAAGAGTTCTTTGCTTCAGGTGTACTGGAGAGTATAAAAAATTCTCTCCAGTAGTCAGCCACGATGATTTTAGTGGGCAAACCTGGTCATAGTGAGCGAAGCGAAGCAATCCCCACCTGGTAGAAGCCAGTCCGACAGGATTGCTTCGTCTCTATCACTCCCTGCGATGATATGTATCTTAATCATTTTTGATGTCTACTGGATTGCTATATTACCCGTAACATATATTACTGACTTTTACATAGACAGTAAATATTTTTGTTATCTCATTACCCGTGGAATTTTGTCTCCTGAAAGGAGGTGACCTGAATGTCAAAAAGATGTGTATCCTTATTTTTTGCCATATTTTTACTGGCTTCGTTTCTACTCGGTTGCTACTGTGATCTTTATATTTGCTTTTCTGATCATCATCACCACCACCATCATTATGACTGTAAATATGATGCCCAACAGAATAGATACTCTGCTAATAGAGATTTTCTTATGGAGTTTAAAGAGCAATCAGTTCCTGTTTACCTGAGTAGAAATATAATTTCTGAGCCTCAATTTGAATATTTATAATGAATTTTAATTTTTTCTCAGGCAAAATTGAGGTATGATAATTATATTTCTGCTCTGGTAATATGTTACCGGAGTTTTTGTTTTCTATTGCCTGAGATTATTTATGGAGGTGCTTTATGGAAAATATTCTGAATGTCAAAACAATTAAAGGCCTTTCTGAAACTGAAGCATCGGAAAGGCTTAAAGAAGAAGGTTATAATGAACTGCCTTCTGCTAAAAGCCGAAGTGTTTTAGCCATAGCTCTGGAGGTTATGAAAGAGCCTATGTTCCTTTTGCTTGTAGCATGCGGAGTTCTTTATCTAATACTCGGTGATATGGGAGAAGCTTTAATGCTCCTCGGGTTTGTATTTGTAGTCATAGGTATAACTCTTTATCAGGAAAGAAAAACAGAAAGGGCTCTTGAAGCTCTCAGAGATCTTTCCAGCCCCAGAGCACTTGTTATAAGAGACGGCCAGGAAAAGCGTATTGCAGGCAGGGAAGTAGTGAGAGGTGACATAATTGTAATATCGGAAGGAGACAGAGTCCCCGCAGATGGTATTATACTCTCATCAGTAAATCTCTCTGCAGATGAATCCCTCCTTACCGGAGAATCTGTACCTGTCCGAAAAATCTCTTCAGAAGAGGCTGCTGAAATGGTCAGACCGGGAGGAGATGACTCACCATGTGTTTATTCCAGTACTTTAGTTGTACAGGGACAGGCCATTGTCAGAGTGGAAGGCACAGGTATGAAAACAGAAATAGGTAAAATAGGGAAAGCTCTTCAAACACTCGAACCGGAAGGAACACTTTTACAGAAAGAAACAGGAAAGCTGGTGCGTAATCTTGCCATTGCAGGTGCATGCCTCTTTGTTATTGTAGTGATAGCATACGGACTTACAAGAGGTGACTGGCTGAACGGTTTTCTGGCAGGTATTACTCTTGCCATGGCCATATTGCCTGAAGAATTCCCCGTTGTTCTTACTATTTTTCTTGCTCTCGGCGCATGGCGTATATCACAGAAACAGGTTCTTACCAGACGTATGCCTGCCATTGAAACACTTGGCTCTGCTACGGTGCTCTGTGTCGATAAAACAGGAACCCTTACAATGAATCAAATGTCTGTAAGCAAGATTTTTGCACACGGTGAGTATTACAATTTAGTTGCCATGGAAAAAGAAAATATACCGGAAAAGTTTCATGAGCTTATAGAGTTCAGTATCCTTGCCAGCCAGATAGATCCTTTCGATCCTATGGAAAAAGCGATAAAATCCCTGGGTGAGAAATATCTTGCAGGAACAGAACATATCCATAAAGACTGGCCCCTTGTTCATGAGTATCCTCTGTCGAAAAAGCTGCTGGCTCTTTCCAGAGTATGGAAAGCAAGGGACAGAGAGGATTTTGTTATCGCTTCCAAAGGCGCCCCCGAAGCAATTGCCGATCTATGTCATTTTAATGAAAAACAACTTGAAGAATTATCGTTGAGTATAACTGCCATGTCAAATGACGGACTCCGTGTTCTCGGTGTTGCGAAAGCACCTTTCAGTGAAAAGAATCTTCCCGGAGAACAGCATGATTTCAAATTTGAATTCCTTGGTTTAATCGGTCTTGCCGACCCGGTCCGTCCGACAGTTCCTGCCGCTATCAGGGAATGTTACAGCGCAGGGGTAAGGGTTGTAATGATTACAGGAGATTATCCGGGAACTGCACAGAACATAGCCAGACAGATAGGATTAAATCAGACCGATAAATTTATTACAGGCCCCGAACTGGAATCTATGAGTGAAACAGAACTAAGAGAGAAAATAAAAGATACAAATATATTTGCCAGGGTTGTTCCTGAACAGAAGCTCATGCTGGTTAATGCTTTCAAGGCAAATAATGAAATAGTTGCCATGACGGGAGACGGAGTAAATGATGCACCTGCTCTGAAATCCGCCCATATAGGAATTGCCATGGGCGGACGCGGTACGGATGTGGCCAGAGAATCTGCTTCACTTGTGCTTGTTGATGATGATTTTTCATCAATTGTTCAGGCCATAAAAATGGGGCGAAGAATCTTTGATAATATAAAAAAAGCTATTGCCTATATTTTTGCCATCCATGTGCCGATTGCAGGTATGTCTCTGATACCGGTACTTTTTAAATGGCCTCTTGTGCTTCTGCCTGTACATATAGTATTTCTGGAACTGATTATAGATCCTTCCTGCTCTACCGTATTTGAAGCAGAACCGGAAGAAGCAGATGTAATGAAAAGACCTCCCAGAAATCCGAAAGAACCTCTTTTAGGTATAAAGACCATAGGAATGAGTATTTTACAGGGGATAAGTGTACTCCTTATAGTTCTTGGCATCTTTGTTTATTTCTTTGTCTATCGCATGGAAAGTCCGGAAGAAGCCAGGGCATTAAGTTTTACCACACTGATTATTGCAAATCTCGGATTAATACTTACAAACCGCTCATGGTCACGGACTATTTTTGCTACGTTACGTACCCCGAACAGGGCACTGTGGTGGGTAATAGGCGGAGCGGTTTTTTTCCTTTCACTGGTTCTCTATATACCTGTAATCAGAGGATTGTTTAAATTCAGTTTCTTGCATACCAGTGATCTGTTAATCTGTATTACGGCGGGAATAACAAGTATCTTATGGTTTGAAGGACTCAAGCTTTTGCATGTCGGTAAAAAGAATATTTAAACAGAACTTACGCGTTTTGTCATTGCGAGGAGCGTAACGACGAAGCAATCCCAACAGTTTTCGATATACCGGTGGGATTGCTTCGCTTCGCTCGCAATGACTGGTTTCTCCTTGTTTTTTGCGTAACTCCTGTTTAAACAGGACTTACGCATTAGTTGTCTCTCATCCCCCCGAAAGCGCACAGGTGTCAACTTAAGGCAATGATGGTTGAGGAAAACCTTACAACCCCTCATCTGTCGGACCATTTTCTCTCAGGAGAAGGAGAGAGGAAAAAAGTTAATATATTTAAAGTCCCTCTCCCATCGGGAGAGGGATTTAGGGTGAGGGGCGTAAAAGCCTATAATGAGCAGTGAGTAAAAAATATGACATTTTTTACTCACTGCTCACTGATTCTACTATTGACCGTTATAAGCTTCCCACAGTATCTTCTCCAGATCTTCCACGAGAGGATAACTGGCATTTGACACCACGCACTGATCTTCAAAGGCAATTTCCGCCATTCTTCTGACCTCTGCTCTGAACGCTTCTTCCGGAACGCCGGCCTCTTTTATCGATTTCGGTATTCCGACCAGCGATTTCAGATCTTCTATGGCTTTTATGAGGCTTTCAATACCTTCTTCCGGCGTTGAATACTTAAGTTTTAAAGCATCGGCAATTTCTACATATCTTTCTTTTGCCTTCGGATAAGGATAATTCGGGAAGGCAATGAATTTTTTCGGCTGAGAAGCATTGTACCTTATTACGGGAATCATCATAAATGCGTTTGCTCTGCCATGAGGAATATGGAATGTAGCTCCCAGAATATGGGCCAGAGCATGATTTATACCGAGAAATGCATTGGTAAATGCCATGCCTGCAATAGTAGCTGCATTGTGCATCCTTTCACGGGCTTCTTTATCGTGACCGTTCTTATATGCCTGGGGCAGATATTTAAATATTAACTGCATTGACCTGAGAGCCAGAGGATCAGTATAATCGGAAGCTACTGCGGAAACATAACATTCAAGACCATGGGAAAGGGCATCAAGACCTGTATCTGCAGTTACCTCCTTCGGAACAGTCATGACAAGATTGGGATCGATTATGGCAATATCCGGCGTAATCGCATAATCTGCAACAGGATATTTTTTATTTGTCTTTTCATCTGTTACAACCGTAAAGGCAGTTACCTCGGAGCCTGTTCCGCTTGTTGTAGGAATAGCGATGAATTTTGCCTTCTTTCCGAGAGGTGAAATTTTGACTATCCTCTTTCTTATATCCATAAAATAGAGTTTCAGATCTTCAAAAGAAAGTTCCGGCTGTTCATATAAGAGCCACATGGCTTTGGCTGCATCTATGGGAGAACCGCCTCCGACTGCAATAATAAGGTCCGGATTGATTTTTTTCAGGGCATTAACTCCGGTTTCAATCATTTCAATTGTAGGGTCAGATTTAATATCTGAGAATATTGTGGAATTTATACCAGCTTTATGCAGATCTGCCTGTATCAGAGATACTGCCCCCTGTCTTATGGCAGAACCGGTGCATACAATAAATGCATGATGGACTCCCAGTTCTTTAATTTCATGTTTGAAGAAAACATCAAGACAACCCGGTTCAAAATAGATTCTGGAAGGAACGCGGAACCATTTCATATTCAACATCCTTTTCGAAATTCTTTTTATATTCAGCAGGTGATTTACTGTTACATTATCTGTAGTAATATTTCGACCTCCTGCACCGCAGCCAAGGGTTAAAGAGGGATGGAGACAGTTATATATGTCACCGATACCACCGTGGGATGACGGGGAATTTACTACAATTCTGCCTGCATTAATTGTCTTTCCGAACTCTTTTACTACCTCTTTATCATTCGAAAAGATTGAAGCCGTATGTCCTAACCCTCCGAAATGGGTGAGATCTGTACAGAGGTTAACTGCTTCATCAAAGGATTTTACCGTGTAAAACCCCAGAAGAGGACACAGTTTTTCCCGGGACAGAGGATAATCTTCTCCCACTCCGTCCATATAAGCAATCAATATTCTTGTATTTGCCGGAATATTGATACCTGCTATTTCACCGATTTTCTGAGGTGACTGTCCTACTATCTTCGGATTCATACTCTTCTTTTGCGGATCTATTACAACATTTTCCAGTATCTTTGTTTCTTCTCTGGACAGGAAATAAGCCCCCATTTCTATAAGCTTTTCTTCTACCAGTTCTTTGATTGTATGATCCACTATAAGAGCCTGCTCTGATGCACAGATCATGCCGTTATCAAAGGTTTTGCTGAGGAGAATGTCATTTACTGCCTGGGCTATATTGGCTGATTTTTCAATATAAACAGGAACATTGCCGGGACCGACTCCTATGGCGGGATTCCCTGAACCATAAGAGGCATGAACCAGTCCTGTTCCGCCTGTTGCAAGTATCAATGATATATCCTTATGGGTCATGAGAGCATTGGTGAGTTCTCTGGAAGGATGTTCAACCCATCTTACAGCGTAATCAGGCGCACCTGCTTTAAGAGCTGCCTCATAAAGAATTTTCGCTGCTTCATTTGTGGAGTTCAGGGCATTCCTGGCACCTGATATAATTATTGAATTTCTGGTCTTAAGAGCCAGCAAAATCTTAAACATTGCTGTTGATGTAGGGTTAGTGCTTGGTGTTATACCGAGTATTACGCCGAGAGGTTCGGCAAATTCCATTAAACCCTGTTCGGGACAGTCATTTATGAGTCCTACAGTCTTGATGTCCCTGATGTCGTTATATATATATTCTGTTGCAAAAAGGTTTTTTATAGCCTTATCTTCAAAAACCCCCATACCTGTCTCTTTTGCCGCCATTTTAGCAAGTTCCACTCTTCTGGCTGCGCCGGCTTTTGCTGCTCTGTAGACAATATTATCTACCTCTTCCTGTGTATACTGGGTGAATATGGCAGATGCTTCTTTTGCCTGAGTAACCAGTTCATTTACCATTTGATTTACGTCATATTCTGTTGTTCCCATAGATTTTCTCCTTATCTCTCAATTTTATAATTATTACAGGGGCCATATATTGTTTATAGCCTGAGCCTCGTCATCAAAAATATTAAATGATTTTTCAAGACCTGCTACTTTGAAGATTTTATAAATTGAAGGATTGACATGACACATAGCTGCCTTCAGACCTGAAGTCCCAAGTTTTTTATAGGCAGTTAAAAACATTCTTATACCTGCACTGCTGACAAAGGTTACATCTTTTAGATTAAATAGAGCTCCTGACTGCATTTGTTCCAATATTTTTATAACTTCCTGGGAGATTTTATCACTTGTGTTTGTGTCAATCTTACCTGATAATTGAATTGTTATGACAGAGGAATTTAACTCGTTTATACTGAATTTTACGCCTGTCTCTTCCATATTATAATACTCCTTTCTTTTCGATAAATTTTACTCATTACCGGTCAATGCTTACTGATTTTATTTCCACCTCCATTAAATCCCTTGCCAGTATTACCCGGGGAAAAATCTCTCTGCTTCTGTCCAGAAGCAGTTCTTCATCCTGATATCTTGAACTTATATGATTGACTATTAATGTTTTTACTCCTGATTTTTTCGCAATTTCTGCAGCTTCCTCAGTTGTGGAATGGCCGCTTATTTTTGCCTTGTCCAGTGCTTCCGGCTCAAAGGTTCCTTCATGTATAAGCAAATCTGCATATTCTGCAAGTTTAATAGTATTGGCACATGGTCTTGTATCACCACAGTAGACAAATTTTCTTCCCCGTAAAGGTTTACCGACTATATCGGAAGATTTTATGAGTCTTCCGTCGGGAAGAATAATATCCTGGCCTTTCTGAAGTTTTCCATAGAGAGGGCCTTCAGGAATTCCAAGTTCTTTAGCTTTTTCTATATTGAATTTTCCCGGTCTGTCATGTTCCGTAAAGGAATATCCCAGTGAAAAGACTCTGTGTTCCAGAGGAAGTGATCTTATTGTATATCCCTCTTCTATGAGTAAAAATTCTTCTGTAATTTCATGTATGGTAATATCGAAATTAAACAGTGTGCACATAAGTCTTTTTGATGTTTCTATATATTCTTTTATGCCGGTCGGGCCGTATATTTTAAGAGGCTTTTCTCTTTCCGCAAGCTCAAGAGACATGAGAAACCCCATTATTCCGAGTATATGATCTCCATGAAGATGAGAAATAAAAATAGCCGAAAGTCTGGAAAACTTCAGTCCTGCTCTACGATATTGTATTTGAGTTCCTTCACCGCAGTCAAAAAGAAAATAATTTCCCTCCCACCAGAGTGCCACTGCAGGATGGCCTCTTCTCAGGGTTGGTACCGCCGCCCCTGTTCCCAGTGTAATAACTTTCATCTTTATCCTACACCGAGACGTGTTACATCAAGTGCTCGTTCTTTTGCCGCTTCTATGCTTATTTTACCCTGTCTCACAAGTTTACCGAGAGCAGTGTCAAGACTCTGCATACCTACATCGGCACCGCTCTGAATAATGGTGGGGATCATAGTTGTCTTACCGTCTCTTATCATATTTGAGAGTCCTGAAGCAGATAGCAGCACTTCCACAGCAGGAACACGACCTTTACCGTCTTTTGTTTTAACAAGTATCTGGGCTACTACAGCCTGAAGAGATTCTGCAATAAGTGATCTTACCTGACTGTGCTGTTCAGGGGGGAACACGTCAATGATCCTGTCCAGTGTTTTAGATGCACTGTTTGTATGAAGTGTACCGAATACAAGTATACCTATGTCTGCAGCTTTCAGTGCATAGGTTATAGATTCAAAATCTCTTAATTCTCCTATGAGTAATATATCAGGATCTTCTCTGACGGAATCTTTAATTGCAGTGGCAAAGGATTTTGTATGAAGTCCGACTTCTCTATGTACTATAAGACTTTTATTACTTTCATGCAAAAATTCCACAGGATCTTCTATTGTAATGATATGGGCGTTTCTTGTGCGGTTTATATAATCAATCATGGCAGCCAGAGTGGTGGATTTCCCGTTTCCTGTAGCTCCTGTTACTATAACGAGACCGCCTTTAGTGTTATTACATACTTTTTTTAATACCTCCGGCAGACCGAGAGTATCTATATTGGGAACAACTGTAGGAATTAATCTGAATACTGCTCCCAGACCGTTTTTTTCAAAAAGTGCATTTCCTCTGAACCTTGAAAGTCCGGGAACTTCACTGGCAAAATCCAGGTCTCCTGTTTCTTCAAGTACCTGTATCTGTTTTTTATTTAACAGGCTGTATACCATTTCCATTATCCTGTCAGGATCTAAAGCAGGAAGTTCTGTCCTTGTAAGATCACCCATTATTCTTAAAGTCGGAGGAGCTCCTATTGCTAAATGAAGATCTGATGCATTATATTCAACCATCAGTTGAAAAAGATTTTCTACTTTATAATCATGTCCGAAATCAGTTTTTATTGTACTAACTATTACTTTTGACATAACAGTCTCCTTCCATCTATTTGGATTCTCTGAACATAGTTTCATCCATAGCAACACTGCGTGCTGCTTCTGTTGTTATCAGACCTCTGTTATAGAGATTGAGAAGAGAATTATCCATGGACTGCATTCCAAGACTTTTACTTGTCTGTATCAATGATGGTATCTGGAAGGTTCTTCTTTCTCTTATGATTGTTGCAAGAGGTATACAGCCGACAAGTATTTCAAAGGCTGCTGCCCGACCGCTCCCGTCTTTCTTTTTTATAAGCTGCTGTGAAACGACACCTTTCAGTGATTCTGAAAGCATAATTCTTACCTGTGCCTGCTGTCTGGCTGGGAATATATCAATCAATCTGTCAATTGTTCTCGCAGCACTTGACGTATGGAGAGTACTGAAAACAAGATGACCTGTTTCTGCTGCAGTCATTGCAAATTGAATACTGTCAGCATCTGACATTTCACCTATAAGTATAACATCAGGGTCTTCTCTCATTGCAGCAGTAAGAGCATCTCTGTATGTCGGACTGTGAAGATTTATTTCTCTCTGCCTTACTATGGAATTTTTATGGGGATGGATATATTCAATTGGTTCTTCCAGGGTTATTATATGTTTGCTGTAGTTTTCATTTATAAAATTTATTATTGCGGCGAGGGTTGTAGTTTTACCGCATCCGCTCGGCCCTGTAACTACAACCAGTCCCTGATGTATTTCGGCAAAGTGCTTGACTGAGTCAGGTATGTTAAGTTCTTCCAGAGACGGTATGTCCAGTGGTATTACACGAAAAGCGCCGTCCCATCCTTTTCTCTGTTCAAAAACATTTGCTCTGAAACGAAATTCTTCCTGATCAAAACTCATTTCATAACAGAAGCTTACTGCCCTTTCCTGTTCAAGCTCGGATTTCTGGTCATCGTTCAGTATTTCGGAAAACATTTCTTCTGTATCGGCATTGGTCAATATCGGGAAATCTTCAAGTGTTACGAGATCACCATGAAGTCTTATAATTGGTTTTGAGTCTGTTGATATATGAAGGTCAGACCCTCCTTTGTCGAGGACTGCCAGAAGCAATTCGTCAATTCTATGCATAGCTTTCTCCTTCTATATAAATATTCCTGATAAATATTCCTGATAAATATTCCTGATAAATATTCCTGATAAATATTGTACGGTAATTATTATACCAGGCATTCACATTAAGGGCAAGAGGATTGTATTTTTTGATAGTGTTTTTTTACGACACGCACCTTCACTTTTCACTTTAATAATTTTCTATAAAAAAAGGATTTTTTAAAATAAAATTGAATCTTTCAATCAGTGAAGATGCATTACTTATAATATTTACCGGTCACGCATTGCCCGTCACCTGTTACGATTGTTGAGGTTGATTTTAAGTGTCCATTAATATAGAGCATAAAAAGCATATATTTATTGCTTTACCTGCTATCATAATGTTACTTGTTCTTGGAACATTGTTTTTCTGGCTGTCAAACCATCTTACCTTTGAGAACAGTCTTTCTTCTATTGCCATTAAAAATAATCAATATTTTAATTCCCATGAAGTTATTATGGAAATGAATTATCCTTCCAGGTTTCGTCCCTTTAATTTCTCCCTGGATAAGAGGGATATTACAAAATCCATAATTTATTCCGGTGGAAAAGCATCGATAAGATTTGAAGGACTGGAAGAAGGATTACATAATTTAAAGATATATTCCGGTGTAAACCTTTATTCTATGGCTCCTTATGACCTGTCAATATATTTTACAATTGATACTGTGAAACCATCCATTCAAATAATTTCTCCCGAAACTTCATTGCTGAATAGCAGTAAGTTTACCATAAAGGGATACAGTGATCCTTTCTCGAAGATTACTTTTTTTGTTAATGGTATGACTTTTACGACTAAATCCCTGGAAACAGGTATGTTTAAAAAGGAAATTCTATTTAATCAGGGGATGAACTGTCTGACTGTAAATGTTGTAGATCCTGCAGGCAACGAAAACAGTCAGAATTTTACTTTTACCGTTGATAATTCTCCTCCCGAAGTTATACCTCAGGCTCCGGTAAATAAAGAAGTATGTTATGATAATTTCGTCAATGTCCGTACTCTTATTACAGATAAAGGAAGTGGCCTTGCTGATGTATATTTCCTTGTTGATAATAAGAAAATAGTCCCTGTCTTACGGGACGGACTGTTCAGCGCTTTTCTGGAAAACCTTGATGACGGCGAATATAAAGTAGTTGCAGTCGCCGAAGATAAATCGGGAGGAATTACGAAAAAATCATGGTCTTTTGTTATTGATGCCTCGGAGATTTTCGGAGAGAAAACTCTCAGACCGGGTGCCAGAGGACAGGATGTTGTTCAATTACAGAAGTCTCTTATAGGAGCAGGATTTTTAAAAAAAGGTTATCTGTCAGGAGTTTATGATAAAACAACGGTCAGAGCAGTCGAGAAATATGAACATTATATGAAAATAGAAGTATCTCCTGTAATTGATAGAAACCATGCAGGCATTTTCTGCAACAGAATAAAAGTATATCTCAATGAATTTACTCTCTTTTTGTTCTCTCCTTCCGGCAATCTCATAAAAACCTACCCGATAGCGTGCGGTTCATACTCATGGCCTACTCCTACGGGAAAATACTATATAAAAGATAAACAGCCCTATCCTACATGGTATCCTCCTCCTTCTCCATGGGCAAGAGGTTTAAAGCCTATAGGCCCCGGGCCCGGCAATCCTCTCGGAACCAGATGGATGGGTTTAAGTGAACATGGTATCGGTATTCATGGCACACCTTCAGAATGGTCAATAGGATATCCTGATTCTCATGGGTGTATAAGAATGTATATATCCGATGCAGAAGACCTCTATGAATATGCCCAGGTAGGTTCTTCTGTTGAGATTTACGGCTCCAGAAGTGACGACAGTCAGGGTTATCTTGTGAAAAGTGACGGAATTACATTGTGGAATCAAATGCTTGGCAATGGATTTATATCTGCTGATATACTGAGAGACAGAATGGCCCAGGATTCAATCTGGAGAGATATGTTAATCTACGGATTTATCCCTGATGATGTTATGGCTGCAAGACTTGCAGGTAACTCTCTATGGGATAAAATGCTCATATATGGATTTGTAGATGAAGCTACATGCAGGAAAATATATAAAAATATAATAAAATTTCATACTTTCGGTATGGCAGATTTTTAGATTTTGACAGTTTCAGAACTCTGATTTTAGAGTCCGGTATGTAGAAATCTGAAATATATTAAAATTAAAGACCCTGTGATTAAAAACCCTTTAATCATCGGGTCTTTAGTAATTATATAATATGTAATATACATTACAGTATATATATATATATTATGGTATTGTCAGGTTGGCGAAATATTCGGAAACCGAAATATTCGGAAATCTTCCTAAATAAAAGAGGTTTTATGGCTATGGATAAAAGAGAAAATTATCTGATTGATGAACTGACTCAGCTCTGTATCGATACAGGCGAGAAGTTTCTCTGTACTGTTCACAGACGTCCTACCAGTATGGACCGTTTTTCCATATCACAGATAAAGGTTTTAATGATCCTTTCTCATAATGAAAGCGTTAAAATGAAGGATATAACGGAAGCACTCGGCATAGCCAATAGTTCTGCTACAGAACTGATAGATAAATTAATAAAAGATGATCTGGTAGAAAGGTACAGAAAAAATGGTGACAGAAGGGTTGTAATGGTGAAATTATCTGAGAAAGGAAGAGATCTTGTAAATGAGATGAAAGAGCTTAAAAGAAAATGCTGGAGAAGTATGATAGAAAAATCGGAAGAAGAAGACAGGGAAGATTTACTCAGAGTTGCAAAGAAATTCTATGATCTTATATGCAGAGCGGCAGAGGAGGGAGTGTTCCTCTGATGAAGAAAAGGCGATTTTTTATGAAGAAATTTAGATTAATTCTATTATTATTTTTTATATTATCTGTCAGAAGCGGCTGCTTCTCTCAGGAAAACGTTAAGTTAAATAAAACAATTACCCTTGAAGATAGTGTTAAGATTACCCTGCAGAACAGTCTGGACCTTCAGTATTCAGATCAGGAGATCCGGAAATCGGAAGTAAGGGTAAATCAGGCGAAAACCGGAGGCTATCCGAATGTGAATGCTTCCGCCTATTATACAAGAATGGATCCTGTTCAGAGTTTTGATGTCGGAGGAAAAACTGCAGAACTGGGAAGCAATAATCAGGGACAGGCAAAATTTACTTTTAACTATTCTCTTTATGACGGCAGTAAAGTTACCAATCAGGTGGATCAGGCAACTATGGTAAGTGAAGCCACCAGAAGCGACATGGATGTAACCAGACAGAATGTAATATATAAAGCTATCGACAGTTATTACGGTGTTCTTCGGGCATATAAGCTGCTTGATGTGGCTCATGACAGTCTTGCCACTACAAAGGAACAATACGGTATATCCGAGGCATATTATGAAGAAGGTCTTGTGGCAAAATCGGATGTACTCAGTGCAAAGGCACAGCTGGCCAATGTGGAACTCGGAGTGATAAGTGCCGAAAGTAATGTAGCACTCAAGAAAGCTGCACTGAATGATACAATGACTATTCCTCTCAATGAGAATTTCGAACTGATAGATGATCTTGTATATAAACCTTTTCCCGTAGATACGGATTACAGCACATACCTTGCCTGTGCCAATCGCGGAGAAGCAAAGAAAATAATGTTTTTAATAAAAGCTGCGGAAGCACAGATAGAGGTCGCGAAAAGTGACAGAAAACCTACTGTAACATTTAATCTTGATTACATAGCTTTCAGCTCTACTTTTATGAATCCTTCAAACAGCACAAATGCTACATTCTCTGCCAGTATACCTATTTTTGACCGTGGTCTTACAACCTGTAAGATTGATGAGGCAGAAATAACTCTGGCACAGGCAAAAACGAATCTGGAACAGCTTAAAAAAGCACTGGCTCTTCAGGTAACACAGGCTTATTTAATGTTACATGAGTCAGAAGAAAAGGTACATAAAGTGAAAGCCAATCTTGAATCTGCCCGTCAGAATTATGAAGTGGCAAGACTTCGTTATCAGGAGGGTATAGCTCCTTTCATAGAAGTTTCAAATGCCCAGCTTGTTCTTACAAATGCAGAGGTAGATAATGTACAGGCTCTTTATGATTATTATCTTGCCAAGGCAAATATGATAAAAACTACAGGACTTCTTCCTGAAGACGGTAAACTTGATAATATAAAACTCATAAAAACAGGAGAGGAGGGCTCGTCGGAAGAGGAGCTTAAAAACACAAAATGATAAATTATTTAATGAAAACATATAAATTAACAATCACAGGTCTGATTCTTATAATAATGATTTTATCTGTTTCATGTAAAAATAAAACAGAACAGATTATATCCAGGGAAGATATACAGAAAAAAGAAGGTATTCCCGTGGAAATTGTAACAGTAAAAAAGGGTGATGTCATTGTTACTGTAGAGTCAAGCGGGGAACTTAAAGCTGATGATGCCCTTACTGTAAATACGAATAACACCGGTATAATACAGGAACTTACCGTAAAAGAAGGGGATTATGTAAAGAAGGGACAGATAGTTGCAGTTATAGAACCGAATGATATAGAGGATCAGATTACTCAGGCACAGGCGGCTCTTAATACTGCCCATTTGAGGCTTGCCCAGGCACAGACTAAAGTAATATTGCAGAATACTCAGGTTGAAGGATCCATAAAACAGGCAGAGGCAGGGGTAAAATCTGCAGAAGCTCAATATGAACAGGCACAGTCTGCTCTTGAGGCAACAAAAGAAAAACTCTCTATTATAGAAGAAGGGGCAAGAAAACAGGAAATAGCACAGGCTGAAGAGACTGTGGCACAGGCAGAGGCAAATTTTAGAGAAGCAAAGGTAGATCTTGGAAGAATGCAGAGGTTATGTGCTAAAGGAGCCATATCACAGCAGCAACTGGATGTGGCACAGGTTCAATATGATGTGGCAGAAGCACAGTATAACAGTGCCATTCACAGACTTGATCTGGTAAAAGAAGGATCCCGTTCACAGGAGAAGGCAGCGGCAAGGCAGGATGTAGCTATGGCAGAAGACAGAGTTACAGCAGCAAAGGCAGGTCTTGATCAGGCAAAAGAAGCCCTTGGTATTGCAAGGAATAACAGAATGCAGGTTACAGTGGCACAGCAGGAAGTGGATGTGGCAGAGGCAGGAGTTGCTCAGGCACAGGCAAATATGGACACACTCTCCAGAAAACTTCAGAAATCTTATGTTAAATCACCTATATCAGGTTATGTTACAAAGAAATATGTAAATCTGGGAGAAAATACAAGCGGCCCCGGTGCTACAAAGATTATTGATGTCTTTGATCAGGGCACTCTTTATTTCGAAGCACTTGTTTCTGAAACAGATATAGCAAAAATTAACAGAGGTCTTTCCGTTGATATAAAGATTGACGGTATACCTGATAAACATTTCTCAGGCATTGTAAAAGACATAATCCCTCAGGCAGGAGCGGCAAGACAGTTTTCTGTAAAGATAAAAGTAGATGGAACAGGTAGTGACCTGAAGCCCGGTATGTTTGCCAGAGGACAGATAATACTGGCAGAACATAAAAATGTACCGGTAATTACAAAAGATGCAGTAAGGGATAAAGAAGGTAAGCGTTATGTTTATACAATAAAGGAACTGTATGCCGTAG
>DAIOEN010000123.1:0-21524 GCA_036746235.1 Vulcanimicrobiota bacterium | reverse complement strand
AAGAGCAACCTCCCGAACCATCAGGTGAAATAACAGAAGAGCAGCCTGCAGAACCCAAAAGTGAAGTGCCAGAAGAGCAGCCTCCCAAACCGGCAGGTGAAGTAACAGAAGAGCAGCCTCCCGAACCGGCAGGTGAAGTAACAGAAGAACAGCCTGAAGAACCGAAAAATGAAGTAATAGAGGAAAAGTCTGCAGAACCGGCAGGTGAAATAAGGGAAGATTTATCAGGTGAAAAGGAAGTAAAATCCGAAGAAAAACCTTCCCAGTCTAAAACCGTTAAAAATGTTATTACAAAAAGACTTTCAAAAGATAAGCTTGAAGAATATTTAGATGGCCGGTCTGATGGTAAAAAAAGAAAAATTATAATAAAAAAAGTACAGAAAAAATCTGTTGAAACAAAACCTCCTGAAATAGTCCCTGTATCTCCAGAAGAAACAAAAATCATAGAAACTGAAGCTACCGACCAGGAACCTGAAAAAAGTTACATAGATCTTGCCGCAGATTATGCCCTTCCTTCATCTGAAGGAGGGCATATTAAACATGATGACCTGGTTCCTTCTGACTGGAAAGAGAAAAAAATTTCATCGTATGTAAAAAAACCTGAAGGTAAACCTGCCCTTACACCCTTTGAAGAAGGACATGTCTTATCTGAAAGATATGAAATTTTAGATAAACTCTCTGAAGATATAAACGGAGTGGTTTATAAGGTAAAGGATGTAAAAGAAGAAAATGAAAAGAATGTCATAAAGTCCATAAAAGAAATACAATATGTTCCCGGTGAAGGTATTTCAGAAGATATTCTCCATGATACTCTGAAGAGACTTGACAGGATGACTTCATTCCTGACTGATGTAGAACATCCGAATCTCTCGAAAATATATGATTATTTTTCGTCAGTTGAAGAAAATAAAAGTGCCAGATTTTTTATAGTAACAGAGTTTATAGAAGGTAATACCCTTGAGGAATTAATGAGAGTCTATTCACAGGAGGGAACTCCTATACCTATTAAGACTGCTTTCGGTATAATGGAAAAACTCTGTGAAGCCCTTTATTATCTTCATAACAAAAAACCTTTTCCTGTAGGCTTCGGTGATTTAAAACCTGCAAATGTAATGATGGCTCTTGACGGTTCCATAAAATTTATAAATTACGGTATAGGAACTTTTTTTGATACGGAAAAAGACGGAACTATGGCCAGCCGTGGTACTCTTGGATATGCCGCTCCTGAACAGAGGGGAGTGGATTTTACCAATACAAAAGCAGATATTTTCGCTTTAGGTGTAACAGTTTATTATATGCTTACAGGTGTTGACCCGGAGGAACATCCCTATGAATTCAAACCTCTGAGAAAACACAAAAGGTTTGTTTCTGAAAAGGTTCAGAGGTTTATAGACAGATGTCTTGAAATACATCCTGATAACAGACCTGATATAAATGCTGTGAAAAAGCTTATGGAGAAAGTGGATCTCCATGAACTGGATCTGTCTTCTGCTTTGAAAAAGAAAGAAGAAGAGATTAAGAAACAGGAAGAAGAAATAAAAGTAGAAGAACCTTTGCCTCCTCCTGCCATATCTCAGGAAAAGGTTGAAGAAATCATAACAGATTTCAAGGTGAAAAATCCGTTTATTGCTTCCCGGTACGGAATATCTCTGATAATATTATTCCTGGCAATCTGCGCCCTGGGGATTAATACTGTAGCCGGCTATATATCCAGTATACCGAGAAAAGGCAATTTCCTTTACATGACATCAGGAGCAAATAATTCTATTAAAGAGCTTAATCTCATTGATAATAAGATTGGCGAATTTATGAAGTTACCCAAAAATGCCGGCCCCCTCGTATATTCTAAAAAGAATCGAACTCTTTATACCTGCAGTTTTTCAGATTCTATACTTTATGAAATAAGTATAGATAAGTCGGAAATTCTGAAAAAGAAAAAATTAGAGAAAGGAGTATCTTATATTTTACTCTCAAATGACGAAAATCTGCTTTATGTTCTTAACAGTCTTCACGATAATTTATCTTTCATCAGAATAGCAGATTTTCAGGAAGAACGAAGTCAGGCAAAACTCGGTAATAAGCCTTCATGTGCCACACTTTCTCCTGCAGGAGACAGACTTTTTATAACAGGTGAAAAAAGTGAAACAGTTGTAGTTTTCAGTACCAAAACGTTTATAGTAAAAAATACCCTGAATTTTATTGGGGCTAAACCGAAAGGTGCGGCAGGAAATGCCGGGAAAGCCTATGTATGTCTTTCCGGGACAGGTAAACTTGCTGTTGTAGATTTGAAATCAGATAAAACAGTCCAGGAAATACCTCTTTCCGCCGAACCTGTAAGTGTTTTATTAAATCCGAAGGATACTAAAAAACTTTATGTCATCACAGACAGTTCCATAGAAATATTTGATACAGATAATTATCGTTCTGTTGCGGCTCCGAAATATACAGGGTTTAAAGCTGATAGTTCTATGTTTTCTGATAATGGAATGATTTATATACTGGGCCATAATAATTATTTAAAAACCTGTTCAATAGGTATTTACGATATTTCTTCCGGAAATTTAAATATAGTTAAAGATAATTTCATTTTGAATTTTATTGCCTTTGCCAGAATTTAAAAAAATTTCATATAGTATTGATTTATCACGATTTTGTAAGTGGAAAATCTATAAAGTTTCTATTTACTATTAATAAATATTATTATATAATAGATTAAATGGTATGTGTTTTATAGAAAATATAACCTGTGAAGATGTTAAGAATGATATATTCCTGTAGAAAGGATTATTTATGAGCAGGTATTTGTTTAAAGGCAGAGGTTTTTCTCTTCTCGAATCAATGATGGCAGTGTGCCTTTTATCTATTGTAATGGGCGCTATGTTTTATATATTTTCCGTAGCTTCAACAAGCTGGCTTAAAGCCAGAAAAACAATAGAGGTCAAAGAGAGTGCCCAGGTAACCTTTACCAGGCTGACAAGTCTCATCCGTTGCAGTTCTATAAACAGCGTAACTGTAATACCCTATCAGGGTACCAATAATGCTATCTCTTTTCTGTCTGCCATTGATATCGGTACAGGTAAGACAGAATATACAGAGGATGGCGTGATGTTCTGGAAGAAATATATGATATTTTATCTGGCAGATGATGGTGATATTGCGCATCCAGATTATTATAAACTTATGAGTAAAGAAGTTTCCCTGGGGCGTTACATAAATGCTTCCGCCCCTTATCCAACAGGGCCGATTAATGAATTACTTTATCCTCCTGATCCAAATACATCTGCCGGTACCGGTTATAATCTGTTAAATTATCTGCCAACTGTAACTGTTCCTGCCAGCAGTTATATTTCTCCTCCCCGTGTTGTAAGCAGAAATATAACTAATCTTACTTTTACGACAGATTTTGCAAATCTATCTGTTGCTATAAAGGTAAAAACAGGTAAACCTTTAAAGCCTGCCCTTGTCTCAAGTCCTCCGAGTCCTGAGAAGCTGGAGCTTGAAGGTGTTGTTATTCTTCGAAATGACTGAATATATTATTTATTAAGGAGGGAATTTTTATGAAAATCAAGAGACCTTTACAGAAGAAAAGTCAGAGAGGATTTGCTCTTATGACTGTTTTTATTTTGACTACCGTTCTTCTTATAATGGTCCTCAGCCTTATCAGTCTGACATCTCAGACTCTTTACAGAGCCACTGCAGATGTTGAAAGAGCCTGTGTGGTTCCTCTGACAGAATCTGCCGTTAATGAGGCCAGAATTATGCTTGTGAATAACCCTTCCTGGGGAAAAGCCAATGAGACACTTTTTATGTGTTCCGGAGGACAGGATATAACAAGAGCCAGGCTTGAGCCGGGGCAGGCCCCTACTACATCAAATAATAACTTCAGTTTTGGAGAAAAGGGTTGTTATTATATAACCTTTAACAAGAATGATTCCAAATTTTTTTACGGTTCTCCTGTTTACTATTCCGTTAATAATCTTCAGAGCAAGACACCTGCAGATAACTGGAGAGGAGCAGGTAAGGTACCTCCATATACTGCATCTATTGTGGTTACTGCAGCAGTAGGAAATACTGTAAAACATTTGGAAGTTATTCTGAGGGCAAAACCTGAAACTGCCGGTTTTGAGAATGGTTCCAGAGGCTCCATGAAGCTTACTACATCATCTCTTGCTTTCAGAAAAACCGGAACATCAAGTGCACCAAATATACATTCAAATTTTGCCAGTGCAACCAATTCTGTTACAATTGTCAACCCTCTCTCTGCATCTCAATCCTTCAATTTAGATAATCCGATTGGCGCAACTGTTTCCGGTAATAAAGGAATTGATACACCTTCGAAGATTTCCAATCCATACAAAGCATCGTGGCTTAACCCCGGTGCAGGTGAAAAGGATGTGCCTGACTTTGATCCCAATAATATGCTCAGCAAAATTACTTTTGAACCAAATGCAATCCCTTCAGGTACTTATAAGGTTAATTCAACTACCGGTCTGTTAGATTACTGGCACGATGGTCTCAATAAAACTAAAGACCTTCCGACGAAATCATATAGTGCCGGTGAAATTGTGCCGGGCTTGGATTTTAAGTATGATACAGAAACTATAACAACTAAATATAGAGATTGGTGGGGCCGCTGGCAAACAAGAATAACTACATATCAGGTTCCAAAACTGCTGATTTCAAAAGATCTACAGGTAGCCTATGACTCTTATAATCCTACCGCTCCCGGTACGACAGGAAATCTTCAGATTGAAGAAGTAAGTCTAAACTTTACAGTGGCTGATAAAACACTTTATCTGCCTGGTGACAGTGCAGAAACAGCCGATGCTTCAGGTAATTATCAACATGGAAACCTGACTGTCACATCATGGGGCTCTACGGACGAGGCTAGCGGAGATGACTTCTCTCAGGATCTTATAAGCGGAGAAGGTAATATCTGTACTATGGGTGGCATGAACCTTTTTGGTGCCAGAATATATGCAGGAAGCGGCAGTGAAACAAAGGCTTTTTATGCCAGAGGCGATGTGGAGATGCAAACAATTGATCAGGTAAAAATTAACGCTCTTGTTTATACAAATGGAAGTTTTAATGCTACTGTAGGTTTTTCTGATGACGATGTTACCAGTGAAGAGTGTGCAAAATGTCATGACGATGGAACTGTCCTTAAAGGACACTGCACAAGAGGAAAGACCAGAACAGACAAGAACAGTGATCTTAACAGGACACTGGAGATAGACGGAGCAATCATAGTGGCAGGAGATCCTAATGACCCTAATTCCGGCACTATGAATATAAAGGCCATTGATCAATTTAACCTTACATTCAATGATAATGTTCTGAAGAATCTTGCATCATCTACCGGGTATACCCGTATTATTTCATGGCATGAGTTTTAATGCTTCCGGGGAGGTACACATGATGGCAATATTCTTTTTGAAAAGAAATTCTAAGATAAATTCAGGTAAAGGAATGAGTCTGGCAGAATTATTATTTGCCATGGCCATTGTTGCTACAGTCCTTCTCACCATGATAGGTGCTCTTACAGGAGGGCTTGAGGCACTTCAGAAGAGTACATCTTATAATCAGGCTACTATACTGGCACAGACAACTATAGAAAACTATAGAGCTATGGATTTTGCTTCCATACCTGTTACGGATGAGAATGGAATAGTAACGACTAAAGGTGAATTTACAGTAAAAGTAGTCATATCTCAAAGTACATGTTCCGGTCAGGTTTATAAGAAAATAACGGTTAATGTCTTAAAATCTGCATTGCAAGGCAGTAGAGGTGCAGTCAAAAAGGTCGATGTTACAATGGAAGCTTTCTTAATTGATTAAAAAGTTCAGACGAATAATACAGATTATATGTTTCCTGGTTTTTCTATATCTTATAATAGATATGGCAGAACTAAAGGATAGTTTCTTCCTTAAACTGAGTCCTTTTACCGGTATCCTTACTGTTATAGGTACGAGAAATGCCGTTTCTATATATCTTATCCCGGCAATTGTTGTGCTGGTTCTTTCTTTCTTTTCCGGTAGATTCTTCTGCGGATGGATTTGCCCGCTGGGTACTACTATAGATATTGTTGATAAGGTTGTTCCGTCTGCACCGGAGAAAAACTGCATCAATAGCAGGTGGAAATATATAATCTTTATTTCCCTTTCAGTCCTTTCCCTGACAGGTGTTTCCCTGGCAGGTTTGTTTGATCCTGTGTGTATAGCTCAGAGAAGTTATGCCCTTTTTATATATCCTTTTATTAATTTAATCACACGACATTTTCTTACTCTCCTTTATTATGTTCCATTTATAAAAGAAAGAGAAAGTGACATCTCCGGCTTCTTAATAAACCTGAATTTTTTTACGGCAAAACAGACTGTCTATTATGGTAATCTGCTTACAATGTCGGTTTTTTTCGGCATATTACTCTTAAGTCTGAAACGTCGTCGTTACTGGTGCCGAAATATCTGTCCTCTCGGTGCAATGCTGGGTATGTGTTCCTATCTTTCTCTTTACAATAGAAAAGTATCTGATAAATGTAACGCCTGTAATAAATGCCTGACAGATTGTAAAATGAATGCCATAGAACATAACGGCACCAATACATTAAAACATGAATGTATAAAATGTTTTAACTGTGTATACATCTGTCCTGAAAAAGCTATTTCTTTTGGTCTGGTAAAGGAAGACAAAAAAAATACAGTGTCATCGTCTGCCATAGTTACAAGGAGAGATATGATTAAAGGAGGAGCTTTCGGTATCATTGCCTTACCTGTTTTACAGATGGATCCTTCTGCAACACATAAATATCCTTTTTTAATCCGTCCTCCCGGTTCTATAGGAGAAGAGCTTTTTAACAATACATGTATAAGATGCGGAACATGTATGAAGGTATGTCCTACAAATGCAATTCAGCCTCTTCTCTTCGAAGGAGGCGCCGGAAATCTCTGGACTCCAAGAATTGTTCCTGAAATCGGCGCCTGTTCATATGAATGTAATCTCTGCGGACAGGTATGTCCTACCGGTGCAATAAAGTACCTTCTAATGGAAGAAAAAAAAGAAGCAAAAATAGGTCTTGCCTGTGTAAACACTACCAGGTGTATTCCTTATATAAGGGATGAAAACTGTATGATGTGTCTGGCTGTATGTCCTTTACCTGAGAAGGCCATAGAGGTCAGAAAGAGAATTGTAAAGATTAACGGGTTTTTCCATCAGATAGAAATGCCGGTTGTAAATCCTGAATTATGTACAGGATGCGGCCTGTGTGAAAACAGGTGTCCTGTAACAGGAAGCTCTGCAATTTATATTACAGTCAGATAGGTGAGGCTTAAATAGAGTATTAGTTTAAAGGTACTATCTCGAAAGCCCACTAACAACCATGACCGGTTCGGTACTTAGAACAGGTCACCATAAATTCAATCATAAGGAAGATGGAATATCCATGCATATAGAAATAAGAAATTTAAGCAAAACCTATCCCAATGGCACCCATGCTTTAAAAGGTGTTAACCTGGATATACCTGTAGGTATGTTCGGCCTTCTTGGCCCCAATGGTGCAGGTAAATCCTCTCTTATGCGCACCATTGCGACACTTCAGGAAGCAGACAGCGGAACAATCTCCATGGGAGACATAGATGTACTTAAAGATAAAGAAAAAATGCGGAAAATGCTCGGCTATCTCCCTCAATCCTTCGGAGTCTATCAGGGAGTGTCTGCAGTAAACCTTTTGAATCATCTTGCCATCTTAAAGGGTGTTACAAATAGAAAGGAAAGAAAAGAAACAGTTGATTACCTTTTAAAACAGGTTAATCTTTATGAGGTAAGACATAAAGCTGTAAGCGGTTATTCAGGAGGAATGAGACAGAGATTTGGTATTGCCCAGTCATTACTCGGAAATCCGAAGGTAGTCATAGTAGATGAACCGACTGCAGGACTGGACCCTGCGGAAAGAACAAGATTCCTGAACCTTCTGAGCCAGATAAGCGAACAATCTTCCATAATTCTCTCCACTCATATAGTTGAAGATGTAAGTGATCTCTGTCCATATATGGCAATTATTTCAGACGGGCAGGTAGTACTTGCAGGTGAACCTCTGTGCCTTATGAAAGAATTAAAAGGAAGAATCTGGCAGTATACAATACACCGTGATAGTTTATCCCTTTATGAAAAAAAATACCGCCTTGTTTCCAGCAGGTTCTTTATGGGAAAGATTGTAGTTCACATATTCAGTGAAGATAGACCTGAAGCGAATTTTGATCCACTGGAACCAGATTTAAAGGATGTATATTTCTGTGCTCTGAAAGGGTGGCTTAAACCCTCTGAGGTAAAGGTATGAAAACTATTTTTGAAATTTTTATCTTTGAGTTATATAGCCAGTTTCGACGGGGAACTAATTATATATTTTTTCTCCTCCTTTTTTCTATATCTCTGGGTTTAACAGGACTTCTCGGAAGTGATCTTCAGAAATTTCTTGGCTCTGAAGTCCCTCTCTGTGTTAATTCACCTTATATGATTTATGTTTTTACCACACTGTTAATGTTATTTGCTCTTATCGGATTATCAGGAGGACTCTTTGGTGAAAGTGCCACAAAGGATTTTGATACGAACTTTTATCCTCTTCTTGTGACTGGAGGCGTCAGTGAATATCATTACATAATCGGGCGACTTCTGGCTGCATGGCTTACAGCTTTTATTATTATGTGCAGTATAGGAGCAGGGCTTTTTGCAGGTTCTCTTCTGCCTTCCAATGTTTCTGCCCATATAGGAAATTTTCATCTCTGGAGTTACCTTTATCCTTATATCTGTTACGTAATCCCCGATATAATTATTCTTGGAACACTATATTTTGCTACAGGTTTACTTGCGAGACGTATTATATGGGTTTATATAATGGCCATTGCATGTCCTGTAATACTTCAAATTTTTTCAATACCTTTCGAATGGATTGGAATTAAAGGAGCAGAGGCTTTTTTCGATATATTAATTCCATCGGGACAGGAAATGGAATACTGGACTCCTGTGGAGAAAAATACCCTTACTGTAGCTGTGAGCTCTATAGTTATAGTAAATCGTATCGTCTGGCTTTCCATTACATGGGTCGGTATTATGTATCTTATAAAATACTTTCGTTTTTCCATGCCTTCTATATTTGAAACTTGTTTTAGAAAGAAAAGTATTGCTTCAGAAGATGGAAGAGAAGAAAAGAAAAATTTCGACATGCCAGTGTTAAAACTTAACGATGGCTTTACAGGAAAATTGATACAGTTATGGGAACAGACAGATTTTGAATTCCGTTATATTGCAGGTAATAAATGGTTCTGGGTTACAATTTTAGCAGGTATTTTACTCTTTATCTGTTCAACTATAGGTGGAATTGATACAAATTATGGTGTTCCTTCCTGGCCCACCACAGGTTATGTCACCGGTATTAGCTGGTATTTTACGTGGTTTCTGTCTTTATTTCTCATTTTTTTACTTGGAGAAAGCCTCTGGAGAGACAGGGATTCCGCTATGGACAGTCTGATAGATACTTCTGTAACTCCTGATTATATCTTTTCTCTTGCCAGACTTATCTGTGTAATACTCATACAGATTTGTGCCCTTTTTCTTCTTATTATCGTATCTATGATTTATCAGACTATTTCAGGATATTTTAATTATGAAGTAAGTCTTTATTTTACCTCTGTTTTTACCATTACTTTACCTTCTATGATTATCCTTATGGTACCTGTTCTGTTCATACATGTGCTGGTAAATAACAAATACATGGGACATTTTTTGAGTCTTTTTGCTTTTATTTTTATACCGTCATTAACTCAGTTCCCTGTAATAAATGATTATACTCTTCTTATTTATAATTATATCCCTCTGCCCAATTATACTGATATGAACGGTTATGGCCATTATCTTGGGCCTGTGAGATGGTACCAGCTTTACTGGACTTTATGTGCCGTCATTATATTTATTCTTACTCAACTTTTCTGGATTCGAGGTGTTACGTCCTCTTTTAAAGATAGAATAAAACTTGCAAGAAAACGCTTTACTGGCTCTCTTCGTTACAGTTTTTTACTTTCCTGTATCCTTTTTATACTCACAGGAGGATGGATTTATTATAACACTCATATCCTTTATAAAACACCGGAACAGATGGTAGAAAAAAGCATGGATAAAGCCGTGGAAAAAGAAGAGATGAAGAAATATATTGAAAAATATTCTCATCTTTCTTCTGCTCAGCCTGTTATTACCGGCGTATCAGGAGATTTTTCCTTTTTCCCGAAAGAGAGACGCCTTTCTGCTAATATCAGTTATAGTCTGAAGAATCTTACTTCAACACCGGTAACAGATGTCCTTGTCAATGATAAGGCCATGCCCCGTCTGACAGATGTAAAGGTCGGCTCTTCAGAACCGGCAGAAGTTTCATTTCTTCCCCGATGGACGGTCTATCATTTCCATCTTCATGAAGCTCTGGCTCCCGGTAAAGAAATTTCTCTGACGTTTAATTATGACATAAAACCTTCACCGGGGTTCTCTCAGAAACCCGGTGAATATGAGCTTGTTTATAATGGTAGCAGATTAATGAGTGACACATTTTTACCTCATATAGGATTTATACCTTATATAAAAGATGAGGTGAATAAAGATGATGATAAAAAAATAGATGACAAACCTGTAGAATCTTTACCTCCTGTTATAGACAGAGAAGAGGCAAGAGAACATGGCGCTATGAGTTTTGACGGTCTTTTTATTCCTTTTCATGGCACTATAAGCACTGATCCGGATCAGAGGGCTTTTCTTCCTGGAAGCCTGAAAAAAGAGTGGACAGAAGGAGGAAGAAATTATTTTAAATATGAGTCAGACGGTCCTATGGTTATGCAGTTTTTCGTAATCTCAGGGAAATATGATGTTATAAGAGAAACATATAACGATATTTTACTTGAAGTTTATTATCATCACAGTCATAAGTACAATATTCACCGCCTGATTAAGGGTATGAAGGGAGCTATTGATTTCAACAGTTCCAGTTTTTCTCCCTATCCCTATCATCAACTTCGTATTGTAGAACTTCCTGGTTATTGGGGAATGGCTGTAAGTACATCTGGCACCATTGCTTTTGAAGAAACTATGGGACTTCTGTCCCTTATACGTAAAGATTATCCCGGCCTGGTAGATTATCCTTTTTTTGTTACTGCCCATGAAACATCCCATCAGTGGTGGGGACAGCAGCTTATACCTGCAAGAGCACAGGGCCTTCATATAATTCTGGAAACTCTGACTCAGTATTCTGCCATAACCTCTGTAGAGAAGGCTTATGGTATGGTGAGTGTAAGTAATTTTCTTAAATTCGAGATGCAGAAATATCTCGGAGAAAGAGCTGTTGCAAGGGATGTTCCTTTATCACAGGTTAAGGGTGATAAGGATCAGTATATTTACTATAGAAAAGGTGCTATTGTTATGTATACCCTGAGGGATTATCTCGGTGAAGAGGTTCTAAATAATGCTCTTTCAAAATTTTTTCATGACTATAAAAAAGGCCATCCATACCCTCTGGCTTCAGATCTTATTGATTATCTCCGCTCTGTCACTCCTCCCGATAAAGAATACATTCTTACAGATCTCCTGGAAACTATTACTATCTGGGATAATAAAACGGAAAGTGCAACAGTAAAGAAAAGAAGTGACGGAAAATATGATATAAGTCTTACAATTAAAGCAAGAAAGAACCGCTGTGACAGTCTTGGCAGAGAAACACCTGTAGAAATGAAAGACCTTATTGATGTTGGAGTAACAGGGACAGATGGAAATTTTATATATCTTGAGAAAAAAGAAATCAAGACCGGTATAAATACTATAACTGTTACGGTAGATAAAAAACCTGTTCAGGCAGGAATAGATCCTGTATACAAACTTATTGATAGAATAGTAAATGATAATGTTATTACAGTAAAAACTCTATAGAGGATTTAATATAGAGATGTTTCACCTTTTTTTATAAATTTGTTATAATTTAAAAGTAGAGGAATTTTCATTTAAAGATGTCTTTGTACAGTATTTCAATGAAAAAGCTTATTTATTATGTTTTTATTATTTGTCTTATTATTGAGATTATTTTAATCTTACTGGATATTTTTATTGCTTCAAATCTCTTTATATTTATTCCAGTACCATCCTTTCGAAAGATCTTTAATATTACAGGTGAACATTCTTTTGCCAACTTCTTTTCATCCATACAGACCTTTTGTATCGGTATAACACTGTTATGTATCTGTTTCTTCGTAAAAGCAGAGAACCTGAAAAAAGGTATTATATGGTTTTTCTACGGCATATTTTTTATGTGTATTGCCATAGACGATGGCACTGCCTTCCACGAAAGTATAGGAGATTACACCAATTACTGGATAAAGATGCATGGGGATTCTCTTACTGCAAAGTTGATGTCTGTGTATCCGTCTTACCGGTGGCAGATAACTGTTGGCCCATTCCTTTTACTTGCAGGTCTTTTTATGCTATATTTTTTATGGCATGAATTAAAAGGCCTTAAGGTGAGAAGAATTTTATTTGTTGCAGTGGTATTTATTATAATTGCAGAAGTATTGGATTATGTGGATGGTATGGGGAAACCGCTCATTCTGCTGCAAGATCTATTTCACGTTAATTCTGCTATAATTATTCATGTGATGAGAATTTGTGAGGAATATCTGGAGATGTTGTCAATGACATTGGTGTGGTACGTTTTTTTAAATTATCTGTCTCATCGTACAGATGGAAAAACGATTACCTTTACCGGGGAATAACCTGCTAATTCCTTCTTCTCAGAATGATGGCTCGTAATCCTATATGTAGTGTAAAAAATCAGGTGGTTTTACAGAAATCAGTCAGAATAATAATTTCTTTCCCTTATTTATAGAAATTTGATATAATATTCATATACCCTGTTTCTACTATACATAATTTTCACAAACTTACAGGGAGAATATTATGAGTAATAATATGGAATACGGAAAAGAAAAGAACCATTATATAGATCTTGCAGCAGATTATGCTCTCCCTTCATCCGACGGAGGGCATATTAAACAGGAATTACTGGTTTCTTCTGACTGGAAAGAAAAAAAAATTTCCTCTTATATTAAGAAACCTTCAGGCCCCCCTGTCCTAAAGCCATTTGAAGAAGGAAAAATTTTATCTGAACGATATGAAATTTTAGATAACCTGTCTGAAGATATAAACGGAGTGGTTTATAAAGTAAAGGATCTCAAAGAAAAAGATGAAAGGGCTATTATAAAGTCTATAAAAGAGATACAATATATCGCCGGAGAAGGTATTCCGGAAGATATTATCCGTGATAATGTGAAGAGACTTGAAAGAATGACATCTTTCCTGACCGATGTGGCCCATCCGAATCTTTCAAAAATATATGACTATTTTTCTATCTTTGATGAAAATAAAAGTGCCAGATTTTTTATAGTAACGGAGTTTATCGAAGGTAATACCCTTGAAGAATTAATGAGAGTCTATTCACAGGATGGAACACCGATACCATTGAAAACAATTTTCGGTATTATGGAAAAACTCGGTGATGCTCTTTATTATCTTCATAACAAAAAACCTTTTCCTGTAGGCTTCGGTGATTTAAAACCTGCAAATGTAATGATGGCTCTCGATGGTTCCGTAAAATTTATAAATTACGGTATAGGAACTTTTTTTAATACTGAAAAAGATGGAACTATGGCCAGCCGCGGTACTCTTGGCTATGCCGCTCCTGAACAGAGGGGAGTGGACTTTACCAATACCAGGGCAGATATTTTTGCTTTAGGTGTAACTTTTTATTATATGCTTACAGGAGTGAACCCGGAGGAATACCCCTATGAGTTTAAGCCTCTTCGAAAACACAAACGTTTTGTTTCCGAAAAGGTTCAGAGGTTTATAGATAGATGTCTTGAAATACAGCCTGATAACAGACCTGATATAAATGCAGTGAAAAAACTTATGGAGAAAATGGATCTCCATGAACTGGACCTGTCTGCCGTATTGAAAAAAAAGGAAGAAGAAATAAAAAAACGGCAGGAAGAAATAAAAGAAGAACCTTCACCTTCCACTCCTCATGCCATATCTCAGGAAAAGGTTGAAGAAATTATAACGGATTTTAAAGCTAAAAATCCTTTTATTGCTTCCCGATACGGCGTAATTGCCATAGTAATTCTCCTTTTATTTGTTATATTGTTCAGTTACAATACCTCCAGATATATATCACATTTGCCTAAAAAAGGTAAATTCCTTTTTATGACTTCTGCCAGAGATTTTACTATTAAAGAATTAAATCTTCTTAACAGGGATGTCCGGGATTTTATAAAATTGCCTGTCAGAGGAGGGCCTGTATGTTATTCTAAAAAACACCGTTGTCTTTATACTTCCACTCCCGGAGATAATAGAATTTACCGGATAGATATAGACACAGAGAAAATTGTAAAGTCAAGAAAAATGGAATCAGGCATTTCTTATATTCTTCTCTCATATGATGAAAATCTTCTTTATGTCCTTAACAGTGTTACTAATAGGATTTATTTTATAAGTTCGGAAGATCTGGAAGAATATAGAAGCTCTGCAATCGTTGGAATAGGACCTCTTTACGCATCTCTTTCTCCTTCAGGAGACAGACTTTTTATAACAGGTGAAAGAAATGAAACTATAACTGTATTTGATACGGAATATTTTATGATAAAAAATATTTTAACTTTTAGAGGCTCTAAACCAAAAGGTGCCGGAGGAGATAAAGATAGAGTTTATGTGTGTCTTTCAGGAAGTAATAAAGTTGCTGTTGTGGATACTATATCAGGCAATACAACAGGGACTATTGCTGTAAACGGAGATCCTTTAAATGTACTGTTTTATTCCAGTGAACCGGATAAGATTTATATTGTAACAGGCGTAACTGGCTCTATACAGGCTTTTGATAAAAATAAATTTAATTCACTGACAGAACAAAAATATACAGGTTTTAAAATTTTACAGTCTATTTCTACTGAAGATGGAATATTTTATATGTTTGGTGAAAGCAATTATGCAAATACATCTTCTGTTGCAATCTATGATAGTAATAAAGAAAAATTAGATATTATAAAAAGTAATTTTCCTCTGTCTTTTCTGGTTTTTGTGAAAATTTGAAAAGACGTTTTATCGAACATCTGGCATGTTATGTTTTTATTTACAATTAAATTGAATTATGTTACAATTATAATAGAATATTATCGAGGAGTTTAAGAAGTTGAAAAATATTAAATTTTGCTCAGGTTTAACATTAATTGAAATTATGATATCTATCAGTATTTTTTTAATTTTAATGACTGCTCTCTTTTACATATATGTTATTTCCACAAAGAGCTGGCTGAAAGTAAGGCAGAAAGTTGAAGTTAAAGATAGCGCCCAGATAACCCTTATCAGAATAGAAAGAGAGATAAGGGCCAGTGCTATTAAAAGTATAGATATACAGACGTACCCTTTATCTACTGCCAATCAGTCTATTTCCTTCCTTTCTTCCTGTAATGCTTCCAGCGGTTTAAGTGACTATGATGATGGTACGGCAAAGATGTTATGGAACAAGTATATAATATTTTATCTTCGTGATGATGACAGGGTGGAGCCATCAGATTATTATAAATTGTGCAGAAAAGAAGTTTCTATTAACACTCTGAGTGTTACAAACCGTACTGCAAGACCTTTATATGAATTACCATATCCGCCTCTGGACGCCACTCCTCTTACACAGATTCATGTTACAAATGATTACATAGATAATAATGGTACCGGCTCACCTTATGTGAGTAGTGAAAATGTTATAACCAGAAATATAACAGCCCTGAATTTTACGTCTACTTCTGCTACAAAAAGAATTGAGATAAGTGTCCATACAGGTAAACCTGTAGATCCAGAAAGATCGTCAAGTCCTGCGAGTCCTGAAAAATTTGAATTTACAGGTGTTGTAATATTAAGAAACAGCAATTAATTTTCTGCCTTTATGAAGGAGGTAATTATATGAAACTATTAAAAAGACAAAAATCAGGTTTTGCTATGGTGACAGTCCTTATTATGACAGGACTTCTGCTTATACTTATGTTAGCTCTTATTTCTCTTACATCAGATACTCTTTATCGTTCAACTGCAGATGTAGAAAGAAGCACTATAGTACCTCTGGCTGAAGCTGCTATCAATGAGGCTCTTATGAAAATTAAATTGAAGCCTTCCTGGGGAACGGCTAATGAGAAACTTTTAATTAGATTAAAAAACCAGAGAGTGGATCTTGCAAATATTAGTGAAAGTAATCTGCCTGTCAGTGCAGACAGTCAGTCCGGTTTGAGCTATGGAAATAAAGGTTTTTATTATATAAGTTTTGAGCCAAATGACGCCGCTTTTAATGGAACGAAATATATTTCCGTCAATAATCTTGATCCTATAAATAATCCCCCTTCTTCTACTGTAGGATGGAGGGGAAGGAATATTCCAAACGGCACTGCAAGTATTGTTGTTACTGCAGCAGTAGGTAATACAGTCAAACATATAGAAGTGCTGGTAAAGAAAACACTTTCAGGAAAAACTACAACCGGTTCCAGAGGTACTGCTGTATTTACAGGTATTAATGATTTCAGCCTGTCGTCACTCAATGCAAAACCTTCTTTTCATTCAAATGAAGGAACAGGTGATGCAATAAACATAGGAGTTACCGATTCTACGAAATGTAAGGTTTTAGACGGAGGCTCGGTCAGTGCCCAGGGGAATATTAAAGTTGCCGGCACCAATCAGACGTCAAGTCCTTATTTTACCGGCTCAACAAAGACTATTCCTGATGTTGACATGCAGGACCTGGTTGATAATATTAGTTTTTCAACCAGTAAAATCCCTTCAGGAACATATGTAGTTTCCAGTGACGGCAAGACTATTTATTATTCTGATGTAGATGATGCCTCTCCTGCTTCTGTCCTTTCAAGTTCCATCAGTTTTGCTAAAAATAATAATATTCATGGTATAAGTGGTTTGACATTTACCGGGCCTACTATTCAATTTGCAGATAATTTCCAGGTAGATTATGATGCGAATAACCCTGTAGCCGGAAAAACAGGCAATATTACAATTCATAATGTAACACTTGATATGGATATAACTATCGGTAAAGGAAAAGGTGCTGTAGTAGAAGGGTATACCCTATATACTCCGGGTAATGGAACGAGAGATTATACTGATATTACACCTGATACAGGTGCTCCTTATAAATATGGCAATATGAAAGTAATAAATGATGATACGAAAGATGTAATAAAAGGCCGCGGTAATTTCTATTCCAGAGGAGTAATCTCTTTTGAAGGTAAAACTATAGCGGCAGGTTATTCTCCGGAACAGGTAGCCCTTCTTTCCGATGGAGATATAAATCTTGATATAAAAGAAAATGCTGCTTTCAGCGGTCTCGTTTATACAAAAGGAGATTTTTATTCCAGGGTTGACGGTAAAAATTTAACTATTCAGGGGGCTTTAATAGCGGCAGGTAAAGAGTATACTGACCCTGATTATATTTATGATCCGGGTAAACTGTCTGTGCAAAATGCCGATGAAGTAAAAATTATATTTGATGATACCATATTGAGTATGTTTACCTATGGAGGAGGTTCTGCCAATGGATTTACCATTGCTTCATGGCATGAATTTTAAATGTTATCATGGAAAAGGTGCTATGTCTCTTGCAGAGGTAATGGTAGCTTCGGCTTTTCTGGCTGTTGTTCTTGTCACTATGATAGGAACCATGACAGGCGGCCTTGAAGCACTTCAGAAAAGTACAAATTATAATCAGGCCAATATAATAGCCCATAGAACTATTGAAAACTATAAAACTATGGATTATGCCAGTATCAGCGATGCAAATAGTATAATAGATGGTTTTCATGTAGTGGTAAAGGTTAATGTAGGCACATATACGTTTAATAGCCTGACTGAACCTTATAAACAGGTAACAGTGGAAGTGTCAAATAGAGACTATACACATAAAAAAAAGGCTGCTTATGTAAAGATGGAGACTATTTTTATAAATTCAATTTAAAGGATATTTGTTTCCTCTGAAAACTTTATATTATGAATAACACTGAATCCTCTATTCAAATGGTAAAAAAAATCGATAAAAGAAATATTCTTTCTCTCTGTTTTTTTCTATCAGGTATGTGTGGACTCATATATCAGATTCTGTGGAGCAGAATGTTAAGTCTTATTTTCGGTCATACTACTTTTGCCATAAGTACTGTTATTACTGCTTTTATGGCAGGTCTTGCCCTTGGAAGTTACTTACTGGGAAGATGGTCGGAAAGTGATGGCACGTTAAAAACAGTTATGGGAAAATTCGGTGTTTCTCCGTATTTTTTCATGTATGGTTTTCTTGAATTTCTCACAGGTATTTACTGTCTGTTTACACCATCACTTTTTAAAATCGTGGAATTTATCTATTTGAGGTTTTCAGATTTAAATTTTTACTCTGCAACTATTCTGAGATTTATCCTGTGTATCATGGTTTTACTTCTTCCCACTATTTTTATGGGAGGGACGTTTCCTTTATTATCAAAGTTTTTAATAAAAAACTCTAAAGATTTAAGAGAAAAACTTGGATTTCTTTATTCTATAAATACTTTTGGAGCATTTTTCGGCATTATCATAGCCGGATTTTATTTAATCCCTGCCTGCGGTATTACTGCGACCCTCGGATTTACAGCAATTATAAATATATTTATCGGAGCTTTCGTATATTATCTGAACAAAAATCCTCAGAATATATTCACTTCTTCATCGGTAGAACAAGACGATAGACCGGAAACATCGGAAAAAAAAGAAGAGAACCTGTTTTTTCAGTCAAAGATGATTTTTATAATATTTGCTTTTACAGGTTTTTCTTCTATGATTTATGAACTGGCATGGACAAGGGTTCTTGCTCTTTCTCTCGGCAGTTCTACCTATGCTTTTTCCACTATGATTGCCACTTTTCTCTTCGGTATTACTGCAGGCAGTATTCTCCACAGTTATCTTTCTAAACATATAACCTTTAATTATGGAACCTTTGGATGGATTCAGATTTTTATTTCCATTACATCTCTTTTAACAATATTTCTGCTCGGAAGAATACCATTATATGTTATAGAGTTATTTTCCATAATTAAACATTTGCCCTATCATATAATTTTACTGGCTAATTTTATTGTCTGTTTTTCTGTTATGATAATACCTGCGACTCTTATGGGTATTGTTTTACCTCTGGCAGGACAGATTTATACACGGAATATTAAAGAAATAGGTAAAAATATCGGCGATATCTATGCGGTAAATACATCCGGATGTATTCTCGGCTCTTTTCTTACAGGTTTTGTTTTTATTCCTTTTCTGGGTATACAGATTTCCCTTCAGATTGCAGTTATAATTAATTTACTGGCCGGATTTTTAATACTCTATACATATGTCAAAGAGAAAAAACATAAAAAAATAATTATAGCTTATGTAATAATTATTATGTTTATCTCTTTTTATGTTCCTTCATGGAATCCTGCCATAATGAACAGCGGTTCTGCCATATATTCAGAACAGCATATGAATGATTATAAAAAAAAATATGAAGAAAAGAAACTCGGATGGGATGAATATTTTAATAAGTTCAGTTCCGGACATATTTTATTTCATAAAGATGGTATAAGCTCAACTGTAGCTGTTTATAGTACGAAGGGAAGGTTATTCTTAAGAGTAAACGGAAAAACAGATGCTTCTACTGGCAGTGATTTTGGAACTCAATTGATTTCAGGATATTTGCCTGTTTTTTATCATAACCATCCTGAAGATGTCTTTATTATTGGTCTCGGAAGTGGAATAACAGCAAAGGCTGTCCTGGATGTTCCTCAGATAAAATCAGTTACATGCGGGGAGATAGAACCTGCTGTAGTTGAAGCAAATCGTTATTTTGACCTTTATACGGATAAAATTCTATCCAATCCGAGATTTAACATGAAAGTTGGTGATGGAAGAAACCTTCTTTTAGCTTCCAGAAAAAAATATGATATTATTATTTCTGAACCGTCAAATCCATGGATTGCAGGTGTGGGAAATCTCTTTACTAAAGAATTTTATGAAATTTCCAGAGAAAAACTTGCTAAAGACGGTATATTCTGCCAGTGGTTTCAATTTTATTCCATGGATTATAAGGATATTGAAATGATTTTGAGAACTTTTTATTCTGTATATCCTGAAGGGGTTGTATGGATAGGAAGTTATGGAGATTTTATCCTTCTCGGTTCGGAAAAAGAACTTCTTTTTGATTACGAACGTTTCTGCAATTACTACTATAATAATGAAAACATATATAACTCTCTTAATTCAGTCGGAATAGACACTCCTGATGTTTTGTTTATTTACTATGTAATGAAACAGGGTGAACTTCCTCTAAAGAAAGGTATTTTAAATACAGATGACCTTCCTTTACTGGAATTTTCTGCTCCGAAGAGTTTATATCTTGATACCGTAGATAAGATTAATATGAAATATATTTATCAATATAAAAAATCTATAATACCTCCTCTTAAAGATAAAAAAACTGTTAAGGATCTGACCTATAATTTTTCTATAAAACTTTTTGATTTTTATTATTCAACAATACCTGAATTTGCAGATGTCCTGTTAAATCATCTTCTTGAAAAAGGACCTGAAAATTATGCTTTGAACATGGTAAAAGTTAAAAGACAGATAAAAATGAATAAAATACTTATAGCAGAAGAAGAATTATTGAAATTGATTTCAAAATATCCTTCAAATTATCAGAGTTATTTTGAACTATCAGAACTTTATAAAAGCCAGGGAATGACTATTAAAGCCGATAATATCCTTACAAAGATCAGGGAAGTCGATAAAGACGGAAAAAATTAATTATAATCCTGAAAGACCGAAGAATAATCCCTCTATAGCCGGGAGGCCTGGAAGGAGTATTCTTCGGAGTCTTCGAAACAATTTCACTGTGACCGTGCCACAGGGCAGTTTATAAATCTACAGTATTTTCCCATACTCCATGAAGGTTACAGTATTCAAGTGCAATAAGGCTCTTGAACTGATCCTTTTTTATACATATATGGGCACATGGTTCCGATACGACAGGAGCAAGGTCTGCACTCATGAGATGAATTAACTGACCATTTTCTTTCACTCCATAAAGCTGAATCCATGCAATATGATGTTCCACCGTATTGGGATGTTTTACTTCTTTCCCGACAATAACAGTTATTTCTGTCTCATTACAGCCGGCACAGTGTTTTACTTCAATAAAGGGAACATGCTTTTCTTTTCCTTCTTTGTCTGCACCTTTAATTAATTCTCCGAATTTCATATTTATAACGCCTCCCATTTAAAATGTTGTAGTTTAAATTTTACATTCCTGTCTTTTCTATGTCAAGCTTTTATATGAAAATGGCATTCGACTATAATCCGATAAATCTTCATGCAAAGATCAGTTTTAGCTCTATCTCCAGTTCTT
>DAIOEN010000122.1:0-21787 GCA_036746235.1 Vulcanimicrobiota bacterium | reverse complement strand
CAGAGCCTGCCAGGCAGAAGCTTTTTACGGGTACCCTTTTACCTGTTACGGTAATGAGATACTAACCGGTGACGGGTGGCTTCAAATCAATAGAGTTCAGATATTTTCTGGCACCATGTTCCCTGCAGAGCAGAAGAAATTCATCAGCAGACCTGTAATCAGGCTCTTCGGGAAGAGAAGTTTTTTCATAGGCTTTCTCAAATCTTTCTGCCAGTTCATGCGCTTTTTTAAGAGTCTCTTCTATGGGAATTTCTCCTTTTTTTACAGATAATAGTTCCTTCTTAATAATACCTTTAACCTCTATAAGAGGTTCTCCTTCTGTCATCCAGTTAATACCGGAATATAAAAGCCTGAGCAGATTATAGGCATTTTTCGGTCTGTATTTACGGGCCGGCATTATTTCCTCTTCAGGTGCATCTTTCAAAAATTCTTTCAGAATATCAAAGCCCCTCTGAGGAAGTAATCCTCTGTCATAAAGGGATTGATACAGATCCGTAATGAGTTCTTTCGCTTCATAAGGAGTTTTTACTGGTATTTTTTCTGCAAGTATTTCACTTACCTGATCCATGTTTAAATCTGGATGTTCGCCTATAATAACTATAATCTGATTCTGAACTCTGTATCTGTTTAATTTCTGATGTATCTTTTTAAACTGACTCATGGCATAATGACCGAAACTCCCGTAGATATATCTGGAAATAAACATAGATCTTTTTTTTCTCAATTCTTCTCCCAGTTCTGTAATTTCAGTAACAAGAGGAGACCAGAGGGTTTCCAGTGTATTTGCATCTGCCCTTAAACCCTGATATATTGCTTTCTGTACCTCCCAGTACTGGCTGTCCGTCTCAGGGTTACGTATCTCATCAGGAGCATCATAAATACTTGCTGTGGCAGAAAAAGGTAAGAGAAAGATTCCTTTTTTATCCGTATCTGAAGCCTCATCGGAAAGACCCCATGCCCGGGATCCTACAATAGCCTCATATATAATCTCGTTTTTTAATTCCTTCCATTCATAGTGACTCCTGGAAATTTCATGGAGTACATTTTGTTTTTGAACAGAAAGCTGATCCCTCTGACATGTAATTTTCCTGCCTCCCGGGGTTATTATTTCATATGTATTATAATAAAAGCTCTGAACTCTTCCTACTGTGCCGGCTTTTAATATATAGCCGTCATCAGACTTCTGAGGAGATTTTAATACTACATCTGTTCCTTTCGGAATAGTAATTGAATTTTCGTCGAGAGTAAATTTTTTATTCATAAAATATATTATATCATACAATATCATTGACCGGTCCGATAAATTCATGTTAACATAACGGCTATGAGAGTCAAATTAAAAATAAGCATAATAAATGATAAAGAAGAATCTTTCATGGGTATAGGACTTGTATGGCTTTTAAGAAAAATAAAAGAAACAGGTTCAATAAGTCAGGCAGCAAAGGACATGGATATGTCTTATGCAAAAGCTCACAGAATAATAAAAAGACTCGAAAAAAACACAGGGGAAAAAATACTTGACACAAAAACAGGTGGTATAGACAGAGGAGGTGCTTTACTTACTCCCTTTGCAGAAAATTTTATCGATAAGTATGATAAATATCAGAAAAAAGTTAAAGATTACGGAGAAAAAGAATTTCTGTTTTTTCTGAGTGGTATTGGAGAACATTAAGATACTAAGGAATGAAAATTAATTAATTTTCATTCCTTAATTGAGATGAGTTGGAGAGTTGAAGGCACTTGGAAGAATTTCCCACAACTATTGGCAAGAGCTCGGAACTTTGAAAGGATAAACCTGATATGGAATCGAATCTTAAAACTGAACCGATAAATAATTCATCATATAAATATCTTATTATTTTTTTACTGGGGCTTATTTTACTTATCATTTACCGCGGACCCGATTATATAAGACTCTGGACAGTATTTCCTAACAAACCCGGATTTGGACTTGATTTTAAAGCCTATCATAACGGTTCGAGTGCATTATATAACAAATGTCATGATATAATATATAATGTAGAGAAATTAAAAGAGTGGAATAAGTCCCGTGGAGAAAAAACAAGGCTCGGGTGTGAATATCCTCCTCTATTATTTGTTATTTATCTTCCCTTTGCACTTTTAAAGCCTTCACAGTCCCTATGGTTAAACTTTTATTTAAGTCACCTCATACTGTGTTTAAATATAATTTTATTATTGTCAGTAAGAGCTAAAACCTGGGGAATAAGAAAAACAATAATAATTTTTCTTATGATCTTACCTGTATTTTTTCTCTTTTCACCTACTATCGACTGCCTTTTTGCAGGACAGTTAACTATCATTATGCTATTCCTTGTTACTCTTTTCAGTATATTTTATGCAAAAGGGAAAAAAACAGCATCTACTTTTATATTAGCCTTTTCAATTTCATTAAAAATATTTCCTGTTATATTCCTTGTTTATTTTTTAGTTAAAAGAGATTATAAATCCATCATTAAAACACTTATCTTTCTAATACTACTTATGTTACCGGTAATTATTTATACAGGTTCTATACATATATATATTGTGTATCTGAGCAACATACCAAAGAGTATATATTTTGACTATTTTGCCAATCAATCTCTCTCTGCATATATAAACAGTTACTTTAAACCCACAGATTATACGACACCACTACTTAACTCACCATTAACAGGTAATATTTTAATATGGCTAATCACATTTGTCATATTTTATGTAACACTAAAGCCAGTCAAAATAAGATGTAACACTGAAAAAATCTATCTGGAAATAGGGACATTTATATTACTGCTTCTTATTTGTATACCGCGATCCTGGCCTCATTATCATATGTATCTGCTTCTCACTATATTTCTTATTTATCTGGGAATTGAACATAATATCCAGTCTAAAAGCCAATATTTTATATTATACCTTATTTTATTTTTTGCTACAGGATTGATTGATGGTGAGGTATCGGGTATAACAGAGGACATCATTTTAAGAATCTACTTACTTAAATACCATCTGATTTTCTATTTGTTACTATTTTTATGGTTTATAAGTATGTTCATCCTTACTAAAGTAGAAAAAAATGACTGAAAAATATATGTCATCTTAATCCATATACCATAGTTTGAAAAAAGGAAATCTGGCTTTAGCTAATGAAACTGCATAATATTTCATTCGACTGTAAGACAAAATTAGACAATGAATATATATCTTGAGTTCCTGACCTCCTATCTTTACTATCCATTCGGTCCAGTCATACTGCATCTGATGCCCAGGGTCTGTTTCAAATATGGTTGTTACATCTTTCTCTTTACGATATCCGAGCTCCCTCAGATACCTATATAAACTATAGGCAGAACCTTCGTATCACTGGGTCAGGAGGTTCTCATAAATTACACTGCCTATCAACTCTTTTTCCAAACATTCCTTTATAAATGAGGCATACTCCTCTGCTTTTCTTTTTTTTTGTACTCTTATGAAACACTGGCTCCTCATTATCACCCTTTTCTACTGATTTACCAGCATAGCCTTATCGGGATTGAAGCAGTGCGTAGATTTCCATGAAAACTATATTTTTTAATTAAGAATACCTGATAAATGTTGACTAATAATCTTCAATCAAGTAAACTCTTAAAATAGTAACCGGCCATCGGTGAAGACCCGGTTACTGACCACAGACAAAAGGAGTTTCTTCAATGAAAAAAATAGTCATACTCGGCGCAGGCCCTGCAGGGCTGGGATCTGCATGGAGACTTTTCGAACTTTCAAATAACGACTGGGAACTTTACGAAGCAGAAAATTATGCAGGAGGGCTTTCTTCAAGCCATATGGACGATAAAGGATTCACATGGGATCTGGGAGGTCATGTCCAGTTCAGCCATTACGGTACCTTTGATAAAATGATGGATTTCCTGCTCGGAGAAGACGGATGGATTTATCATGAAAGAGAAAGCTGGGTATGGATATGTGACAGATTTGTCCCATATCCGTTTCAGAATAATATACATCGCCTTCCTGATGAAGAAAAATGGAAGTGTCTTCAGGGGCTTATAGAACTTTATAAAAATAAAACTGAAAAAAAACCTGCCAATTTCGAGGAATGGATACTTTATACACTTGGTAAAGGTATAGCGGAACTCTTTATGTTTCCCTATAATTTCAAGGTATGGGCCTATCCCCCTTCTGCAATGCAGTCTTCATGGCTAGGTGAAAGAGTTGCAGTGACAGATCTCGAAAGAGTGACAAAAAACATAATCTTCAATACAGATGATGTTTCATGGGGCCCAAATAACCGGTTCAGATTCCCGAAACACGGTGGAACAGGGGCAATATGGAGGAGTCTTGCAGAAAAACTGCCGGGAGAAAAACTTCACTGGAACCATAAAGTCTGCAGAATAGACTCTGAGAAAAAGAAGATCTATTTCGAAAACGGTAATAACACCGATTATGATATTCTCATAAATACCATTCCTCTGGATCAGTTCATAAATATGTCTGATCTGAAACAATTCAGAGATGTAACGAAAAAGCTCACTCATTCCGCAACCCATGTGGTAGGACTCGGTTTAAAGGGAAAACCTTCTGAGAATCTGGATAAAAAATGCTGGATGTATTTCCCTGAAAGTAAATCTCCATGTTTTCGCGTGACAGTTTTCAGTCATTACAGTCCCAATAATTCCGCAGATATTTCAAAATACTGGTCATTAATGGGAGAAGTCTCGGAGTCTCCCGTAAAACCTGTTAATCAGGAAAAAGTAGTGGAAGATACGATACAGGGTTTCCTCAATACAAAACTTATAGAATCAAAGGAGCAGGTTTACAGCACTTGGTACAAAAAAATAGAATACGGTTATCCTGTGCCATGTCTTACGAGAGATGAAGCAATAAAGATCTTACTTCCCGAATTAATGAAACATGATATATACAGCAGAGGCCGTTTCGGCGCATGGAAATATGAAGTGGCAAACCAGGATCATGCCTTTATGCAGGGCTGGGAATGTGTTAATTATTTACTTTATAAAACGCCTGAACTGACCCTCTGGTATCCGGATCTGGTAAACAGAGGACATGCAATGCTCGGGAAAAACTGGTATTAAATCGTGAGTCGTGAGTCGTGAGTCGTGAAAAGTGAAAAGTGAAAAGGCAAACCGTGTTCGACCGGTAATGGCGAACACAGTCATTACGAACCACGCATCACGCATTACGCATTACGCATCACGCATCACGAATTTATCTGTTGCATTACTGTGGTATAATAATACCGTGACGTGTAAGGCATGATGGACATAACAGAGAAAGGAAGATTTTAATGAAAAAATATTTTTATGATGATAAAACTCCTCCTTCAGCTGCCGGGGCTGCTAAAAATGTTGACCCGCAGAAAACGGCAGTTATGATGATTGACTTTTTGAAAAATTCCGATAAAACAGAAAGAAGGAAATTTGTAGATATTGTCAGTAATGACATAGTATTTGACAGACTCATAGAATTAGCCAGATACACTATGTCTAAAATATAAACGTAATGAGTGACGGGGAGTTCAAATTTATTAAATATTAAGGTGGTATTATAATGTTTCTCCGGAAAAAAATTTTATTTTCTCTGGTTTTATTATTATTTCTTTTTCCATCAATGGTCTCATCACAGGAAAATGAATCATCCCAGACTCCGTATATGGTTCCTCCGAAAGAAATTGTAGATATAGCAGACGCTCCGGTAACTCCTTCTGTAAGAATAAGCCCTGATGAAAAATGGATGGTCATTATGTATTATTACCCATTACAGAGAATAGAAGAACTATCAATGCCGGAACTGCGTCTGGGAGGATTGCGCATTAATCCCAGGAATAACGATCAGAGCAGACGCATATATTATTATGACATGATATTTAAAAAACTCTCTGACGGTACAGAGCAAAAAATCACCGGCCTTCCTGACCGGCTACATTTCGACAATGTAAAATGGTCACCAGACAGCAATCATATAGCATTCCTTGTACATTACGAAAAAAAAATTGAATTATGGGTGGCAGACATTAATAACAGCCGTGCCAGATGCCTGTCAGATATAAAGATAAACAATATCTATAACGATTCTTTTTACTGGGTTTCAGACAGTAAAACCATTATATGCAGAACTATTCCGTCAGAGAGAGGACAGGAACCGGAGAAACCTGAAATTCCGGTCGGCCCTGTAATACAGGAAAATACAGGTAAAAAATCTCCTGCCCGCACCTATCAGGATCTTCTGAAAAATACATATGATGAATCTCTCTTTGAATATTACATAAAATCACAGATTACAAAAATTACTCCTGACGGGAAAGCTGTTCCTGTCGGTTCTGAAGGCATGATAACAGAATGTATGCCTTCTCCCGACGGCAAATATATCCTGATAGAAATCCTGAAAAAACCTTTTTCTTACCTGGTTCCTGACTATCGTTTCCCCAGATCTATAGAAATATGGGATTTTTCAGGACATGTCATCAAAAGAATTGCAGATCTGCCTCTTGCTGATGATGTTCCTATTTCTTTTGATGCTGTCCCCAGGGGGCCCCGTTCAGTAAACTGGCGTGATGACAGACCTTCTACTCTTTACTGGGTAGAGGCGCAGGATGATGGAGATCCTCAGGTTAAAACAGATATAAGAGATACAGTTTATATGCTTGATGCTCCTTTTACAGACAAACCTGTAACACTTATTTCACTTGAAACACGATTAAATGACATAAAATGGTGCAATGACAGTATGGCCATTGTATGGGAATACTGGAATAAAACAAGAATGATCAACGGGTGGCTTGCTACTCCGGGAACACCTGCAAATAAACCGGTAAAACTTTTTACTTATTCTAAAGAAGATAAATACCATGATCCAGGAAAACCTCTTCTCAAACCGACAGACACAGGCACTTCTATAATGATTTCAAAGGGAAATATATTATATTTTGCAGGGGAAGGAGCATCACCTGAAGGTAGCCGTCCTTTTCTGGATGAATTCAACGTATCGACAGGGGAAACAAAACGTTTATGGCAGTCAGAAAAACCATATTATGAATATTCAGTCAGATTACTTGAGGACAAAAGACTTGTTACACGCCGCGAATCTCAGGAAGAACCACCAAATTACTTCGTAAGAGATCTGATAAAAAATGATATAAAACAGTTCACTTTCTTTCCCCATCCGATGCCACAGTTTGCAGGTGTAAAAAAGGAGATACTTCGATATAAAAGGAATGACGGAGTGGAATTAACGGCAACTCTCTATCTCCCGGCAGCATATTCTTCCAAAGATGGCCCGCTGCCACTAGTTATGTGGGCCTATCCTCATGAATTTAAAAGTGCCGATACGGCAGGACAAATTACTATATCTCCCTATCGTTTCATAAGAATTTATCCCACTTCACCTCTCGTATGGCTTACACAGGGTTATGCAGTGCTGGACAATCCCACAATGCCTATTATAGGCGAGAAAGATGAAGAACCAAATGATAAATATGTAGAGCAGCTTGTGGCAAGTGCAAAAGCAGCAGTAGATGAAGTGGTGAAGCTCGGGGTGGCAGATCCGGCCAGGATTGCCGTCGGAGGTCATTCTTACGGAGCATTTATGACTGCCAATCTTCTGGCTCATACAGATCTATTCTGTGCAGGTATTGCCTGCAGCGGTGCCTATAACCGCACTCTCACACCATTCGGATTTCAGGGAGAAGAACGTACATTCTGGGAATCACCGCAGGTCTACTCTGAAATGTCACCTTTTAATCATGCAGATAAGATTAATGAACCGATTTTACTTGTTCATGGAGAAGCAGATAATAATCCCGGAACCTTTCCGATACAGAGCGAAAGACTTTATGATGCAATAAAAGGTCTCGGTGGTACAGCCAGACTGGTAATACTTCCCTGTGAAAGCCACAGTTACAGAGCAAGGGAATCACTGCTTCATGAACTATGGGAAGTAAACAGATGGCTTGAGAAGTATGTAAAGGTAGTAAAAAGTGAGCAGTGAATAGTGAAGAGTGAAAAGTGAAAAGTGAAAAGTGAAAAGTGAAAAGTGAAAAGCAAGTGGGTTTTACAACCGGTCAAGGGAGGGAATTTCCACGCGTAACGCATCACGCGTCACGCATCACGATTTAAATGTCAGAACCAAAAGATTTCACATCAGCCTATAAATGGGACTCATACTGTCAGATCGTTCATGACAGGATATACGGTAAACTTTCCCATATGAAATGGGAACTGGGAGAGCTATATGACCAGCATCCTCATGATGAACTGACACTACTTTATTATTATCAGAAATGGCATTACAATAAAGAACTTTATCAGGCAACATTCAAAGAAGAAATTTCACGGAAATATGTTATAGAACAGATGCTCCAGAGAGGCTACGGTGTAAATATTGACCTTGCAAAGTTTCTGGGTATGATTGAAACAGACGAATTACCGGACATAAACAGAAAACTGGGAGAAACGTTTTATAGAAAAATAGAGATGGTAAAAACCTTCATCTTTATGCCACAGGAATGTATAACAAATTATGACAGTATTCATATTATTTCTGAATTATGTAAAAAAATTCAATACCCTCCTGAAAATCCCGTACCTGTCCTTCAACCTTCATGTCCTGAATTTCTGGATTTTCCCCTCTTTTTTGCTATAAAAGACAGAATACCACTGAATATAAATCTTGCAGTATTTCAAAAAATGTTTCTTACTCTGGGTGAAACCTCAAAGACCATAATGAAAGGCACTATAGGATATGAAAACTTTTATCCTCCTCACTATTTAAAAACTGTTGCAAGAAATAATCTCTTAAATCTTTTTCAGGAAATTATGTCATGTTCTATTCATACCCCTGGTATAAATATTGGCCTTTTAAGGAGAATACATTACCTGCTCTATAACAACCTTGATACTCCCTATACATGCAGTCCCGGCGAATTCAGAATTTTCGATTTTAACGATAAAAACGGTACTACCGTACAAGGTGGCAGACTTCAGAGTGAGATGCTTGTTCTCGAAGGTTATCTTCAGAAGATAGACTGGTATACACTTGATCCGTATGTACTTATAAAAGGGCTTGCAGAGATATATCACCTTATAATAGCGATTCACCCTTTCTCAGATGCAAACGGAAGAGTAGGAAAATGTTTTGTAAATTATATCATGGTCATCAAAGGATTTATGCCCATAATATTTGATGACGAAGAAGAAATACTTTCTCTGCCGAGATACGGAAGTTCTCTTCTGGACATAGAGGCATATTTCAAAAACAGAATTAACTATTCCATAGATATTTACAGAAAAGAAATAGAAAAACTGGAAAGACATGGCAATCTTTATAATGAAATTTATAAAGTCTACTTTGACTCGGGGTTCCATTTCAGACACTATATGACAGGTCATCTGGAAGTCAACTTTAAAGCCTATGTAACATGTGACATCCATCTTTTCGAAGAATATATTGATGAATGTAAAATAGTTTTTCCTGATGAAAACGCTCTTTATAATATGATTATATACTGCGGTTTCAGCAGTAATTATAACAGCTGGGAAAAGGAAATGGCTGTCATGTCTCCTGAAATAGAATATATAGAAAGTAAGATAAATATGAAAATTTATGAAGTAACATGTTTCATAGAGTTACAGGATGTTGATAGATATGAATGTGTCGAATTTTCTGTTGTTTCCCCTCTTACAGAACAGATTTTTAATAATAAAAATTTGAATTACTGGTATAGATTTTAACGTAGTTACGGGGCTATTCTGGAACAGCCCCGATAACAAACATCTATTAATCTATAAACTCTTTAAAAATTTTCAATACAAGGCATACTATTTCCATTGTATAATTTTTCTGAGAAGACTTATGTACCGGATAGTATTGCATATGCTGTATGGGAGGAGACTGGCCTAGAGGTTGTCCATATGCATGTTTTTCTTCTTTTTTCTTACTTTCCTGTACCTTAAGCCATCTGAGGACTCTGTTCAATTCTCCCCCGTCAAGCCATATTCCATGCTGACATGAATCTATAGTCACACCGGACTGTGTTTCATAGGCTTTTCTGTTCATAAAAGTTTTACACACAGGGCATTTAACATACTTGACCTGTGACGGTTCTCCTTTGCCTTCTTCCAGAAGAAGAACTGATAAAGCTTTAAGACCTTTATTTTCCGCTTTACCGTCTCCTTCTTTCGAGAGACTTATCAGACCTTCCAGTTCCAGAGGATCAAAAAAGAGGCCCTTACATTCCTTACATCTTTCTATATAAAGAGGTATATCGGAAGGTATACATACAGTATCAAGTTTTATATTGCATCTGGGACAATCCCTGTCGGATATCTTTACGATAGTAATCTCAGGTATATCACCTTTGTTTTTCTTGGAAGCTCCACAATAAATACAGACACCTGTAAGCTCTTGAAGAGGAGCTCCGCAGTTACTGCAATCCATAATTTCACTCCTTACTCGCTGCTATATTTTATATAATAATTCGCCAGAAAATATTACTTTCCCCTTCATAAAGCAAATTTTCAGGAGTTTTATCTGGCAGATAATTCCTGTAACCTTCTCGATAGTGCTCTCATAGAAATATGATATAATATTAAATAAAATTTTTTAAAGGAGCAAAACATGACGGATAAAAAGCAGGGGAGCCTTGCTACAGGCTCAGGTAATACTCTGGAACAGACAGTTACAGGCATTCTTTTAAGTAAAGGATTTACTCCTGTTTCTTACGGAGAATATATAAAAAAGAAAGATAAATACGGAGAAGAACTTTTGATAAAAAACGTGCCTTATAAAACAATATACGGTCATGACGGGAAAACTGAGTTTTTGCTGGTGTCAGGAAAATATTCCCTTGAAATACGTATTGAATGTAAATGGCAGCAAACATCAGGCAGTGTGGATGAAAAATATCCCTACTTATATCTTAACTGTATTGAAGCCATGCCTGAAAGGGATATTATAATTATAATAGACGGAGGTGGTGCAAAAGAAGGAGCCATAAAATGGCTAAAAAAAGCTGCAGAAAATCATCTATACACGTCAAACAACACTAAAAATATCAGAATATTTAATCTTGTTGAATTTATAAAATGGACAAACAGTGCATTCCGATAAGTGTTATAGATGTTCGTTCATAAGGAAGTATGAGAAGATATTTCAGTTCTCATATAAACTATTTATTCGGCACAGAAGCTATCGTGCCCATCCCCGTAATCCCTGAAATCCCTGTCCTTTTTCTCAGTCTGAAAACATATAAAACAGAAAACCCTGCAATAAGTATGAATGAACTTACAAGAGGAAGATGTCCTATACCGGCATATTTGACAGAAAATCCTGCAATAAGAGGGGCGACAATCCTGGCAAAAGCATAGGCTCCTTCCAGCGCTCCAAGAGACATGCTTCTGTCATGTTCTTCCGTAATATCGGCAACATGTTTACCTGTAGCAATATTTACAGCCGGATAGAAAGGAAGAGCATAATACAATGCAATGACAACAGGGTTTTTAACAAATATAAATGTTAAAAAGAGGGAGAGATATGCCATGGCAGCACCGCACACAAGATATACAGGATTTACTCTGTCCGCAATCTTACCGTATATATGATAGGCAATGGCTCCCGTAAAACTTGCAATGCTCATGGAAAGTCCGAGAAGCCATTTACTACCTCCTATGTAGTCACAGAAAAATATGGAATACATGGAAAAAAAAGTAATGTTAGGTATTGAAATAGAGAGAATCGTTAATATTTCCGTCTGAATATCCCTTTTTATATAAATAAAGGAGAGTTTTTCTGTTATATGCTTATGTTCTTTTTTCTGAGATACAAGAGACACTTCTTTAAAAAAGAAGATTATTATAAAAAAGAGTAACACCGTAATATAAAGCAGTATTTGAAATATAAGATATATCTGATTTATATCATTTTTATGAAAAAAAAGTATTATACTCAATGTGGATCCAACTGCCCACCCCAGAGAATCGAAAGACAAAAGTTCTCCGAGAGCCCGACCTTTATGTTCTTTATTAACTATTGTCGTATAGGATTTAACGGCAGGTATCATGGCTACATGAAAAAGAGATAAAATACCAAGAGTCATAAGAAGGAAGATATAATTTTTCAATATAAAAACGGCAATAAAAAAAAATATATATGCCATTACCGTTATAATGAGAAAGATTTTGACCTTTCCGGTAATATCTGCAAAATAGCCCCAGAGATTCTGCCCGAAAAAAGATGTAATGGCAGGAAGAGCGAAAATCATTGAAACAGCCAGATAACTTCTGTCAAATTTAAATATATAAATGGGCAGGTAAAGCATTATGATAGATGTGGCAAATCCTGCAACCATATAACAGAGTTTTGCTATAAATAAATTTCTCCTGTCCGTCATCATATTTCTCCCGTTTATTATAGTTACTCAGGCAGGCATAAATAATACATATATGCTCTCGTGACGCGTAACGCGTAACGCGTGACGGGAGGAACGCCTTTATTACATACTTATGCTCACGTCAATAAAAAGGAGTGAATAGTGAGTAATGTCCTATTTTTTTTCACTTTTCACTTTTCACTTTTCACTCTAATTAAGAAAGGTTATATCTCATTTTAAAATTTTTGTCAAACACTTGACATAAAAAAATAATATGATATACTAATTTAGTAATTTACTAATTTACTAAATTGGGAAGTGATATTATGAAGATACCGACGACATTAAAGCATAAGCCTGTCATAGTTTCCGAGAATTACGAACATGTTGACGGGAGGTATGCCTATAAAACGGATGCGAAAGGACTTTCTCTGGGCCTTGCCCAATGGAATGACAGGGGTAAAGTGGATATTTCCGCAAAGGTATGGAGACATACAGGAGAAAAATGGTCAAGACAGTCAGAGGAACTGCCTCTTCACAGGATACTTGATCTTGCAATATTTGTCTGCAGGGCAAAACAGTATTTTGCCGAAGCTTACCGTTACGAAAAGCTTTATGATCCGGCAAAACCTGTTATAGACAGGGTTGCCCTCCAGGGTGATGCTATGACCATAAGTGTCTGTACTGACAATGAAAAGATAGATGAAGATATAAAACTATTTCAGCAGGCTCTGAGCAATGATGACGAATTAATAGGAGAGAGATTGCACAGGCTTTCTGCCATATTAAAGGAACTGGGCTGTTAAATACTGCCCCGACCATAAGCATGTAATAAAAGTTCTTCTCCCGTCACGCGTTACGCGTCACGAAAGCATATATATGTATTATTTATACTTACCTCAGTAATGAAAGGCGGTAATTTATGAAAATAAATTTTTCAATAAAAGAAAACGCAATATGGAACAGGAAGTATAGTTCCTTGACTATTCTTACGTTCCATATTACAATTAACTTGAAAATATAGATGATAGTTAATTTAGTTAAATATTTTTTTAGATTAGAGGGATCGAGCCATAACCAGCTCAGCAGAAAAAAATAATAAGACAAAAAATCTACCTGAAATTATCCCGGTAGAAGTGCTTTTTAATTCGCCCTGTGCAAAGGATCCAAAACTGTCGCCAGATGGTAGGAAAATAGTGTATCTGGGCTCGACAAATAATACATGGGGTCTGTGTACTAAAACTACAGGCAAAGAAGATGAAAGACTGCTTATCAGCGATGAAAAAAGAGTTATTTATGATTATTTATGGGCTACTGATACATATGTTGTTTATTTTCAGTATGTCAGAGGAACACTGGATCGGATACTCTATAGATTAAATCTGGAAACAGGAGAAACTAAAAGATTAACGCCATCAAAAAATGTAGAGGTACTTTGTATTTCATATAATAAACTTTTTCCGGATGAACTGATAATATCAATGAATAAAGATACACCGGAATATCACGATCTGTATCATATAAATATCAGTTCAGGGGAAATAACTCTCATTGCTAAAAACTCCGGTAATGTAATTGAGTGGCTCATAAATAGCAATCTCAAATTACAGGGAATGATATTATATACAAATGATGGTTTTTATGAACTTATGGTCAGGGAAGACGAGAACAGTGATTGGGAAAAACTCCTCCTATGGGATATGGAAGATAGACCTTTAAGCCAGTTTATTACCTTTTCAGAAGATAACAGACATATTTATCTGACAGATAGTCGTAATGAGAATACGTGCCGTCTGATTAAAATAGAAATAAGCACAGGAAATACAGAAGTAATAGCCCATGACATGACATATGATATTATATATATAACAACAAATGAAGTCCTGATAAATCCTGTTACACACGAAATTCAGGCAATCTGTTATGATAAAGGCAGAAAAGAATGGCTTATTCTGGATGAAACAATAAAAGAAGATTTTAAGATTATAAAAAAACTCGACTACGGAGACATTTACATCATTAATAGAGATAAGAATGATGAGATATGGCTGATAAGTTTTATTAAAGATAATGGACCCACATCATATTATGCCTTTAACAGAACATCGAAGAAAGGAACTTTTCTCTTTCACAGTCAGCCATCTTTAAATGATTATATTCTGTCACCTGTGGAAGAAATATCATTTACTTCCAGAGACGGATTGACCATTCACGGTTATATAACCTGTCCTGTCGAAATCAGTAAAAATAATTTACCTCTCGTAATATATGTAAGGAGGAATGCCTGCTGCCATGACACATGGGAATATAATCCTACAGTACAATGGCTTGCGAACCGCGGTTATGCCTGTTTACAGATTAATTTTAGAGGGTCAATGGGATATGGCAAGGATTTTCTGAAGGCAGGTTATAAAGAATGGGGAGGTAAGATGCATTATGATATTGTAGATGCCGTTAACTGGGCTATAAAAAAAGGTATAGCCGATCGTGACAGAATTGCCATTTACGGTTCTGCTTACGGAGGTTATGAGGCACTTGTAGGAGCCTCATTTACGCCTGATCTCTTTTGTTGTGCAATAGCCATAAATTGTCCCAGTAATCTCATTACCCTCATGGAATCCCTTTCCTCCTGTATGAAAGTTTACCGTAATATACTGATTAAAAGGATAGGAAATCCTGAGACGGAAAAAGATTTTTTAATATCCCGTTCTCCCTTTTATAAAGCAGATCAGATAAAAATACCTTTACTGGTTTCTCATAACCTTAATAATCCAAGGGTTAAATCTGATGAGTCTTATCAAATGATCAAAGCCATGAGAGGTAAGGGTATTGAGGCAGAATATGTTGTATTTCCGAATGAAGGGAACATGGTTACACCAAAAAGCCTTATCAAATTCCATTTTATTGCGGAAAAATTTCTTGCAAATTACCTGGGAGGAAGAATTGAAGAGAGGAAATTATGTATCCAGGAAAAGAATATTATAATATCGAATGATGAGGAATTGAACGAGAAAAAACTTATAGACAAAATTTTAATTGAAAGAGACAAAAGAGCATTCGATAAACTTGCAGAATATTATAGAAAGCCTCTGATGAAATATTTGCTTAATATTACCGGCAATTTAGAATTAAGTAAAGAATTGTTTCAGGAAACTTTTTTAAAAGTCTGGCTCTATATGGAATCTTATTGTTTTGAGATGCCATTTAGTTCCTGGCTGTTCAAAATTGCCACCAATGAGACAAGAAAACGGTGGAAAACAAATAATTTGCCTGACAAAATAAGTCTTTATGAAATAAATTCAGATATACTGCAGGACGGATGGGAAGAAGATGTAGAAGATAAAATTTTATACAGCTCTGTATTTAATTCTCTCAAAGAACCATACAGAACTTCTATAATTCTTCGTTTTATACACGATATGAGCTATAATGACATTGCCTTTATAATGGGAAAAACCCCTCAACAGATAAAAAATTATCTATTCAGGGCAAGGAAATCTCTTATCCCTCTCCTTGATACGCCTGATAAATCTCAACAAATGCCATAAAAGGAGATTGACGGCCCGAACAAAACGCTGAATATCGGACTCTTCACAGGGAGAAAAGCCATATTTGCCTGCGGTAACTCGAACGGAGATCTGGATATGCTTCAGACCACCGCAGATAACGGAGGACTTGCACTTTTACTCCATCATGATGACGATATAAGGGAATATGATTATGATAAAAGCACGGAAAAGGCTTTAAATATTGCAGAAACAGAGAAAAAAATAACGGTTATAAGCATGAAAAGAGATTTTAAAAAGATATTTTATTTTGAACAGTAATATATGACGACAGGAGATGTAACCCCCGTGAAATATATCTATAGTTTTATCATATGTTTAATTTTTCTTTTCTCTTTACACAGACAATCAGGAGGAAGCACGGAAAAAATAGATGTCTGGAAAATAATTTCCCCATACATCTTACAGGGAAAACAAGATTTGATGAAGATATTAAAGGTGGCATCATATCAGGTGTCCAGGATGGTTCTGTAGATGAACTTCTCAGTTCTAAAAAGATTATCTCTGATGGAAACCTGATAGAAGGACCTTATGCAAAAAGTGTAATAGTAATTGAAACCAGTTCCATGAATACACCTCTTTCGGAAATGGTAAAAGTTTACAGTAAGATCATAGGAATAATTGAAGAACTGTGGAATTTATACAGGTGAGATTCAGATTCAAAATTTTTAATTTTAAAATAATCTGGAGGAATAATATGTTTAAACAAAAGAGTCTTATCTATCTATTTATCCTGCTAATTCTAATGATTCTCTTCTCTTTTACCGGATGCGGCGGAGAAAATTCGTCAGTAATAAATCCTGTGAGTGATAAAGGCTCTATAGAAATTACCGTTCCCTGGCCGGAAAAGGGAAAAGAGATGGAAAGCCAGTTAATACCTTCGGGAGTCGTAAAAATAGAAATAATCATAACAGGTCAGGGACTCAATTCCCCTCTGGTAGTAAGTTTAAATAACGGAGAAAATACAATGACAATCCCTGATATACCGGCAGGAGAAAAGCAGATTGAATTCAAAGGGCTCGATGTTTCAGGAAATATATTATGCCACAGAATAACAAATATAAATGTAGTGGCCAATCAGGTAAACCCATTAACAGCCATACTGGGAGTAAGTATATTGTCAACAGGTTACTGTCCCGAGACTATAAACATATCTAAAGGAGATACCCTTTACTGGGTAAATAACGACAGTGTGGCCCACAGTGTTACATGCAGTAAATTTGATTCAAAAGACATATTACCGGGCGGAGAATACAGTTATACCTTTAATGAAGAGGGACGTTATGATTACAGATGCAGCCACTGCAGTTTCAAAGGAGTTATAATAGCCGGACGTGAAATAATTACGTCACCTCCAACACAGCAGACAGCAATCCGGTCATTGAAATATTTAAATCAATGGGGAAGTCATCTCGTTGCAGTGCTGACATTTCCAACCGGTGTTGCCCATGACAGCAGCGGATATACCTATGTGGCCGATACACAGAATAATATTATAGTGAAATTTGATTCCAGCGGCAAAGCTAGGAATTCCTGGGATACCGGTCAATTTTTTAATCCTTACCGCATAACAGTAGATCAGAAAGGGTTTATTTATGCAACAGATATAAACAGTCAATCTGTAGTAAGATTTGATCAGTCAGATCTGGCAGGAACATTTACCTCATGGGGTTCCCAGGGGAGTGGTTCAGGCCAATTTTATTATCCTGTCGATGTAGAAGTAGATCAGGCAGGGCTTGTATATGTGGCAGATATGCTCAATCAGCGGGTAGTAAGGTTTGACCCCAATGATTTTGCCGGCACTTTTACTCCTTTCTCTAGTGAAATTAACTATACTTACGGCATAGCAGTTGCTCCATCAGGACTTGTTTATGCAGCAGAATTATACAATAATGACATAATAACCTTCGATCCGAATAATTTTCACGGTGTCCTTAACAGATGGGGTTTCAGTGGGAGCGGTTCCGGTCAATTTAATGAGATTACCGATGTAGAAGTTGACCAGTCAGGAAAAGTGTATGTAACAGACCGTGATAATTATCGTATAGTAAGGTTTGACCCCAATGATTTTGCCGGCACCTTTACATCATGGGGCACTTACGGTTCCGGGACGGGACAATTTTTAGATCCTTTCTCTCTGGCAGTAGACGGGGCAGAAAATGTCTATGTAGCGGACAGTAGAAGAGCATCTGTAATAAGGTTCAATCAGAGTGGTTTTTCCGGAACCTTTACAGTATGGAATACTGTCGGTACAGGTCCCGGATTTAATAGTCCCCGTGATGTGGCATTGGACAGTTCGGGACATTGTTATGTAGCAGACACATGGAATAATCGTATAGAACAGTATGACATTACAGGCAATTATATTTCTTCATTTGGAAGTACCGGGGCAGGGACAGGACAATTTAATTGGCCAGGCGGTGTAGCAGTGGACGGAGCAGGATATGTTTATGTAGCAGATCAAATAAACAATCGTATAGTAAGGTTTGACCCTTCTAATTTCGCCGGCACCTTTACATCATGGGGTTCTTCCGGTTCCGATCCGGGACAATTCAATCAGCCTGCCGATGTAATAGTAGATGGAACAGGAAAAATTTATGTAAGCGATCAGTACAATAATCGTCTCGTAAGTTTTGTTCCTTCTGATTTTGCCGGCACTTTTACAACATTTGGTTCAGCCGGTTCCGGTTCAGAACAGTTCAATCATCCCTGCGGTATGTCAGGAGACGGGACAGGAAAAATTTATGTAAGTGATAAAGACAATAATCGTATAGTCAGGTTTGACCCGAATAGTTTTTCAACTACATTTGCTACTATCGGTTCAGGGCAATTAAATAAACCTTACGGTATAACAGTAAACAGGGAAGGGAGGATATATGTGACCGATACAGGCAATAATCGTATAGTAATGTCTGACTCTTTTACACCTGTCTTTACTGTCTTCGGTTCTTACGGTTCTGCTGCGGGACAGTTTAAATCTCCCATGGGTATAGAGATGGATAAAAATGGGAAAATCTATGTGGCAGACAGTTATAATCATCGTATACAGGTATTCAAGCCTTTTGTCTATTATCAGAAAAAATAGTTAATCAGAGCGAAAATAGATTAAACAGGGAATGTATCTCCCTGGTAGCAGTATGGCTATCGGCTTATCCAATTCACTTAGGCAAATTGGCTTTTGCTTCTTCCATAATCCCTCAGAATGGGTGATTTCTTACGGGAGCAACTACTGATACTTCCTATTCCTTTATCAGAACCTTCCCTCTTGTAGGATGGTTTAATTGTGATAAGTGGGATAAATATGATGATAGAAAAAATCATGCACGTAGAGCAACAACTGCAGATATTGAATCAGAAAGAGAGAAATTTGCTAAACAGGCAAAGGAATTAAGCCAACAAAAAAACTTAACTATTAAAAGTTTTGTCTTAAATACAGCTTTAAGATGAGCAAATTTTTCAAGGTGAATTGTAAAACGAAATTGTAGAAACAATTTTTTTTGCACCGTAATTACAGACTTCTTAAAATCTCTAACAAACTGAAAGGAAATAAATTATGAGCAACGATAACATTATATCTTTTGAAGAATATAGACGAAAAAAGGCAGGAAAAAATTATAGAGAAGATGATTTATCTGCAATTTTCAGAAAAGATCTCAGAGAGCAGGAAGACCTGACTGACTGGTATTTATTCCATAATACCTTTAATAAACATAAGCTCTTCGTTCATACCATTTTCTATGAAAATCATATCCAGAAAATACCAAATCCAAATTCCGGCTATGTAATAGCTTTCTTTGATGAAATATATCCGTCGTCCGATCTGATTTTTGTAGATTATGCAGATTTCTTACAGAATTCATGGGAATCCGTAGGAACCTATTTATCAATTCTTGCCTGAATTATTGAAGGCATACCGGATATATGATAAAATAAAATTTAATAAAAAGTTACTGACCTGGACATAAACATTGTAATAAAAGTCTTCCTCCCGTCACGTGTTACGCGCTACGCGTCACGAGAGCAAATATCTATTATTTATACTCACCAAAATAAATTTAAGCAGGGAGATGATTATTATGAACAAATTTCTATTACTTACTTTAATTGTCTTATTTATATCCTTTCCGGGGTGTAATAAACAGGTGTCTGACCCTTCCCCGATTCCTACTCAGGATAAAACATACAGTCAGGCAACGACAGAACCTCAAATTCCGGAAAAGACAGAAGTGCCTCAGACTAAATATTTCGTGGGAGACGAGGAAAAAAAACTTGCAAACTCAAATACGGAATTCGGGTTGAAATTATTCAATAAAATAAACAAAGAAGATTTCGGGAAGAATATCTGTATTTCTCCTCTGAGTCTGTCTATTGCTCTCGATATGACTTATAACGGATCAGACAAAAGCACCAGAGAAGCTATGACAAAGGTGCTGGAACTGACCGGTATGAAATCGGACGAAATTAATATTGCCTCATCCAATCTGATTAATTTCCTGAAGAGTTCCAAAGATGATCTTAAATTGACAATAGCAAATTCTATCTGGTATAGAGAGGATCTGCAATTTAGTCCTGAATTTGAAAATATCTGCAAAAATTATTATTTTTCAGAAGTCAGGAAAGGTATTACCATTAATGATGTCAACAGCTGGTGTAAAGATAATACGGGAGGTAAGATAGAAAAGTTTCTTAATGAGCTTCCATCGAATCTGGCCGTTTTACTTGTAAATGCAGTTTATTTTAAAGGTACCTGGGCATATAAGTTTGACAGAGAAAAAACTACGGAAGAATATTTTACCCTTTTAAACAAAAGTAAAAAGAAAGTTCCTATGATGAGACAGCATAATGAATTCTATTACTACAGGGGTGATAAGTTTCAGGCAGTGAGTCTCCCCTATCGTGACGGTAAAATTTCCATGTATATCTTCCTTCCTGATAGTGATTCGAGCCTTGAGGCATTTCAGAAGAATCTGGATATGAAAAACTGGAAAAAATGGATGGATGGGTTTCATCCGAAAGAAGGAGATATATGTTTACCGGGATTCAAGATTGAATATGGTACAAAGAAACTTAATGACCCTCTCATATCACTTGGTATGGAGGTGGCTTTTAAGCCGACAGCGAATTTTTCAAAGATGTGTTTGAATAAAGATAATTTATATATAAGCCAGGTTCTGCATAAAACCTTTATAGAAGTAAATGAAGAAGGAACAGAAGCAGCCGCGGCAACTGCTGTATTAATGGCAGACTCTGTATCTCTAACATTCTCTATGGTGTGTAACCGGCCATTCTTTTTTGTCATAAGAGATAATGAGACGGGAACCATACTATTCATGGGAAGTATGGTAGAGCCATAACAGTAATCTGTAACATTGAGAATGAAACAGTTCAACGTGATGGTCTAAAGAGGGGAAATGCCGGTCGGGTAAAAAAACAGAACAACAAAGAATATTAAATAAAAGCTTATCATTTTTGTCTTCTTTTATTCAGATAACGGTAACTTATTCCCTGTATTAGCCCGAAACATACAGCATCCGGTAAATCCATTATATTGCGTGCTTCCTGACAAAAATATTATATGCAGAGCGCATCATATTATAAGCCTCTGTTCATTCCTGAATAATATTCATTTTTATATAAAGAGGTCTCGTCTTCTCCCTTATAGCCGGCAGATTGGCGAAAAAAATCATTGCTCCTGCCATAACGGCCAGGCCGCACAGAATAAAAGTATTCTGAACGCCAATCCTGTCTGCGACAGTACCTGCCAGAAGAGAGCCGATGGGGATCATACCCATAAAGGCCATGCCATGAAAACTCATAACCCTTGCCCTTTTGGAATCTTCAA